>JANPKP010000626.1:0-8067 GCA_031426095.1 Gemmataceae bacterium
ACGGACGGGCACCGGGAGGTGCCAAAGCTGATGACGTTCCTCCGGGCGGCCGGGGCGATCTTCCGGCCCGACGAGTGCCGGGCGTACATCCGCCACTGCGGGTACGGCGTGGCCGCTACACCGCTAGCGAATTGACACTAAGAGTCGGCAGTAAGCAGGCGGCAGCCGGCAAGAGACCGACCTACTGCCGCCTGCTTACTGCCGACTGCCGCCTGAATCGGCCGAGTCGACGCTTGACCCGCCTTCCGCCGGCTGGTAACACAGTCGTAGTTCGGTTCGACCGGACGTTCGGGTAGCCGGGCCGCTCGCGGTTCGACCGTCCCCCGCCCGACGCCCCGGGTACCAACCATGCCCCGCGACCTGGACGAAGACGAAGCCGCCCCCCTCGACCTCCCCCCGCACACGCCCGCCGCCCGCCCGCAGCCGCGCTCCGGCCCCGTCGCGCCGCCGGCCGCCCGGCCCGCCCCGCCGGTCGCCAAGACGTTCCGCTGGGGCGTGGCCGGCGTCCTCGACCAGGCCGACGACCTTCTTACCTCGCCAGGGGCCCGCGGGGTCGTGCGGTTCGTCTCCAGCGGGGTCGAGTACACCGCCCCGCCGCTGCCGGCCGCCCACGTCTGGCGGGCGGTGCCGGCCGAGCCGGGGCGGTACGAGATGGCGTGGGACGGCGACCCGGCCGAGGCCCGCACGCTCGCCGACCTCCGCCGCGACCTCGAAGCCGCCGCCCGGGCCGGGGCGTTCACCCGCCCCGGACACGCGCTGCTCGCCGAGTTGGACGAGACCGCGGCGGCCCTGACGGCGGCGGCCGGGCGGCTCCACGGCAAGCGTTGGTCGCTCGGGCTGGTGCGGCTGGATAACGTGGTGTTCCGCTCCGGGGCGGGCGGCCGGGAGGCGGTGCTGACCGACCTCGGGTTCGCCTGGAAGGGGGCGTTCGGGTCGCCGCCGTGGGACGACAGCCCGGGCCGCCCCGACTGGCTCGACCCGGACGCCCCGCCGGCCTGGCTGTGGGACCATCCACCGGTCCGCCGCCAGTTCGCCGACCCCGGCAACGGCGTCTACCCGCCGGCCGACGCCACCGCCGACGTCCGTACCCTCGGCCGCCTCCTGGCCTGGCTCGTGAGCGGGCAGACGGCCCACGACCTCCCGGCCATCGGCGGCCCCGCCGGCCCGCCCCCGCCGTGGGCCGCCCTGGTCGATGCCGCCGCCGGCCGTGTCGCCTCGGCCGACGACCACGCCGCCCGCCTCCGCGACGCCCCGATGAGCCACTACTTCTACCGCACGGCCCCGCCGAAGCCGCCGGTCAACAAGCTGATGGTGGCCGCGATCGTCCTCGTCTTCCTGGCGACGGGCGGCGTCGGGGCGTACCTGTACCTCAACCCACCCGTCCAGACCGCGGCCGTGAAGCCGGACGACGGGCAGCAGAAGAAGCCCGACGAGCCGGCGAAGAAGCCGGACGACGCGAAGAAGGCCGACGACCCCAAGCCGAAGTTGCCAGTGGCCGCCCCCGACTTCACTGCGCTGGCCGCTGGCGTGAAGGCGGCCCTGGCCCGGGCCGACCTGCCGGCGGCGCTCGACGCCCTCAGCAAACTGGCCGCCACTCCCGGCGCGAAGCCGGCCGAGGTCGACGCCCTCCGCGAGACGGTCCGCTCGGCGTGGGTCAAGGAGGCGACTGCGATCATCGCCGTGTCCGCCAAGCCGGGGAACCGGCACGAGGCGAAACAGAAGCTCGACCGGCTCGTGACCGAGATGAAGGCGCTGACCGACACGACCCCGGCCACGAACCCCGAACAGAAGCAGAAGGAGCAGCAATGCCTCACCCAGGTCTCGGCCGTCGCCCGGCAGTTGGCCGCGTCGCCCTCCTCGCCGCCGCCGTCGCCCTGACGCTCGCCGGCCCGGCGGCCGCCCAGCCGACCGTCCGCCCGACGACCGCCGCCGGCGGCACCGTGCCGCAGACGACCCTCTACCTCGTCCTCCGCACCGGAGCCGACGAGACCGAGAAGGGGATCATCTCCCGGCTCAAGGCCGGGTTGGAGGCGTCCGGGGCGACGACAGCCGGTGACCCCACGATCAAGGCCGTGTCGCCGGCGTTCGTGGAGGAGTTCGAGGCCCTCGCCGACCGGGCCGCGGCCGCCCCCGCCCCCGACCAGAAGGAGGGCATCTCCCTCCGCCTCCTGCCGTCGCGGGAGACGGTCTACGAGGTCAAGGTGCCGCCGACGCAGTTGCTCAAGAAGTTGAAGGTGACGTACCAGAAGGCGGGCGTGAAGGAGTACGAGCCGGCCGCCCCCGGGACCAAGAGCCCGCTCGTTCTGACCGTGCCGGGGCGGTACGCCCTCACCCCCGAGGCCGGCGACGTGCCGAGCGAGTACGAGGGGACGATGTCCGAACTGGGCGAGCCGGACTCGACCAGCAAAGGGGCGTGGCCCAAGAGCGACAAGTCGTTCGTGGTGACGATGCGGAACTTCACCGGCGACCGCCAGCGGCTCTTCCTCGCCATCCAGAACAAGAAGGTGATCGCCAACCCGTTCAAGGACGTGCGGCTGGGCAACGACCTGGTGTTCGCGTTCGCCAGCCTGAATTCGAGCATCGACGACGACGTGCCGGCGACGTTCGACCGGGACAACAACCTGCTGATCCGGATCAAGACGCTCCAGAACTCGGACCCGAAGCGGGTGTGGGTCTACCTGGCCCTGGACGAGAAGGCGGTGGCCGGCAAGATGGCCGAGTTCGCCAAGGCCGACGACGGGGCCGCCCTGTCGGCCCTGATCCGCAAGAACGCGGTCCCGATCGGCCAGCCGGCCGCCCTCGGGCCGGCCGACGCCCCGCGGTGGTTCGAGCTGCCCCCGGTCATTCTCGCGCCGGGCATCGACCCGGCCGAGTTCGAGCGGAAGGTGAAGCTGACCGGCGTCCCGGCCCTGGCCGCGAAGTACCCCCGGCTCTGGACGCTGGTTGTGTGGGAGTTCGACGCCGGCCGCCCGGAGGCGATCCTAGTGAAGGGCGACAAGGGGAACCGCGTGTACGTCCGCGACAAGGAGGTCGCCGGGTGGGTGGACGGCGTCAAGGAGGCGGTCAAGCGGGCCGAGCCGCCGGCCCCGACGCCGTGACGGTATCGCGGTCCCCGGCCCCTGCCCGCCCCGCTTCGCTCGCCCCCCGAGTCTCCGGTGCCCCGATGACCGATCTGAGCCCGCTCGACCCGGCCGCCTGCCCCCTGCTGTTCAAGCACGGCGGGGCGGACGCGGCCGGGCTCCTGGCGCGGTTCAACGCCGCCGCCGCCGAGGTGCGGGCCCTCCAGGCCGACAAGGCCCTCGGGCCGTGGCTGGCGTCCCCCAAGGCGGCCGACCTGCTCGCCCCCCTCGGCCGCGTCCGCGAGCGGATCACGGCCGCCCGGTACGTCGTCGGCTGCATCGGGCTCACCCAGGCCGGCAAATCGACCACCATCAACAACGTCCTCGGCGAGGAGGTGTGCAAGCCCGGGTCCGGGGACGCCACGTCGAGCCAGCCGAGCCGCGTCACGTTCGCCCCGACGCGGTCGCTGGCCGTCGAGTACCTGTCGCCCCAGCTCGTGGCCGACCGCCGCGAGGCGCTCTGCAAGGCGATCAACCTGCCCAGCCCGCCGGACGACCGCGACCTCCTCCCGATGCTCGACCGGCCGGACGAGTTCCGCCCAACGGATGGGCCGGAGCCGGCCCGGCTCAAGGAGGACCTGGCGTACCTCAAGGAGTTCCTGGCCGCCCGCGCCCGGCACGCCAACCTGCTGGCCGCCCCGGGCAAAGTGGTCGAGGGGCTGCCGTACGACCAGCGGTACAAGTACACGACCCACACCCCCGGGGCCGCGTCGAGCGAGAACCTCCTGGTCCGCGAGGCCCGGTTCCGGACCGACAACCGGAAGCTGCCCGATGACCTGGAGCTGTGCGACCTCCCGGGGCTCGACAGCAAGCGGACGATCGACGACGTGGTGACGTGGGAGTACCTGCCGGGCCTGCACGGGACGTTCCTGTTCGTGAACGTCGGCATGAACCTCCTGAGCCAGGCCACGCTCACCACCCTGGGCCGCATCCAGAAGCAGTTCGAGGGACGGATGGCGGGGCGGGCGTGGCTCATATTCAACAAGATGGACTCGCTCACCGGCGACCACTTCCGCGCCGGGCAGGACAACGTCTTCGCCACCCTCGCCCGCCTGCTGGAGAAGACCGGCATCCCCGAATCGCAGGTCTGCTTCTGCTCGAAGCGGATTTGGGACAAGGCGGCCGCCAGCGGGGGGGCTGTCGAACCCGCGTTCGCCGCCGCCATGATGAGCCAGACGGCCGACGCCCCGGTCCCCGAGACGTGCCCGCCGGGGCTCCGGGGGGCGTGGACCGACTTGCTGGCGGACGGCGGCGTCGGCCGCATCCGGGCGCTCATGTTCAAGGACGTGGCCGAGGCGCTCGCGGGGCAGATCCGCCAGGACGTGGCGGCCCGGCTCGGGCAGTTCGAGCAGCAGTTCGCGGCCCGGGTGAAGGCCGAGCGGGACCGCCTCTCGATGGACGACGGCGACCTCCAGGCGGCCATGACGTGCCTGAACGTCGTCCTCCAGCTCCGGGCCACCCTCGCCACCCGCCCGGCCGACTTCCCCATCCTCGTCCAAGAAGGGGAGCGGCTGCGGCGGGCGCTGGCCGACCTCTTCGACACCGGCAGCACGGCCGAGGTCCTCACCCACTTGCCGCCGGCCGAGCTGCCGGGCCAGTTCCGCACCCACGCCCGCGTCCTCGACCAGCGGCTCCGGGCCGAGGTGGCGGGGGACGTCCTCGACCGCGTCTACCAGGTCGTCGGCCAGAAGCTCGAAGGGCTGCCGCCGGTCCCCGTCGGCCCCGGGCGGCGGCCGTGCCACGAGACCTGGGCGGCGGCCGGGCTGGCCGACCGGGCCGACGACGGGTGGCGGGCCGCCCTGCCGGGGTTCGGGAGCGACGACCTCGTCCGGTGGCTCAAGGACGCCGGGGCCGACGGGATCGACGGGGCCGTGTACGTCGACCTGATGCGGGACAAGATCGACCTGGCCGTCCGCGGGACGGTCCACGCCGTCCGGTCGCGGCTGCGGTCGCGGCTCGGGGAGATCGCCGGCGAGCTGGCCCTCATCACCGGCGGGCCGGACGACGACGCGGCCGCGTGACGGCACGATGGTCATGCGGCCCGGGGCGCGACACGGAAAGGCGGGGGCGGATGGCCGGTCCGAAGCAGCAGGTTCACCTGACCCTGACCCTCGACAAGGTCTTCCTCCGGGCCGGCCCGGTCGCCCGCACGTTCCCGGTCGCCGGGCAGGTCCGGCCGGCCAAGCCGTGGGACCGGCTCACCCGCTTCGGCGTCCTCCTGTCGTGGCCCAAGGACCTCGGCTGGCTCTCCGTCGCCGCGTCGTTCGACGGCGGCGGGCCGCCGGCGGCCGCCTTCGCCGCCACCGCCGCTGGGCTCGACGAGGCGTGCGCCGCCCACGCCGTCCGACGCGACCAGCTCGCCCCGCCGAAGTTCCTCGAAGGGGTCTCGTTCCTCGTCGCCAGCCTGCCGCAGGCCAACCGGGTCTTCCTGTCGGTCGAGGTGGACACCGACGCCGACGGGTTCCGCAAGGCCGTCCGCGAGCGGTGGAACGAGGCGAAGAAGGAGTTCGTCCAGCCGTTCCACCTGTGGTTCTTCGACGCCAAGCAGTTCGGCACGTTCGTCAGCCAGCCGGGCCAGGTCGACCTGGTGATGAAGCCGTGTACCCCGCTGCCGCGGTTCGCCGGGGTGCTGGCCGCCGACCTGGGGAACACGAGCACAACGGCCGCCGCCCTGGCCGTCGGCGACCCGGTCTACCGTACCGACTCGGTCCGGATGGTGCCGCTCGACGGCGGGGGCGAGCCGGCGAAGACCGCGGCCCCCATGCCGTCGGTCGTCCGCCTCGACCGGGTCACGTCGTTCGGCCCCGTCCCCGAGGGCACCCGGCGGTTCCCGGGGCTGCCCGGCGACGACCGGGCGGACGCCGTCCTGTTCGCGGCCGGGGCCCTGGTGGCGGCCGGCGGTGGGGCCGACGGGGAGCTGCCGCCGGGCGTCGTGTACGGGGCCAAGCACCTGCTCGCGGCCAAAGAAGACGGGTCGGCCGGCGGGCACCAGACGCTCGTGGTGCCGCACGAGCGGCCGGGCGGCGGGCCGGCGGTCTCGGAGGCCGTCGAAGTCCTCGACCGGGCCCCGGGGGAACTCCTGTTCGCCCACGCCGTCCGCCGCTTCCGCCGGGGGGCGAGCGCCTGGCCGGCTGACCTGACGCTCACGTATCCGACCACCTACGGCCCGCGGGAGGTCAAGCAACTCGTCCGGGCGGCGGCCCGCGGGTGGCTGCGGGCGCACGGCCAGCCCCAGGGGTTCGACGCCCCCCCGGAGCCGACCGGGGACGCCGACCTCGACCGCCTCGGGGCCGAACTCCGCCAGTGGCTCGCCGACCCGGCCGCCCCCGCCGCCGACTGTCCGCTCGTCGGCCTGACGCTGGACGAGGCCACGGCCGCCGCCTTCTTCCACCTCCACCGCCGGGCCTTCGAGCTGCCCGGCGGCCTCCTGCGGTTCCGCTACCTCCACCCCGGCGGGCTCCGGCTCCTGCTCGTGGACTGCGGCGGGGGGACGACCGATGTGGTTCTCGTCCACGCCCTCTCCCGCCCGGACGGGCCGCCACTGCTGGAAATCGACGTGCTCGCCCGGACGGGGGCCCGTGGCTTCGGCGGCGACCAGATCACCCGGGCGGCGTGCCGGCTGGCGAAGGCGAAGATCGCGCTGGCCTTGGCCCGCCTGCGGACCCCGGCGGCCGTTCCCGCCGGCCTCCAGCCGCCGCCCCCGACTTCCCCCCCGACCCCCGCCCAGGCCCGCAAGGCGGTGGACGACTTCCTCGACAAAGTCCGCGGCCTCGACCCGCACGACGAGCTAGTGCCGACCACCTTCGACCCGCGGGCGGCCGACCCGGCGACCCAGCTCCGGCGGTCGGCCGCCCACGCCCTCTGGCAGCTCGGCGACGATCTCAAGCGGAGGCTCGGGGCCGGCAAGCCGGTGCGGCTCAAGGACCTGGACGCGGCCCGGACGGGGAAGGACACGTCGCCCCTGGTCGCCGCCGCCGTCCGCCCGCTCGCCCCGGCTCAGGTGCCCCAGGCGCTCGGCCAGATCGGCGAAGTCTCGGTCGCCCCGTGGGAGGTGGACGCCCTCGTCCGCCCGGCCGTCGACGCGGTGGTGAAGAAGTGCAACAACCTGATCCGCAAGCACCTCGTCGATCGTCCGGGCGGCGAGGTCGAGGTCGATTGGGTGGTGGTGTCGGGCAACGGGGCTAAGTACCCGCTGGTGTCGAAGTCCCTGGTGGACGGGCTGCACGTGGCGTACGCGGCCGAGCGGCTGACGGTGGACGCGGAGAACCTGAAGGAGGCGGTGGCGAAGGGGGCGGCGATGGCCCGCATGGTGGAGCGGGTGCCGCGGGCCGTGGGGGTGAAGTTCAACCGCCACCTGAGCGAACTCCTGCCGTTCGACGTGGGCTACCACGACATGCTGACCAACGCCCCGGTCCCGCTGTTCAAGGAGTACACGCCGTATTCCGAACTGGCCGCCGCCCCCCGGCGCGTCCGGCTGGTGCCGGCCGGCGGGGGCGTGGCGGCCGGCCACACGTTCGTGCTGGAGCGGCGATTCCCGGGTGACGACGAGTACTCGCGGTACGCCTCGTACTCGTTCGTACAGGGCATCTCGGGCGAGCTGGAGGTGGCGTACAACCCGGCCACCGGCGAGTTCGACGTGACGGACACAACGACCGGCGAGCCGGGGGCGTTCGCCGACCTGATGGGGGTGGACGCCCTGGCCCCGGTGATGCGGGGCGACCTATAGCGCGAAGTCCGCGACGCGGTGTTGGTTCTCTCCTGGGGGCGACACCCGTGAGCCCGTGCGCCGACCCGCCGACCGCCGCCCTCGCCGCCGCGCTCCGCGCGTACGGCGGCGGCCTGCTCGCGGGCGGGGCCGGCTTCCTGCCCGCCGCCCGGGCCGAGTTGGCGGCGTTCGTGGCCCGCGTCGACGACGCGGCTGCCGGCCGGGGGTGGGGGTGGGCCCGCG
>JANPKP010000627.1:0-10705 GCA_031426095.1 Gemmataceae bacterium
CGTGCCGCCGCGCTGGGCGACGCCCGCCTCGAAGCTGACGCGGGTGCGGAGCGACGGCTTCTCGAACACCAGCCCGACGACGCGGCCGGCGAGGCTCGCCGAGGCCGCCCGCCTGAAGGCCGCCCACGTCCGCCGGATCCCCACGCCGAGCCTCGCCGGCCGCGTCGTCGGGCTGGTGTTCGAGAAGCCGTCGCTCCGCACCCGCGTCAGCTTCGAGGCGGGCGTCGCCCAGCTCGGCGGCACGAGCCTCTACCTGCCCGGGAACGAAGTCGGCCTCGGCTGGCGGGAGACGCTGGCCGACTTCAGCCGCACCATCAGCGGCTACCTCGACGCCATCGTCCTCCGCACCTACCGGCACGACACCATCACCGGCGTCGCCGAGTTCGGCGCCATCCCCGTTATCAACGCCCTGTCCGACCGCTCGCACCCGTGCCAGGGGCTGGCCGACGTCCTCACCATCCGCGAGCTGTTCGGCCCGGAACCCGGCCGGACGGTCGTGTTCGTCGGCGACGGGAACAACGTGGCCCGCTCGCTCGCCGTCGGCTGCGGCCGCGTCGGCCACCGCTTCGTTCTCGCCTGCCCGCCGGGCTACGAGCTGGACGAGACGTTCAAGGCCGACTTCCGGGCGAAGGTGTGCCAGGACGGCTTTGAGGAAACGCACGACCCGGTGGCCGCGGTGCGGAACGCCGACGTGGTCTACACCGACGTCTGGACGAGCATGGGGCAGGAGGCCGAGCGGGAGGAGCGGCTGCGGGTGTTCGCCCCGTTCCAGGTGAACAGCGGGCTGCTCGCCAAAGCCCCCGCCCACTGTAAGGTTCTGCACTGCCTCCCCGCCCACCGCGGGGAGGAGATCACCGACGCCGTGGTGGACGGCCCCGCGTCCGCCGTCTTCCAGCAGGCCGGCAACCGGCTGCACGCCCAGAAGGCCGTGCTGGAGTGGCTCTTCAAGTAACTCGGTCAGCGGCCCACCCAGTACGCCAGCCGGCCGTCGGCCACCAGGGCGTACTCGGGTTCCGTCATCGCCCACGCGTCGTCGGCCGCCCCCGTGAGGCGGACGGCCCGCAGGTCGTGGAGCCGCCGGACCCCGTCCTGGAACGCCGGCAGCGTCAGCGTGGGTGAGTTCGCCCGCACCGCGTGGAACAGCTCCGGCAGCGGGCAATCGCCGGCCGACCCCGCGGATGTTCGCCGGTCGAGGTATTCCAGGGCGTCCGTCGCCCACGGCACCACTGCGGTCACACCCGTGCCCACGGTCGGGGCCGACGCCTCCGCCCGCCGCAGGGCCGCTTCCACCCGGGCCGCCAGGTCGTCCAGCCGTTGAATTACGGCCGTCGCCCGGTCCTCGAAGCGTTCCGCCAGGGCCGCCACCTCCCGCCGCGACTCGTCGAGCCACGCCGGGACGCCGCCGCGGGCCGTCGTCAGCACGTCCTTCAACTCCCGCAGGACGCTCTTGGGCGAGTCGTGGTCGTGGACGAAGCCGACCGCCTTCGGGGTCGCCCTCACCCACTCGGTCACGACCTTCCCCTTCACCTCGGTGCGGGTCGTTTCCAGCAACCCGTCCTTGATCGCCCACAGGCTCGCCTCGGCCGCCGGGCCGACCCGCGTGGGGAAGAGGCCGGGGAGCTTGCCGGCCCGGAAGAGGCGGTGCTCGCCCGGCGTCGTGATCGACGCCTTGAGGGCGTCCAGCAGCAGTTCCGTCCGGGCCTGCGTCGCCTTCGGGCCGGGGGCGTGGTTCGGCGGCGGGGCCGGCATGTCCGAGTGCGGGGGCGGGGCGTCCATACCTCACCGGGGTCGGTTGTTGGGGGGGCGGGGCGGCCGTACTGTAATCGGGACCGCACCCCGCCGGAAAGCCCACCCGTTGCGACGGGTGGGCTTGGCTTTCTGGAGTCACCTCGTGCCCGCCACCCCGCGCATCCTCAGCGGCGTCCAGCCGTCCGGCAAGCTCCACCTCGGCAACTACTTCGGGGCCATCCGCCAGCACATCGACCTCCAGGACCGCGGCGAGGCCTTCTACTTCATTGCCGACTACCACGCCCTCACGAGCCTGAAAGAGGCCGAGGAGCGGGAGGCCGACGCCGCACGGAAGGCCAACCTGAAGACCGTCCGGCGTGCCCCGGAAATTCTCGCCGACAACGTCCGCGACGTGGCCCTCGACTACCTCGCCCTCGGCCTCGACCCGGCCCGGGCCACCTTCTACCGCCAGTCGGACGTGCCCGAAGTCACCGAACTGGCCTGGGTTCTCAGCACCGTGAGCGGCATGGGTTTGCTGGAGCGTGCCCACTCGTACAAGGACAAGGTCGCCAAGGGGATCACCCCCAGCGTCGGACTCTTTACGTACCCCGTGCTGATGGCCGCCGACATCCTGATCGTCCGCTCGCACGTCGTGCCGGTGGGGAAGGACCAGGTCCAGCACCTCGAGATGACCCGCGACATGGCCGGCTCCTTCAACGCGGCTTACGGCGAGGTCTTCCCCCTGCCGGACGCCCACGTCGCGTCCGAAGCGGCCGTCGTGCCCGGGACCGATGGGCAGAAGATGAGCAAGAGCTACGGCAACACCGTCGAGATTTTCGCCGAGGGGAAGGCCCTGCAAAAGGCCGTCATGGGCATCGTCACCGATTCGGCCGCGGTCGGCGACACCCTCACCGTGCCCGACACGCTCCTGAACCTCTACAAGCTGTTCGCCGCCGGCAGCGACCCGGCCGCGGTCGCCGACGAGTTCGCCAGCGGGTGTGCCGGGTACGGCGACATGAAGAAGAAGCTGCTGGCGAAGATCGACGCCCACTTCGCCCCGGCCCGCGACCGGCGGAGGGAATTGGCCCGCGACCCCGGGTACGTCGAGGAAGTTCTGCAAGCCGGTGCCCGCCGGGCCCGCGAGGTCGCCGGCGTCACGCTGCGGCTGGTGCGGGAGCGCGTCGGCCTGGGGAGCCGGCCGGTCGCCTGACCCGCCCCCGCCGCCGGTCGGCGTCTTCGGACGGGCCGGGCTGCTGCCGTCCCCTTCGCCGCGACGCCGCTGGTCGTCCTCGCGCAACACTTCGATCGCCAGCCGCCGCATCTCGTTTCGGTCCTCGGGGCTGATTTCCTGCACTTCCGGCGGCCCCGACGGCCACCCGCCCGGTGGCGTCCAGTCGTCCGGCACTCCCGCCGGGCTGCGGAAACCGGGGCGGTGCCGCAACAGATTCCCCCACAGCCGGACGAGCGCCTCGGCCGCCCGCGTCACCTCCTTCTCGTCCCCGTCCCGCAGGAGCTTCCGGAGCGAGAACACGGCCTCCGCAAAGGCGTCCTCGATCAACTCCTGGCGTTCGCGGGACAAAAGTCGGCGGTAGAGCCTGCGGTGCTCGCGGGCCAGCTCCTTGAGGTCGGTTACGTCCTCGTCCAGCTCGCACGCGGCGGCCTCCCACGACCGCCCGGCCGCCCGCAACTCGGCGGCGTCGCGGAGCCGATCGACGGCGTCCGCTTGCGGGGCGAGTGGTGGAGTGGCGGAAGACATGGTGGAGGTCAATGAGTGGAACCGGCTATAGTGAACGAAATGACACTAAACTTTCCGCTCGGCTGCGGGCAAGGTCGGTAGCACGTCAATTCTTCACAATGCGTAGACTTCACCACGCACGCCCTTAAACCCGGGCCAGGCCGTGCCCGGGCTTTCACCCCGTAACACGATTGAGATGAACCCATGACGGCAGTTTTAGACGGCATCGCGGCCGAGTTCTCAGACCTGTCGGCCGAGCAAGCCGTACGGCTCGCCATGCGACTGCTCATCGCGGCCGGGTTGGGGGCGCTGCTCGGCTGGGACCGCGAGAAGGCGGGCAAGGCGGCGGGCTTGCGGACCCACATCCTCGTCGCACTCGGGTCGGCTGCCTTCGTGGCCGTTCCGCAGCAGGCGGGGGCGACGACGGGGGAAATCGGGCGGGTGTTGCAGGGTCTGGTGGCCGGAATCGGCTTCCTCGGGGCCGGATGCATTCTGAAATCCGAGTCGGAGGGCGAGGTGAGAGGGCTGACGACGGCGGCCGGTCTTTGGCTGACGGCTGCGGTCGGTGCGGCCGCCGGAATGGGGCGGGAGGCGTCCGCCCTCCTCGTCGGCGTCGGCGGGTGGTTCACCCTGTCCGTCCTGGGCCGGTGGTACACCTGGGCGAACCCCGTGCAGGACCAGCCGGCGGCGGGCGCAAAGCCCGCAACCCCCCCGACCGGACGCCGGCGAAAATGACCGACCTCGCCGGGCGGCGCAAGTCGGCCTGGGGCGGCCGTTACCCCGGCAACGAGAGCCGGGACCACCGAGGGGCGAAGATGATCGGCCTGCACCAGATCGACCAGTTCCGGGCCACCAGTTCGGACGGCCGCCGCCACGAAATCCGAGTATTCCAGGAGACGGTCCGCGGGGCCGACGGAGTCGAGAAGGCGGTCAGCAAGCCGTACCTCGTGACCGGCGACGGCCGCGAAGTGGCCCCGGTGAGCGACACGGACGGTGTCTACCGCGTGTTCGGCATGGGCCTGCTCCTGCGGCGCACCGTGTCCACGGCGAACTGACGGGGTCGTGCGGGTTAGGTGGGCGAAGACGGGGATTTGGCCAAGCCCACCCGTGATAACGGGTGGGCTTTCGCGTTTGCCCTCATGTTCCCGCCGGTTCAAAAGTCGGCCGGCAGCCCCTTGAACTCCCGCACGCACGCGGTGATGGCCACCTCCGTCGGCAACCTCTCGATGCTCGACGCGCCGAAGAAGCCGACGATCCCCGTCGTGTTCGCCAGGACGTAGCGCACGTCCGCCGGCTCGGCGATGGGGCCGCCGTGGCAGAGGACGAGCACGTCGGGGTTCACCGCCTTCGCGGCGTCGGCCAACTCCTGCACCCGCTTGGCGGCGTCGCCCAGCGTCATCGCCGTTTGAGCGCCGATGGTGCCCTTCGTGGTCAGCCCCATGTGCGGGATCAGCACGTCGGCCCCGGCGGCGGCCATCGCCTCGGCCTCCTTCGGGGTGAAGACGTAAGGGCAGGTGAGCAGGTCCAACTCGCGGGCGGCCGCGATCATGGCCACCTCCTTGTCGAACCCCATGCCCGTCTCTTCGAGCCCCACACGCAACGTCCCGTCGAACAGGCCGACGGTCGGGAAGTTCTGTACTCCGCTGAAGCCGGCCGCCTTCACGTCGCGGAGGAAGTGCTTCATCAGCCGGAACGGGTCGGTGCCGCAGACCCCGGCCAGGACGGGCGTCCGCTCGACCACGGGGAGGACTTCGCGGGCCATGTCCATGACGATCTGGTTGGCGTCGCCGTAGGGGAGCAGGCCGGCGAGGCTGCCGCGGCCGGCCATGCGGAAGCGGCCGGAGTTGTAGATGATGATGAGGTCGATGCCGCCGGCCTCGGCGCACTTGGCCGAGAGCCCGGTGCCGGCCCCGCCGCCGACGATGAGCTTGCCGGCGGCGCGGGTGGCCCGCAGGCGGGCGAGGCATTCGGAGCGGGTAAACATGAGCAGCCAGGGGTCAGGAGATAGGGGTCAGTCGAGAAATTAGGCACGAGCGAATCAGGGGGGAGATTGTGCTCGCTGGTCGCTTACTCCTGACCCCTGGCTCCCGACCCCCGTCCCCTGTCCCTTATCCGCCTCGACCCGTGCTAATAGCTCCGCGATCTGCCGCTCGGGATCGACCGCCGTCGGCCTGGGAGCTTTGGTTTTCTTTTCGGCCGGGTGGCCACGCCACCAGTAGAGGAGCCCTTCGCACGCGGCGACGAAGAGGAAGCCGCCGCCGGCCATCGCCAGCGGGACGCGGGTGCGGAGCGTGGGGGTGATGTCGTCCGGCGGCGGGGGGGGCGGGACGCCGACCTCGACGGGTCCGAACCGCTCGGGCGCGCGGCCGGCGGCGAAGGCCAGGCCGGCGAGTTCCGCGTACAGGAGGCCGATGAGCCCGAGGACGGCGGCCGCGAGCCCGCCGTTGAGGGCGATCCGGAGGAACAGGCGGCGCATCGGAGGTCTCTCGGAACGGCGCGGGCGTCGCCCATAACATAACACCCGGCACGCCCGCCGTCCCCTTGTTCCGAGAGCCGCCGATGGCCGTCCTGCTGTTCGCCACCCTCGACACCAAGGGGCCGGAAACCCGCTACGTCCGCGACCTGATGCGGGACGCCGGGGTGGACGTGGTCGTCGTCGACGCCGGCGTGATGGGGCCGCCCGGGTTCGCGCCCGACGTGTCGCGCGAGGTGCTGTTCGCGGCGGCGGGCACCACGGCCGACGCGGTGAGGGCGGCCGGCGACCGCGGGCGGGCCGTCACCCTCGCGGCCGACGGGGCCGCGAAGCTGGCCGCGAAGTGGTTCGGGGAGGGCACGGTGGGCGGCGTGTTCGGGCTCGGCGGGTCGGCCGGCACCACCATCGCCACGGCGGCGATGCGGGCCCTCCCCGTGGGCGTGCCGAAGCTGGTGGTCAGCACGCTGGGCAGCGGGAACGTCGGCCCGTTCGTCGGCACCCGGGACGTGACGGTGATATACTCCGTGGTGGACGTGGCGGGGCTCAACCGCGTCAGCCGGGCGGTGCTGGCGAACGCGGCGGCGGCGAGGGCGGGGATGGTTCGGGCGGGACTCGGGACACGAGGCGCGGGGAACGGGAGTGAGAGTCGGCCGGTGGTTGCGGCGACCATGTTCGGCGTCACCACCCCGTGCGTGGAGGCGGCCCGCGCGATCTTGGAGGCGGCCGGGTGCGAGGTACTGGTGTTCCACGCCACCGGCACCGGCGGGCGGACGATGGAGGGCCTCATCCGGGATGGGTTGATCGCCGGCGTCCTCGACGTCACCACCACCGAACTCGCGGACGAGCTGGTCGGCGGCGTCCTCTCGGCCGGGCCGGACCGGCTGACCGCGGCCGGGCTCGCCGGGGTGCCGCAGGTGGTGTCGGTGGGGGCCCTCGACATGGTCAACTTCGGCCCGCCGGACACGGTGCCGGAGCGGTTCGCGGGCCGGCGGTTCGTCCACCACAACGCGAACGTGACCCTGATGCGGACGACCCCCGAGGAGGTGGACCGGATCGGCCAGGACGTGGCCCAGAAGGTGTGCGCGGCCCGCGGGCCGACGTGCCTGATGGTGCCGCTGCGGGGCGTGTCGGCGCTCGACGCGGTCGGGCAGCCGTTCTGGTGGCCGGAGGCGGACGCGGCCCTCGCCCAGAGCCTCCGCAACTGGGTCTACCCGCCGGACTTGCTGGTCGAGATCGACGCCCACGTCAACGACCCGGTGTTCGCCGAGGCGGCCGCCCGGAAGCTTCTGGAACTGATGGCCGTCACTCCGTCGGTAACGGCTTCCCGTTGACCGTCTTGATCCCCGCCCGGGGGACCGCCCGGATGGCGTAGCGGAAGCCGGGGGCGACTTCCTTCGTCTCGTTGAGCACGAGCTTCAGGTCGCCGGCCTCGTCCAGCCGCGGCGGCCCCATGCTCAGTCGGCCGCCGGGCGAGGTGGCGACGACCACCAGGTTCGTCTTGAAATCGATGTTCGGCAGGCCCTTGAGGTTCCAATCCTTCGCGAGCTTGTCCATCCCCTTCGTCGTGAGGATGACCTCGGGGGCCGCCGTTCGGAGGGCGCTTTCCTCGATGGAGCCGTTTATTTCCACAGCAATCGCCCCGTCGGCGGGGGACGGACGTGGCGTCGTCTGCGCGACGAGGGCCGGCACGCTCAAGGCGAATGCGGCGGCGAGCAGGAGCGGGCGGCGGGTCATGGCGGGTGTCCTCCACGGGGTTACGGTCGGACCGACACCCCATGCTACGCCCCGCCCCACTCGCCGGCGTCACTCGGCCGGGAGCGGCTTGCCGTTGAGCGTCTTGACGCCGTCCCGCTTGACCGAGCGGAGGGCGTAGCGGAACCCCGGCCGGAAGTCGCGGGTGGCCAGCCCGAGGGCCTTCAGGTCGCCGGCCGCGTCGAGCTTCGTGGTGAGCGTGAGCCGGCCGCCGCGGGTGGTGGCGACCACGATCAGTTCCTTCTCCCAGTCGACGGTTGGCGTTTCCTTCAGCCCCCACGCCTTGGCCAGCGCCTCGAACCCCTTGGCGGACACGACGGCGGGCGGGGCGGCCGCGGCCAGCGTCTCGTCGGCGACCGACCCGGCGAGGTCGACCGTCGGGGCGTCGGCCTTCGGGTCGGCGGCGGCCCCCGGCCCGGCGAGGGCGAGGGCCAGTGCGGCGGCGAACAGCGTGCGGGTCATGGCGGTGCCTCGTGGGGGGAACGGTGTTAGTCCAGCCCCGGCGGGGCGGTGGACGGGTCGCCGGCCTTGAAGCGGGCGAGCTGCTTGCGGTGGTAGTCGCCCTTCGGCGTGGCCTTCGTCTTCTCCAGGACCCTGGCCATCACCACAGCGGCCTTGTCCGCGTTCCCCCGGCGGAAGTGGACCTCGGCCAGGGTGTCGAGGTAGTTGGCGTTGTCCGGGGCGGCGGCCGTCGCCTTCTCGGCGTGGGCCAGGGCGTCGTCCAGGTCGCGGCGGCAGTTGGCCTCCAGCCACGCCAGGTCGTTGTGGTAGACCGGGGCGTCGGGGAACTCCTTGAGGATCGCCTCGAGCGCCCCCTTCGCCGTGCGGTAGAACGCCTCGGCGTCCTCCTTCGCCCCGAGCTTGTCGAACGCGGGGACGACCCGGGGGGCGACGCCGGTCGCGGTCGGGCTCGCGGCGAAGTACGCCCGGAAGAGGGCCGCCGCGTCCGCCGTCTTGCCCGCTTTCAGGGCCGCCTGCCCGCGGTCGAACGTCGCCCGCAGCGGCTCCGCGAGGTACTCCCGCGGCTCGGTGAAGCGGATCGTGCTGCCGGGGCCGGAGATGGCGTGGATGAAGCGGTCGTGAGCGGCGGCGGCGGCGGAGTAGTCACCGGCCGCCCGGTGGGCCTTCGCCAGGAGTTCGAGGACGAGCGGGCTCCGCGGCGAACGGCCCCAGAAGACGCGCGACAGTCCGGCGGCCGCCCGCTTCACGTCGTCGGGCCGCTCCAGCCGCATCGCCTCGGCCAGGAGTTCGGCCCACGCGGTCTCGTTCCCGAGCGGAACGCGGAAGGCTTCCGCCGCCCGCTTCTCGCCCCCGGCCGCGTCGCCGGCGGCGGCCACCGCCCGGCCGGAGAGGTAGAGCAGGTGGGCCGCGTCGGGGAAGCGCTCCCAGCCGCGGAGGTAAACGTCGGCCGCTTCTTTCTGCCGCCCGCGGTCGGCCAGGAACTGGCCCCAGAGGAGCCACGGGCGGGAGCGGATCGGGAAGCCGAACCGCCCGCCGTCGGCCAGCCCGACCGGCTCGCGGCGGGCGGCCGGGCCGGCCGTGGCGGCCTCGGCGAGGGCCTTCAACAAGACCTCGGCGTCTGCGTCCTTCCCGGCCGCGAGGGCGGCCGCCAGCTTCGCCGACAGCCGCCGTTCTTCGACGACGCCGCCACCGCCGCGCACGACGGGCTGACCCGCGGCCGGCGGCGTGTTGAAGGGGGCGTCGAGGAGTTTGACGGCGTCCGCGTACTCGTCGTCGGTCGCGGTCCCGGCCAGCAGTCCGCGGACGAGCTTGAGGGTGGCCGACCGCGGTTTCTCGGCCCCGATCCCCGACCGCAGCGCGTTCCACCACACAAGGGCGACGTCGGCGTTCGTGCCGAACAGGGCGGCGAACGGGGACGGGGTCTGGGCCCACGCCGCCATCCCGGCGTCGATCGCCTTGTAAGTCCGCTCGAACGCCCGGTCGGTCATCCCGGCCGCCGACTCGGCCAGCACGAGGGCGGCCATGTTGGCCGGCGTTTTGCCGGCGAACTCGGCCGCCTCCTCGAACGCCTTCCGGGCGTCGTCCTCCTTGCCCAGGCGGGCGAGCAGCTTGGCCCGCCCGAGTTGCCACGCCAGCCAATCGACAGGCTTCTTTTCTTTGAGCGCCGCGACCCCCTCCGCCCCGCCGGGGAGGGCGAGGGCGTCGGCGAAGCGGCCGCGGGTGAACGCCAGGTCTAGCCTGGCGGCCGCGGGCAGGGCCGGGCTCTCGGCCAGCTTCGCGGCGTCGTCCGGCCTGCCGGCGATGAGCAGGGCGTTGACCGCCGCCGGCACGGAATAGGGGGTGGGCGGGGCCTTCAGCAGGTCGGTTACGGTCGTGCGAACCAGCCCGTCGAGTTCGTCCCCCTTGCCGGCCAGCTTGAGCCGCACGAGGCGGGTGCCGAGGGCCGGGTGGAAGTGGTACGGGTTGCCCGGGGCAACGGCGGGGAGGGGCGGGTCGACGACCTCGCCCCACCGCCCGGCCTCGGCGAGCAACACGTTCCGGTAGATGTCCCGGACCGGGTAAGTCCTGGGGGGCGTCCCGTCGGGGGCGGGCCTCACTTCCGTGACCCAGAGGGCGGCTTCGAGAGCCTTCGGGGCGTTGCCGGTGAGCCGGTACAGGTTGAGTAGTGCGAACTCGGCGGTCCGCAGGTTCGGGCCGCCGAACCGCCGCCGCGTCTCCCACCGGGTGAGGGCCTTTTCGGCCGTGCCGCGCTCGGCCACGAAGGCGGCGAAGTCGGCCGCCGAGGCGTCCGGCCGGCCCACGTCGACGGCCGCCTCCAGCAACACCTCGGCGTCGTCGTCGCGGCCGGCGGCGAGCAGTTGGGGCACCACCCGACGCACCACCGAGGTGACCTGCTGGCGGGCCTCGTCCGCCGTGATGGCGGCGCGGGTGGTCGTCTTGGCGGCCAGCGCCTTGAAGCTCGGCACGGCCTTCTTGCCGAGCTTGGCGGCGGGCCTTCACGATGCTGTGGGCCACGTCGTACCCGAACCCGGTCGTCAGGGCCAGGCTGCTGCCCG
>JANPKP010000628.1:0-11024 GCA_031426095.1 Gemmataceae bacterium
GGAGCCGGTGCGGAGGCACTCGATGATGCGGATGCGGTTCGGCTCGGCGATGGCCTGAAGCATCTCGGCACACTGTTTGGCCTGTTTCGGGTCGGTCATGAGATCAATCCTATCCATCAAAATGAAACGGGGAGAGAATGGAAACAACGTGACTGCGGCAGACGATGCTCCACGCGGTCGGGCGAGGTGGAGAGTTATATGATTATCTTAGCTACCCCCGGGAACTTAGCGAAACAAGTCCGCTCCATTTTTTACTTGTTCGATGAGACGAAACCACTTGTTTTGAGCGGTAATCCTGTTGAGGAAATGGTTTTCGTGCAGTTTAACTCAAAGCATGAGTAGAAATTTGCGCGATTTTGATCGGAATCCGGCCCTGGGATTTGATCAGAAGTTCACTATCCATGTCACGCAACGCAATCATTTTCGCCTATTCTTGTAAATCTCGCTCGCACGAAAAAGGATACCTCGCTCCTCTGCCGTCAGACCTTCCTGCCCCTGCCGGGAAACTTTTTCTAGAACTTGATCGAGCCGTGCCTCTAACTGCTCACTCGATGCAGCGGATGGGCCGGCCTTTTGGCGAGGTTCGAGCGGGGTCGCCTCCCCGGCATCTTCGTCGTCCGCGGGGATGACCCGTAGGCGGGGGCGGGGCCTTTCTCGGGTCTCTGACTGCCGCGGGCCTGTGCCGAAGACCGTGAGCCGCCAGCCGCCGGCGAAGTACGCGAAGGCGAACGCGGCCCCGCACAGGTGCACGAGGTAGCCGATGCCCCCCTTCCCCGCCCCCATCAGGCCGAGCACGTCGAGCCCGACGTACAGGAGGACGAGCCCCCAGGCCGGCACGGGGATGACGAAAAAGAGCATGATCTGCTGCCGCGGGAAGTTGAGCGCGAAGAGTACCAGGACTGCCGTGACCGCCCCACTGGCCCCCAGCGCCCGAGCCGGCATAGTCAACCCGGCGGCGTGGGCAGCGAAGTTTCCGAGGTACGCGACCACCCCGGCCGTCAGGTAGAAGGCGAGGAACTCGCGGCTGCCGTAGGTCTGCTCGACCACCCTCCCGAACCAGTAAAGCGTGAGCATGTTGAAGGCGAGGTGGAACAGGCTGTTCGGGTCATGCAGAAAGACCGGCGTGAACAGTCGCCAGACCTCGCCGTCGAGGACGCGGCGATAGTCGTAGATGAGCCACGCAGTGATGCCGGGCGGGTCAGCGTCGCGGGTCACGATCTGGGCCAGGAAGACGACACAAGTCGCCGCGATGAGCCAAACACAGGTTCCCCACCGGCCCCACCCGGCGAAAAACCCGTCGGACTCGCCGCGGTAGTAGTCCCGGTCGTAAATGCCCATCCGCACCCCCGCACACAGTGCCCAACCTGACATACCGTTGAAGGTATCAGAAGCACGCCGGCCGTGGGAATAGGTCGTGCCGATCTCCCGGGGGCCGCGGCGGCTTGACTTCCACGGCCGCACCCCGTATCAAATCTTCAGCCATGTGCCCCTATCGTCTAGAGGCCTAGGACATGGCCCTCTCAAGGCCAAGACAGGGGTTCGAATCCCCTTAGGGGTACTCCCTCAGACCCGCGGTTCGCCGCGGGTCTGGTTTTTTTCCCACCCGCCCGTGCGCCCCTCCCGCCATTGCCCCACAATCCTTTCGGACGACCTGGGCGGCGTCCAGCCCTTGCGGAAGGTAGCGGGCTGTGCTTGGCAACGGCCGAACCGGCGGGTACAAATACTCCGGCAACGGAAGGCCGGTCAGTCCGCACCGCAAGTCCCCCGCACGACGCGAGGCAGCGGTTGGGGGAGGTCCAACACTTATGGCGCGTCGTAGCGCCGACCCGGACGGTAGCGGGAAAGTCGCCGTCTCGGGCCTGCGCCGGTCGGACCGATTCCTGGCCGGGTTGCAGTCCGCCGGCCGGGTCGTGTTCGTGTCCCACGTCCACCCCGACCCCGACAGCCTCGGGAGCATGCTCGGGCTGGCCCACCTGGTCGAACAGCGGCTCGGTAAGCCGACCGTCGTCACCCGCGACGGGCTCATCAGTCGGGCCGAGAACCGGGCCATGGTCGAGGTCCTGCACCTCGACCTCACACCCATCGACGAGGTCGATTGGTCGCCCGACGACGCCGTCGTCATGGTTGATAGCCAGCCAAAGACCGGCCGCCACACCATTCGCGAGTCGATCCCCCTTTACGCCGTCATCGACCACCACGAGACGCCGGGCGAACTCGAGGGCGTTCCCTTTATCGACGTGAGGGCCCACCTCGGGGCGACCTGCACGCTGGTGACGAAGTACCTGAAGGACCAGGACGTTTCGCTGACAGAGAAGGTGGCCACTGCTCTCCTCTACGGCATCGAGACGGAAGTGACCGGCTACCCCCGGGAGGCCGCCCAGGCCGACGACGACGCGCTCCTACACCTCTACCCGTTGGCCGACAAAGACCTCCTGGCCCAGATTCGCAACGCCCGGTTGCCGCACAGCCATTTCGAGTGCCTCCTACAAGCCCTCCAAAGCTCGTTCCTGTACGACCGGCTCATCATCAGTTGGGTTACGCTCCCGCAGCCCGAGCAGGCGGCCGAAGTGGTCGATTTCATGATCCGCTTCGAGAAAGTCGATTGGGCCCTGTGTGCCGGCGTGTACGGCGACAAGCTCATCCTCTCCGTGCGGGCCGCGAAGGCGGACGCCCGGGCCGGTGAAATCCTCCGCCAGGTGGTCGGTAAACTCGGCAAGGCCGGCGGCCACGACCGCCGGGCCGGCGGGTGCATCAACCTGGCGAGCACGTCGCAATCGAGCGTCGAGGAGATCCAGGGCGAACTCCGGCGGCGGCTCCTGAAGGCCCTCGACATTGAGGACTGCCGCGGCCGGCGGCTCGTCCCCTTGCGCGAAATGCTCCAGAACCTCCAGTCCTGACGCACCCGGGCGGGCGAAGCCATGTCGGAGCCGGTCCACCCACCGTCCGCGGTCCCCATCCAACCGCCAGGCGGGGCCCGCCCGGTTCGCGCCCGCGGGTGCCTGTTCCCTTTCGTGCTGGTCGCCCTCTTCGTTTCGCTCCTCGCCAACCTCGGGTTGGTCCTCGCCCTCGTCACGGGGGCTGCGGCCGAAGCCTTCGACAACGACGACGGGGGTGAGGTTCGCGAGCGATTTTACCTGGGCGAGAAGGGGGCCGGCGAGAAGGTCGCGGTCGTCCGGCTCGACGGCGTCATTTCCGAGTCGGGCATCGCCCATGCCGTCAAACAGGCCGAACACGCGGCCAAAGACCCGAAGGTGAAGGCGGTCGTTCTGCGGGTCGATAGCCCCGGCGGCACGGTCACGGCCAGCGAGGAGCTGTACCAGACGCTCGTGAGCCTGCGGGACGATAACGGCCGGCGGTTCAAGGGAACCGGGCCGAAGCCGATCCTCGTCTCGATGGGCTCCGTGGCGGCCTCCGGCGGTTATTACGTCAGCATGGCCGGGTCGCCGATCTACGCCGAGAAGACGACGATCACAGGCTCCATCGGCGTGTTCGCCGCGCTGCCGAACGTGGCCGCCCTCGCCGACCGCAACGGAGTGAAGTTGGAACTCGTGAAGGCCGGCGACATCAAGGCGAGCGGGTCGTTCTTCCACGCACTCTCGCCCGAAGAACGGCAGACGTGGCAGGACACGGTGGACACGGCTTACGACACCTTCCTCGGCGTGATCGAACAGGGGCGGCCGGCGTTGACGAAAGAGCGAATGCGTAAAGAAGTGGTGATCGACAGCCAAGTGCCCGTGCGGGACACGAAGGGCAACCCGGACCCGAAAGCGGTGCCTAAAGAGGTCCGTTACCGTCGCACGCGGGCCGACGGCGGGACGTTCACCGCCGATCAAGCTAAGCAGTTCGGGCTCATCGACGAGGTCGGCGACCTGCCCGCGGCCGTCAGGGCGGCCGCCGCGAAGGCCGGGCTGAGGGATTATCGGGCCGTCACCTACTCCAAGCCGCCGAGCCTGCTCGACGCCATCACCGGCGGCGCGAAGGTCTCCCAACAAGGGCTGACGCTCGACGCCGGGTCGCTGAACGCGGCCCTCACGCCACGCGTTTGGTACCTTTCCCCCTCGGCCGACGGCAGCATTCTGTCCGCCGGCCGTTGACGACCCCCGCCCGTCCGCCACTAACCAACGGACATCTCCCCACCGTGTTGGCACTCTGAAAAGAAAACGCCACGTTTGAAAAGTCGGAATCGTTCCCGGGTCAACCGTATCAAACTGGGCGTTCATTGCAGCTGGGCGGCCGGTCAATTCGGGGCAAAGTTGCCCATTTTTTGCAATGTCAAGACTGGCCACCTATATTACCCGGTGAGGCGAAGCATGGAGGGGACCGGATACGTCTCCCTTCCAACCCCCCAATCGCCCCCAATTTCATAATGATGCCCGGCGGCCGCGGTTCACTCCCGGCTACCGAATGCGGAAGGTGGTGTCCCGTGCCCCGAAACGAAGCCCTCGTGCGATTGCACCAGTCACTAACCTCCCGCCGCTCGGACCTCCGCAAGCGGTTCGGCGGGCAGCTCGAAGACCTCGCGCATACGAAGCACTCGTCCGCTTCGGGCGACACGGCCGACGCCGCGTTCGACGCCAGCGGCGAGGAGATGGCGTCCCAGATGGCCGAGATCGAGGCGAAGGAACTCGCCCAGATCGAGCGGGCCCTGCTCCGGCTCAAGCAGGGCACTTACGGCGTCTGTGAGGGGTGTTCGACCCGCATCCCCGTAGCCCGGCTCAACGCCCTTCCGTATAGCACAGTTTGCGTTAAGTGCCAGCGTGAGGTCGAGAACGACGCGAACTGGCTCGAATCCCGTGGCGCCATCGACTGGACGCGGATGGCGGATTCGGACGGCGGGGTGCACGACCGCGAGGTCCGCATCTCCGATCTGGAACACGACCTGATTAAGTGACCGTCGATCCGTCCCGTTACTCCGAGCCCGCGGCCTCTGACGGCCGTGGGCTTTTTTCGTGCCCTGACGGAGGGGCCGGCGGGAATCGGCCGCGATTAGCCCCCTTCCCCTTCAGGCGGCCTTGTCCGCCGACGTAGAGTGTGACCGTCGAGCCGGCCCGGCCCGGTTCGGGGTGCCACGGATGGCGCGTGCGGTGCCTCGTGAAATAGGTCGGACAGACATGGCCAAGCGTTACGGGTGGGCGGCCGTCGTCGGGGCGTGCGGGTTCGCCGGCGGCATGGTGGTGGAAGGCTCGCGTGTCGGGCCGTCGCCCGTCGCCGCCCAGGTCGGGGCGTTCTTGCCGCCGGCCCAGGAACCGGTCGATGGCGGGGCGGGCGTAGGCGACCCGTTCCAGGCGGTCGTCCGCCGGCTTAGCCCGTCGGTGGTAGCGGTGGACGCGGTCAAGCCGCCGGCCGCCCCCGCGACGGCCGGGGTGGCGAAGGCGAAGCCGATCGAGGAGTCCGGCTCTGGCGTTCTCGTCCGCTTCCCGGGGCATTCGGGCACGGTCGTGGTCACGAACAATCACGTCGTCGGGAACGCCGAGCCGGATAAAGTGTTCGTCACCCTCTCCGATGGCCGCATCCTTCGGCCGTCGCGGATCGCGGCCGACCCGGAGTCGGACATCTCCCTGCTCAAGCTCGACGCCACCGACCTGCCGGTGGCCGAAGTCGGCGACAGCGACCGCGTCCGCCGGGGGCAGTGGGTGCTGGCCTTCGGCAGCCCGTTCGGCCTCAACCAGACGGTCACGCACGGCATCATCTCGGCCACCGAGCGGGGACAGATCAGTCTCGGCTCGACCATCCGCATCAAGGAGTTTCTCCAGACCGACGCGGCCATCAACCCCGGGTCGAGTGGCGGCCCGCTGGTCGATCTCGACGGCCGGGTGGTCGGCATCAATACGGCCATCGCGTCGCAGAATGGGAGCAACAGCGGGGTGGCGTTCAGCATCCCGATCAACCTTGTGAAGCGGGTCGGCCGGCAGTTGTTCGACAAGGGTGTCGTGAGCCGCGGATACCTCGGGGTCCAACTCGCGTCGAGCATCGACCCTGCGGAAGCCTTGAAGTTGGGGCTCGACCGGGTGAATGGCGCGATGGTCGAGGTGGTTCACCCCGGCACCCCGGCCGAGGCGGCGGGGTTGCGGGCGGGCGACGTGGTCCTGCGGCTCGAAGACGTCGACCTGCGGGACGAAAACCATCTCATTAACCTGATCTCCGCCCTGCCGCCGAACCAGAAGGTGCGGCTCGGCGTGTGGCGGGACCGCAAACTCCAACCGCTCGAAGTGGTGGTCGGCGACTGGGCGGCGGCGAAGCACCGGGCCAAGCCCTGATTACAGTTTTGTACGCGACACTCATTGAAAAAGCCCAGGGACGGCCGTCCCTGGGCTTTTATCGTCCGATTCCCGTCGCGGCCCGTTACTCGTCGTCTTCGCTCGGCTTATTCCGCAGGAACAGCATGAGCCCGACGAGGGCGAGGAGGGCGACGAGCATGCCGATCATGACCGGCCAACTGTTCAAGAATTCCATGTGAGAGCTACCTCGTGACGAACGGATGACGTGATGGTGGTTGCCCGATCGGGCGGGCGGACAGTCCCGTTCCGCAACGGCCGCGTTCCGGCCCCGCGCCAACGTGCCCACTTTCTACCCTCACCCGCCGGCACTAGCAAGGTTCCGCCCGCAAAAAACTTCCGGCCCGCGGCCGTCGCGGTTTCCGGGTCATGCGGCGTCGGCAAACCTTCGCCCGCGGCTGACACGCCGTGCGATGGGTGATGGGCAGGGCGACGTTCGGACGGGTGGAAATGTTGAGTTCGCCCGCTTTACCGCCCAGGGTGGGAGCGGGAACCGTATGTCGAAATGGGGAGGCCGTGTGGGGCATGCCGCCGCACGTGATAGTGGGAGAAAGCGGGAACGCGGCCGGTCGGAATCCGCCATCATCTCCGCGTCGGTAGCACCCGGTCGTGGATGAGCCGGACGAACTGTTCGAGCAGATCGAGGTACTCGGTCGAGGCGATGTCGCGGACCTGGCAGAGGAGTTGGCGGCGGCGTTCGATCACGTCGATACACTGGTCCACGCCGAGCTTGTCGAGGGGGCCGCCGACGCCCTGCATGTCCAGGACTTCCTGAACCTCGTCCGGCAGGAAGGTGGCGGCCCGCTCCTTGTTGCGGCCGAGCCAGCTCGTGAGGGCCGGGAGGGTGGCCCGCTCGTACAGGAGCTTCAAGGCTTCCTCGTCGGCCGGCGGCTTGCCGTGCATGCGCGGCAGCAGGCGGTCGAGCGGGAGGGTGCGGAGCTCACTGACGGTCAGCCCGAGGGCGTCCGCGCACTGGCTGACGGTGGCGTTGCGGAGCCGCCGCTTGGGGCCGCCGTGGAGGATTTGGCGGACGGTGTGGCGGTTGAGCTTCGAGATGCGGGCAAAGTCTTCCTGATTCCAGCCCCGTTCTTCGACGAGGCGCGCGATCTTATTGGCCAGTTCCGTGCCGGAACCGGGTGGCAGCGTACTCATCCCCGTCTACCCCTTCGTCCGGCCGGCCGATCCCCGCGGAGAGTCTAACACATCGTAATGCCCCCCCGCGCCGGCGGAAGTGGGAACGCGGCGGGACGGACAAAAAAGGTGGGGCGGGGCCGTCCCCCGTGGCACGGCCCCGCCCGGTGTCGTTCGTCCAAACCGGGCCGTCCGTCAGAACGGGTTGGTGGTGCCCGTCAGCTTGAGCGACCCGGAGATGGGCGTGATCGGGGCCACCGGGACGGTGATCGACGCCTTCGACGGGGCCGGCTTCGGCATGTCCTTGGGAGCGTCGGCGGGGATAGCCGGAGTCGCGGGGGCGGTCGGCAGGGCGCAACCCACTGGGGCTGCGGTGGCGCACCCTTCGGTGCAGCCACAATCTTCCTTCTTGTGGTGTCGGCCGGCGAACTTGGCCTCGAGCTTGTTGAAGAAGCCGGGCTTCCTCTTGCATGGGTCGGCCGGGGCCTCGCAACCCGAGACCGGCTCCGGGGCGCAGACGACCATCTGCGCCTCGCAGCCACCGCAGTCGGCCTTCTTGTGGTGCCCGCAAAACGCGAACTTGCCCTTCAGTTTGTCGAAGAAGCTGGCCTTCGCCTCGCACCCGCCGCACGGGGCGGCCCCGCAGTCGGAACAGCCCGGCCCGGGTGCGACCACCGCCGGGGCCGCCGGCGGGGGCGGGGGAGCGACGTCCGCCCCCGCCGTCCAGGCCGAGGCCATCATCAGGATTGCGACGTTCATTGGAAACTCCTGGGTGCGGGACGTGGTGCGGGCGCGTGGCCTCCGGGGCGAGCGGCCGGTCCGGGGCAATCGTGTGAAGTCGGCCGCGGATAACGGCTAATTTTTAATCGGCCCCGGCCGGTGGGTTTCGTGAGGGCGGAGGGCATGCTCAGATTCTAAAATGGCCGCCGAGTGTGCGGTCGGGCCGGGAATGCCGGCCGCCCGTAGTGGCGAAGCCGTGACGGCCCCGCGGGCGGTGCGGCGTCGCAGGCGGCTGCCGGTTCGAGCGGTCGTGACCGCCCCTGATGTGAGCCGGCGGGGCGGCCCGGCGGTTGGCCTTGCCGCCCCGGCGTCGATCCGATCTAACGGAGGTTTACGCCCGAACCCGACCCGAGACGCCCGTGCCGCCCGCGGCCAAAGACTGGCACCTCCAGCCCCACGACCCGGACGCCATCCGCCGGCTCGCCGCCGCGGCCGGGCTGCCGTCCGTGGTCGCCCAGTTGGTACTCAACCGCGGCATCACCGACCCGTCCGACGCCAAACGCTTCCTCGACGCCCCGCTCGCCGGCTTCCACCCGCCGCACCTCCTCCCGGACATCCCCGCCGCCGCCGAGCGGATCCTCCGGGCGGCGGCCGACGGTCGGAAAATCTGCGTCTACGGCGACTACGACACGGACGGCGTGACCGGCACGGCAATCCTCGTGCAACTCCTCACCCGGCTCAAAGCCGACGTGCAGTTTCACGTCCCTCTCCGCGTCGGCGAGGGGTACGGGCTGAACTCGGCGAAGCTCGGCGAGTTGGCCGCCGCCGGGGTGTCGCTCGTCGTCTCGGTCGATTGCGGCATATCCGGGCTGGAGGAGGCGCGGGAGGCCAAGCGGCTGGGTCTCGAACTGATCGTAACCGATCACCACGAGATGAAGGACGAGTTGCCGTCCGCCGACGTGCTGGTCCACCCCCGCTTGCCGGGGAGCGCGTACCCGTTCGGCGGGCTCTCCGGGGCCGGGGTGGCGTTCAAGCTGGCGTGGGCCGTGGCCCAGAAGGCGAGCGGCGGCGAGCGGGTGACGCCCGACCTGCGGGAATACCTCCTCGACGCCGTCGGCCTCGCCGCCCTCGGGTTGGTGGCCGACGTGGTCCCGCTCAAGGACGAGAACCGCATCTTCGTCCGCCACGGGTTGGAGCGGATCCGCACGAACCCGTCGCTCGGCTTGAAGGCACTCATCGAGGCGGCCGGGATGGGCAAGAACGGCCCGATCCGCTCGGAGGACGTGAGTTTCAAACTCGCCCCCCGGCTGAACGCGGCCGGACGGCTCGACTGTGCTCAGTTGGTGGTCGAACTGCTCACCACCCGCAACCCCACCCGGGCGAAGGACATCGCCGACTACCTCGAAAAGCTAAACTCGCAGCGGCAGGGGCTCGAACGCAAGATGACCCGGCAGGCCAGGGAGATGGTGGAGGCGGCCGGCGGCGAGGTGCCGGCGGGGATCGTCCTCGGCTCCCCGGAGTGGCACCCCGGCGTCATCGGCATCGTCGCCGGGCGGATCGCCGAGCAGTTCGCCCGGCCGACGCTCGTTATCGCCCTCACGGAAGGCGGAGCGGTCGCCACGGGTTCCGGCCGGTCGGTCGCAGGCTTCCCATTGCACGAGGCGTTGCAGGCGTGCGACGGCCACCTCGTCGGCCACGGCGGGCACGCGGCGGCGGCCGGCTTCAAGATCGACGTGACCAAGATCGACTGCCTGCGGGAAGCGTTCGTGGGCTACGCCGAGCGCCACTTCCCCGACGGCCCCCCGGCCCCCCGGCTGACGCTCGACGCCGAGGTGCCGCTGAACGCCATCACCCCCGCCCTGCTCCGCGACATCGACCGGCTCGAACCCTACGGCGCGGAGAACCCCCGGCCCAAGTTCCTGGCCAGCAATCTCCAGATCGAGGGCTCCCCCCGCCGCATGGGGGACGGCGAGTTGCACATGAGCTTCCGCGTCCGCCAGGGCGACACGTTCATGCGGGTGGTCGCCTTCGGGATGGGCGAGCGGATGGACGAGTTGATGTCGGCCGGGGGGGCCTGCTGCCTGGCGTTCACCCCGCGAGTCAACGAGTGGGAGGGGCGGCGGACGATCGAACTCCACGCCCTCGACCTGCGGCCGGGGAGTCAGGCCGTGCTGGTGTGAATGGCGGGAGCGGCCCGAGACCCTCGGCCCGCCGTCCAAGTGCCCCCGAATTCCCCCGCTTTTTGCGTGTGGGGTCGCCCTATCCACCGACTCACAAGCGGCTTGCGATTCCCGTCCCAAATTTTGCGGTAACGCGGGAGACTTTGCACATTCTGACCCGATTGCCGGCACCGACCTTTACTTCTTCGCGTCCTCGGCCGCGTTCCGCTTCTTGATCTCGGCCACCCGCTGCGTCCACGCGGCGACGCTCGCCTCGCGGTCCGCCGCCTTGCCGCCCGCGTCGTAGCGGTCGAGTTTGGCGTTGCCGAGGGCCGACGGGTCCACGTCCCGGATGAGTGTGCCGAAGGCGAGCTCGCGGACGGCCACCGACGCGCCTTTGCCCAACAGGTCCACGAGCGAGTCGAGCGTGGCCGGGGTGCGGAGGTCGGCCGACCCCTTGCGGCGGAGGAGCGAGACGACGAGGTCGGCCTGGTCCTCGGGGAACAGCTTCACGACGAGTTGCTTGTGGAAGGTGGCGGTGTTGTCCGGGTTCTGCGGCAGCCAGCGTTCGAGGGCCGTCGTCGCCGCCTCCCGGGCGAACGGCTTCACGTCCTCGTTCAGGGCGTCCACCAGCGGTTTCGGTTCGTCCAGGGCGGCGGCGGCGTAGACGGCCAACTTCACCTCCATCACCCGCCGCGTCAACTCGGAGAGCTTCACCGGGGCCGGCTTGCGGGGCTTG
>JANPKP010000629.1:0-23902 GCA_031426095.1 Gemmataceae bacterium
TCGAAGACTCGACCCACCCTGCAAAACTACGCCGCCTTCCGGCCCGCGGCCGCGCGGGTGCCGAAGAAGCGGCTCTGCAGGAACTCCCGGTACCACGCCGCCGTCTCCTTCAGGGCGTCCACGAGTCCCGTTCGCGGGGCCCAGCCCAACGGCTTGTCCGGGGCGGCCGACGGCAGCGACGGCACCGCCCCGTTCGTCATCACGGCCCGCACCACGGCGGCCATGTCGCGGTCGGCGAACACCCACCCGGAGCGGAACGCGACGGCCGTGGGCGTGGGTTTCGCCGCCAGCGACTCGGCAAGCAGCAGGCACGCCCGGGCCGCGTCGGGGGCGTGGACGAAGTCCCGCGGCGGGGCGTTATCCACAGGCCCGGTCGCCCGGTCGCCAGTCAGGTGGGCGAGGACGGAGGCCGGCACGACGCGGAACGTCTTGCGGTCGCCGCCGCCGAACACCTCGCCGAAGCGGGCGACGCCCCACGGCATCGTCGGCGGCGGGGCGGTCGGTACGATCTCGCGGGCCAGCCCGAGCGTCGGCAGGGGGCGGGCGGCGACCACCGGAACCGCCGGGTTGAAGTCCGCCACGGCGGCGAGCACGGCCGTCCCGCGGTCGGCGTTCGGGTCGTCGGCCGTGCGGGCGAAGTGGAACACAACCTGAACGTCGTGGACGGCGAGGGCGGACTGCACCCGGAAGCGGTCGTCGGCCCGCCCGTGGACGAGGCGGACGCCGCGGAACGCCGGCTCGCGGGCGAAGTCGCCGTCGGCCACGCGGTCGCGGACGAGGCCCACCACGTCGGCCCCGCGGGCGAGCAGTTCGCGGACGGCGGCGGAGCCGATGAGCCCGGTGCAACCGGTGACGAGGACGCGGCGGCCGTTCCAAAAAGACGACGGAACCGTCATGCGAGGCCCCTCCGTGGGCGAACGATGCGGCGAAAAGCACGGACGGGCCGGACGGCGGTTCCACCGCGCGCACGGTCGGGGACCGGACGTTAACACGCCGCCCGCCCCGCGGTCAAGGGGTTGCAGACGTTTTTTCCCGGCGTGGCGGCCAGTGCCAGAAAACGAGTGCCAGCACGAGCAGCGGGAAAACGCCGATGGCCCCCAACACGAGTTCGTACGACCCGGTTAGCCGAATGATGCGGCCTTCGACGGGGTAGATCACCGCGAGCGACAGGTGGGCCCCCGCCCCGAGGACGCCCGTCACCTTCCCCTGGTGCTTCGCCGAGAGTTCTTGCGTGAGAGCGAAGTACGTCGGGAACAGGCCGAGTGCCCCGAAAGCCACAACGAGGAGGGCGGCTTTCAACGGCCAGCCGTCCGGCAGGAACGGGACCGCGAGGGTTTGCAACGCGAGGAGCGAGCAAAGCCCGTAACTGATGACGCGGCCGCCGTGGAGTCCGAATCGGCCACGAGCCAGGGCGAGCGTGAGGAAGCCGACGCACCACGAGCCCACGTCGGCCGTCAGGTAGTAGACGGCGGTGAAGTCGTTCATCTGCCGTTCGCTGAACCCGCGGCCCCTCTGGAGGTAGAGCGGGAGCCACGTGCGGTAGCCGTGCCAGGTGACGTTCACGGCCACCGCCATGGCGAACAGGACCCAGAAGCGGCGGTCGCGGAACACGTCGGCGAAGCGGGTTGCGCCGGCGTCGGGGGCGGCCCCCGGGGCGGGCGTGGCGGCCGTGAGCATCCGCCCGGGTACGGTGACGAACCAGAGGGCGATCCAGACGAAACCGAGGCAGCCGATGATTCGAAACGGCACCTGCCAGCTCAAAGCCGGGGCACCGCTGACGGCGGCGTGGACGCCGCCGACGACCGCCATCGTCGCGTTCCGTTGCGGTTCGAGCGGGTCGGCCCACAAAAGTAGCGCCGGCATGGCGAGCGGTGTGAGGATGGCACCGACGGCCGTGCCGCTTTGAAAGAGTGAGTTGCCCAGCGAACGTTCGGCCGGCCGGAGAACGGTCCGGGTGGTGCGAATGCCGCACGGCCAGTTCCCGGCTTCGAACAGTCCCAGCAACAGTCGACAGGACAGGAGTGCCCAGAACGTCGAGGCGAACCCGGTCAGCACCCCCGTGAGAGACCACCCGGCGACCATGACCGGGTAGACCCAGCGGACGTTCACCCGGTCCACCACGAACCCGGTGGCGACGGCCCCGACGGCGAACGCGGCCGAGAACGCCCCTTCGAGGTAACTGTATTCCTCGTCGTCGATTCCGAGAGAAGTCTGGATGCGGAGGGCCGTCTGGTTGAGGGCCATCCGGTCCATATAGTTGAGCGTTGTGGCGAGGAACAGTAGCCCGCACACCCACCACCGCCAGGGCGACGGGCGGCCGGGCTCGGGCGGCGGGGTGGCGGCAACACTCATGGGCGGCTCGGGAGGGGTTCGGGCGCGTCCCGACACCATACCCGGCGGCCCGCACACCGGCCAGATTCACCGCGAAGCGAGGCGGCAGCGATGGCGGCGATTGCGACCAAAAAGGCTCCCGTTCATCCGACCGCCGTGGCCGCGCTGGCGGTGTCGCTGTTGGCCATCGTGCTGGCCTTCTACGGGTCGCTGGCCGCGGAAAAGCACGTCGCTGGCAGCCCGCTCAACGAGGCCCGCGGCGGGGCGGGGCTGGGACTGACGCAGAAGAATACGGCCCGCTACACGGTCCGGATCGTGGCGTTCGTGCTGCCGATTGTTTTGGGGATCGGCGGGGCGGTGGCCGGCGGGCGGGGGATGCGTCTGATCGAGAAGGCCGACGGCCGCTACCGGGGCGACGCGGCTGCCGTTTTCGCCATCTTCATCGGCGGGTTCGCCGCCGTGATCGCCGGCTGCATGTCGCTCGCGGTCTTCGGCTGGCGGCACGTCCCGTCGCTCTACACGACCTGATCGGCCGCCGACCCGCACGCCGCCAGCGCCGCGGCCCCGCTCAGCAGCCGGGCCTTGTCGTCCGCGTACTTGCGGAACCACGCCGACACCAGCAGCACGCTGTCAACCGTCTTCGCGCACATCAAGGCGGCCGCCGGCGTGTCGGCGAACGTCTCCCGGATCGTCGTCGCCAGTTGCCGCCGGTCGTCGTCCGTGGCCGGCGAAGACACCACCGCCTGCACCTGCCCGCGGTGGATGAGATACCAGCGTTCGACCCCGTCGGGGCCGGCGAGCGGGTAGACGAACGAGTTCTTGTCGCGGGCCCGCCGCAGGAGTGAGAGCCGGTCGTCGAGCCACTCCAGCGACGCGAGCCGGTCCCGAAGTGCCGTCGCCCGTTCGAACTCCAGGGCCGCCGCCGCCGCGTCCATCGCCTTGCGGAGGTCGCCGAGCAGGCGGCGGTCGCGGCCGTCGAGGAACGCCTTCGCGGCCCGGGCGGTCGCCGCGTACTCGGCCCGCGTGCAGTGCCCGGCACACGGCCCGCGACACGTCCCCAGCTCGAACCTCAGGCACTTCGGCGAGCGGTCCTCGGGAAACATCTCGCGCTGGTCGGCGAACGCCATCGGCACCGTGTTCGGGCAGTCGCGGAGTTGGAACCAGTCGTTGAGCCGGCGGACGGCGTCGGCCGAGCGGTGGCGGGAGACGAGCGGGCCGTAGCAGCCGAGTTCTTTCCCGGTCGGCTGCTTGACCACGACCGCCGCCGGGGCAGGCCCGCGGCCGAGGCAGACGTAGTGGTAGCGGGCAGCCCCCGGTTGGCCGAGGACGTTGAACTTCGGGCGGAACCGCTGGATGAGTTCGAGTTCACGCAGTAGTGCGGCGAATTCGTCGCCCGTCTGCTCCCAGAGGAGGACGCGGGTCGCCCCGAGAATGCGGCCCGCTTTGGGGTCGCGGCTGTTTACGCGGAAGTAGCTCATCAGCCGGGCGCGGAGGTTCTTCGCCTTCCCGATGTAGACGACGCGGCCGGCCTTGTCGAGCATGCCGTACACCCCCGGCGACCGGGGGGAGTGGTCCTTGACGCCGTGGAGGAGGCGGGCCGCCTTCCCCGAGCGGAGGCGGCGGCCGTTAACGCCCTCGCCTGGCGGGCGGAAGCGGGACGGGCCGAACCCGTCGAAGATTTCCGCGGGGAATAGTTGTGGGGGTGATGCCCCGTCCTGGGGGAGCCGCGTCATGCGACCTCGCGTGCTGACCGGGCCACGACTTGGAAAGATGTCACATTGTAACCGTTCCCCGGCGCGACTCAAGAACAGCCCACCGCTGCAGGTCAAATAATCATTAAAGTCGGAAGAAGTTCCCCGCGTCGGTCGACCGCCGGCTATCAATGGGTAGCGGTCGCGGGAGTCTCCCGGGGCCGCCGGTCCAAATCCTCGCCCCTCGGAGACGCAACGATGAAGTCCAAGCTGTTCCTTCTGAGCGCTGCGGCGCTGGTGCTGACGTTCGCTTCCACCGGCCGCACGGCTGCCGAGAAGGACATCGTCGACACCGCCGTCGATGCCAAGTTCACCACGCTGGTCGCGGCCGTCAAGGAGGCCGGGCTGGTGGAGACGCTGAAGGGGGCCGGCCCGTTCACCGTGTTCGCCCCGACGGACGAGGCGTTCAAGAAGCTGGGCGACGCCAAGCTCAAGGCCGTGCTGGCCGACAAGGCCCTGCTCAAGAAAATCCTGCTCGCCCACGTCGTCGTCGGCAAGGCCGCGATGGCCTCGGACGTGGTGAAGATGGACGGGGCGAAGGTGAACGGCTTTGAGATCAAGGCCAAGACCGACGGTGTGACGCTCGGCGAGGCGAAGGTGCTGAAGACGGACATCAAGTGCAGCAACGGCGTGATTCACGTCATCGACACGGTACTCGTGCCGGCCGCCGAGTAATGTTCCCGTCGTCCGGGCGGGGCGGATCTCGGAGCCGCCCCGCTCACGCGGCCTTGCCAATGGCCGGCCCGCTGCAATCGTATCGGATACGGTTGTGATGGACGGCGATCAGACAGCGGCACATCACTTCTTCGGCCAGCTTCAACTCCCGCAGTGTTAATCCGCACTCGTCGAATTGCCCGTCGAGTAACCGCTTCATCGCCAACTCTCGGACGAGCCGGGTGAGGCTGCTGGCGGTCGGCCCCGGGACGGCCCGGCCGGCGCTCTCGGCCGCGTCGGCGAGCATGAGCAGGGCGGCCTCGCGGGTCTGGGGCTTCGGCCCGGGGTAGCGGAACCCGGCCTCCAGGTCGTCCGGCGGCCGGCCGTCGCCGTGGAGTCGCAGGGCCTCGCGGTAGAAGTATTCGACCAGCGTCGTGCCGTGGTGCTGGCGGACGAAATCGACGACCGGCCGGGGTAGCCCGTATCGCTCGGCGAGGGCGACGCCGTCCTTGACGTGGGCGATGATGACGAGCGAGCTGAGCGACGGCTCCAACTGGTCGTGCCGGTTGCACCCTGACTGATTCTCCACGAAGAAGTCGGGCTTGAGCATCTTACCCACGTCGTGGAAATAGCAGCCGACGCGGACGAGGAGCGGGTTGGCCCCGACCGCCTCGGCCCCCGCCTCGGCGAGCATGGCGACCGTCAGGCTGTGGTTGTAGGTGCCCGGGGCACGCAGACGTAATTCTTGCAAGAGCGGGTGCGAGTTGTCGGCCAGTTCCTGCAGGGTCACGTCGGTCACGATTCCGAACGCCCGTTCCACGAGCGGCAAGCACCCGGCGACGATGAAGCCGGCCAGGGTGCCCCACAGCAGGTTCCGACCCGCGTCGGCGAAAACGAACCGCAACCGCTGCTCGGTCACGAGCCCGACGGCGATGCTCATGAGGGCGAACGCGGCACCCGCCAGGACGCCGACTTCGACCGGCCGCGACCGGCTCCGCACCTGCCGCATCGTCAGAACGGCCGTCGCCAGCCCGCACATCGTCGTCAGGAGAGGGCGAGCCTCGGAAGCGTCGTTGACGCTCGCGGTCACCGCCAGGCAGAGGGAGAGGAGCAGGGCGAACGGCGGGTTGTACGCGATCGTCAGCACCATGGCCGTGACGGTCAGCGGCACCAGCCCCGCGAACCACGGGGCGCGGTTCAAGCAGAACGTAAGGACGAGCGTCGCCACGACGAGCAACCCCACGCCGGCGACGACGGGCGTATTGCGGGCGATCTGCGGTTGGAAGCGGGCACAGTAGACCGCCACGGTCGCCGCGAGCAGGAACACCACGAGCCCCAACCCGACGCCGCGGCCCCAGCGCTGGAAGGCCGTCAGGCCGGCCGCGTGGGCCTTGTGTTCAGCGTAAAGGAGCGACAACTTCTCGCGGCTGATCGGCTGGTCGCGTCGCTGGACCACGAACCCGGCCGTATATCGCTCGACGGCGGGGACGACGACCGGGGGCGTCGCCGGGTCGGCTTCCGGCGAAGCGGCCGCCTCCGCGTGCCCGGCGCGGTGTGTGGTTTCGACCTCGTTCAAGACCACGAACGCGACCCGCGAGCGCACGTCCCGCGGGAGCGTCTGGCCGAGGCGATAGGGGAAGGGGTTGGCGTTGTCGACGACCAGGCCGGTGACGACGGCGGCGACGGCCGCCACGACGCCGAGCCGGATGGCGACGGCCCTGTTGAGCAGGCGGGAGAAGTCGAACAGTACGTCCGACCGGGACGAACGGCGGCGGCCGGTCCAGCCGGCGAGCCGCGGCGACTTCGGGTTCGAGCCGAGCATTTCACCACGCCTTCGGGCAAGTCCGGGCGGCCACACGGGTCCGGCCGCTCATCCGGGCCGCTTCGGCTTCGGGGCGTCGTCCTCGTAGGCCGTCACGATCCGGGCAACGAGCGGGTTACGGACGATGTCGGACCCTTCGAGGTGGACGATCGCCAACCCCTCCACGTCCTTGAGCCGGTGGACGGCGTCCGCCAGCCCGCTCCGCACGCTCTTGGGTAGGTCCACCTGGGTCATGTCCCCGGTCACGATCACCTTCGAGTTGAGCCCCATCCGCGTCAGGAACATCTTCATCTGCTCGACCGTCGCGTTCTGCCCCTCGTCGAGGATGATGCAGGCGTTCGACAGGGTCCGGCCCCGCATGTACGCCAGGGGCAGGATTTCGATCAGGTCGCTCTCCATATACTTCTTGACGACCTCGGCCTCCATGATGTCGTTCAGCGCGTCGAAGAGCGGGCGGAGGTACGGGTTGATCTTCGCCACCAGGTCGCCCGGGAGGTAGCCGAGCCGCTCGCCGGCCTCCACCGCCGGGCGGACGAGGACGAGCTTCTTGACCGCCCCGCTCCGCAGGAGGCTCACGGCCTGGCCGATGGCGAGGTACGTCTTGCCGCTCCCGGCCGGGCCGACGCAGATGACCACGTCGTGAGTCTTGAGGGCCTGGGCGTACCGCCCCTGGCCGTCCGTCCGCGGGCGGAGATACCGGCCCGAGTCCATGACCGCAAGGCTGCCCGGGCCGCCGCGCTCTCCGCCGGCGCGGACCACGTCGATCACCGTCCGCACGTCCTCCGGCGTCACCTTGCCGTGCTTGCGGAGGACGGCCCGGAGTTGCTGGAAGGCCCGTTCGCCCTGGTTGACGGCCGCCTCCGGCCCCTCGAACTGGATCACGTCGCCGCGGGCCACGACCTTCACCCCGAGGGTGTCGCGGATCATGCGGAGGTATTGGTCCCGCGGGCCGAAGAGGACGGTCGCCTCCTCCCGGCTGTCGAGGGTCATCTGGTGCGTCACGGCGGCATCCGGCATGGTTCGGTCCTTCCTGACCGCGGGGCGTGCCCGGTACGGACAGCGGCCGCCCCCCCAGGTTATCAGAGAATCCCGAATTCCACCCGGCCGGCCTCAGGCGGCGAACCAGAGGTACGCCACCGGGGCGGCGAACAGGACGGAGTCGATCACGTCCAACAGGCCGCCGAACCCGGGGATGCTGCGGGAGGCGTCCTTCGACTGGCAATCCCGTTTCAGGAGCGACTCGGCGAGGTCGCCCAGCACCCCGGCCACGCACACCACGACCCCGAACGCGACCGCGGAGGCGACCCCGCCGCGGAACACCGACCACATGAGTTGGCTGCCGACCGCCACCGCTACCGACAGGAGGAGACCGCCGGCCGCCCCCTCCCACGTCTTCTTCGGACTGAGGACGGGGGTCATCTTGGTCCGCCCCAGGAAGGTGCCGGCGAAGAACGCCCCCACGTCCCCCCCCTTCGGCACAAAGATCGTGATCGCCAGAAAGAAGCTCGTTTTGTAGGGGTCGGAGGGGTCGAGCCAGCGTTGCTGGACGAGGAAACTGGGGAACAGGCCGAGGTACGCGACGGCGAAAACGGTGAGGGCTAGCCGCGGCACCACGGCCCCCGGCTCGCGGTAGGCGTACATCTCGGCGAGGAAGGCGGCGGCCACCACGCCGACGAACGCGAACAGGATCGGCTCCCACGGCGACGCCGCCGCCGGCAGCCACGGGGCCGCTTCGCCCCGGACGACGGCGTACCAATTGGCAGCGAGGACGACGAGTGTGCCGGCCACGGGCAGGGCCGGCGGCGGGCGGAAGGCTTTGGGGAACAGGCCGACGAGTTCCCGCCCGGCGAGGACGCCGAGGCCGAGGACGCAGGCGAGCAGGAAGGGGAACCAGGGGGCGAGCCAGCGGTCACCGACGAGGACGGCGGCGGCCGCGAGGGCGAGGAGGGAGCCGACCCAGAGCCGCGTCCGCAACATGGGGTCAGCCGCCGCATACGGGGGAAGCCGCGGTCATCCGGCACCGCCCGGGGTGGGGGCCGGGAGCCCGCCGAACCGCCGCTCCCGCCGGGCGAAGTCCCGCAGGGCCTCGTGCAGCACGGCGGCGTCGAACTCGGGCCAGTACTTGGGCGTCACCCATAGCTCGGCGTAGGAAATTTGCCAGAGCAGGTAGTTGCTCACCCGCATCTCCCCGGCCGTGCGGACGAGCAGGTCGGGGTCGGGCATCCCCGCCGTGTACAGCGACGCGGAAATGGCATCCTCGGTGATGCCCTCGGGGGCCAGTTCGCCGCGCGACACGCGCCCGGCGAGCGTGCGGACGGCGTCCACGATCTCGGCCCGCGAGCCGTAGTTGATGGCGAGGCAGAGCGTCAGCCCTGTGTTGTCGCGGGTGAGCCTCACGTTCTCGTCGATCTCGGCCAGCACCCCGGCGGGCAGCCCCTCGCGGCGGCCGATCACGGTGAAGCGGATGTTCTGGGCCATGATCTTGGCCCGCTCGGCGAGGAGGTACTGCTTCAGCAGCGCCATCAGGAAGTCGAGTTCGGCCTTAGGCCGCTTCCAGTTTTCGGAGCTGAGGCAGTAGAGCGTGAGCTGGCCGAGCCCGAGCCGGCAGCACTCCTCGGTCACGACATCGACGCTCTTCGCGCCGCGGGCGTGGCCCTCGACACGCTCCTTGCCCTGGGCCCGGGCCCACCGGCCGTTGCCGTCCATGATGACGGCGACGTGGCGGGGGAGGGCGGCCGGGTCGAGGCCGACGGTGCGGGCGTGGGCGGCGGGGTCGGGGAACGCGGCTGTCATGTCACACCAGGATCGTCTGCGCCCGGTCGGGGCCGACGGACACGACGGATGCCTTCAGCCCGACCAGTTCCGCCACCCGGTCCACGTAGCGGCGGGCGGCGGCCGGCAGGTCGGACAGCTCGCGGGCCTTCGTGACGTCCTCGTCCCACCCCGGCATGGTCTCGTACACCGGCTTGCAGCGTTCGAGCTTGAACGAGTCGCTCGGGAAGTGCGCGAGCCTCTCGCCGTCGAGGTCGTAGGCGGTGCAGAGCTTGAGTTCCTTGAGGCCGCTGAGCACGTCGAGCAGCATGACCGTGATCTCGTCGGCCCCGGACAGCGCCGCCGTGTAGCGGACGGCCACCGCGTCGAACCACCCGCAGCGCCGCGGCCGGCCGGTCACGGTGCCGTACTCGCGGCCGACCTTGCGGATGCGTTCGCCGATGCCCTCGGGGCCGTCGTCCAGTTCCGTCGGGAAGGGGCCGCGGCCGACGCGGGTGGTGTACGCCTTCACGACGCCGAGGATGCGGGTGACGTGCCGCGACGGGACGCCGGCCCCGCCCCAGATGCCCGACGGCAGGCTGCTCGAACTCGTGACGTAAGGGTACGTCCCGTGGTCCACGTCGAGCAGGCTCCCCTGGGCGGCCTCGAACAGCACCCGCTTGTCGGCCTTGATGGCGTCCTGCAGGAGCCGCGAGGTGTCGGTCACGTAGGGTTTAATCCGCTCGGCGTACCCCAGGTACTCGTCACACAATCGGTCGGCGTCGAACGCCTTGGCCTCGGCGGTCGTGCCGCCGGCGAACGCGGCCGTGAGGCGGTTTTTGAACGGGACGACGTACCGCAGCCGCTCTCGCAGGTGGGTTGGGTGGAGGAGTTCGCCGACGCGGACGCCGAAGCGGCGGCCGACCTTGTCCTGGTAGCACGGGCCGATGCCGCGGCCGGTGGTGCCGATCTTCCCGTCGGCCCCGGCCTCGGCCAGCCGCTCCTCTTCCATGTGGTACGGGAAGATGACGTGGGCGTGGTCGCTCAGGACGAGCGTCTTGCTCACGTCCAGCCCGCCGGCGAGGAGCCCGTCGACCTCTTCGAGGAACCGCGGCGGGTAGACGACCACGCCGTTGCCGATGACCGACGTGAGGGAGGTGCGGATGACCCCCGTGGGCAGGAGCGAGAGCTTGAACGTCTTTCCGTTGGCGACGACCGTGTGGCCGGCGTTCGCCCCGCCGTTGTAGCGGACGACGAAGTCCTGCTCGCCGCTCAGGAGGTCAACGATCTTCCCCTTGGCCTCGTCCCCCCACTGCAAACCGACGACGCACGTTCCGGGCATACCGGGCCCCGCCCTCGTTGCGGACACTGGGTCGCGGGCGGCGGGGGCCTGTGCCCCGGCGGCCCAAGAAAAAAGCCCGAACCTCGCGGCCCGGGCGGCGGTGCGACGGCACCAATACCTTTATTTACGCTAGGCCGGGCGGCGGGCGCCGTCAAGGGCGCGACCGGCCGGTGGCGGTGGCGACCGGGCGGCGGGGCCGGTACAATGCCGCCCCGGTCCCCGACTCAGTGGAAAGGTGGTTCCCTGTGGCGCGACGGCTCGTGGTGGCGGCGTGGGCGATTCTCCTGGCGGCCGGCCCCCCGGCGGCCCGTGCGGCGGACGACCTGACGAAGCGGATCGACGCCGTGATCGACGGCCCCGACTACGTCCACGCCCACTGGGGGGCGCTGGTCGTGGACGCCAAGACCTGCGGGACCGTCTACGCCCGCAACGCCGACAAGATGTTCGCCCCGGCGTCGGTCGCCAAGCTCTTCTCGTGCGCCGCCGCCCTCGTCGCCATCGGCCCGGACCACACCTTTGAAACGACCGTGTACCAGCGGGGCCTGCACTTCGGCGGCGTCCTCCGCGGCGACCTCGTCCTCGTGGCCGGCGGCGATCTGATGCTCGGCGGCCGCACGAAGGCCGACGGCACGGTGGCCTTCAAGGACCACGACCACACGTACGCCGGGGCCGGGCTCGGCGACGCCGAACTGACGGACACCGACCCGCTCGCCGGCCTGGCGGCGCTGGCGAAGCGGGTCAAGGCCGCCGGGATCAAGGAGGTCGACGGCGACGTGCTGGTGGACGACCGGCTGTTCGTGAAGGCCCGCGGCAGCGGCAGCGGGCCGGACCTCGTCACCCCCGTGGTGGTGAACGACAACCTCGTCGACGTGACGGTGGAACCCGGGGCGAAGGCCGGCGACCCGGCCGTGGTGCGGACGCGGCCGGTGACGGCGGCCATACAGGTCGACGCCCTCGTCACCACCGGGGCCGCGGGTTCGAACCCGGACCTCCACATGTTGGCCGTGGGGCCGGCCCATTTCGCCGTCCGCGGGCGGGTGCCGGCGGGCGGCAAGCCGGCCGTCCGCAGTTACCCCGTGGAAGACCCGACGGCGTTCGCCCGGACCCTGTTCATCGAGGCGATGCGGCGGGAGGGGATCGCCGTCCAGGCGGCACTCGGCCGGCCGGGGCCGGCCGTGCTGCCGGCCGCGGGGCAGTACGACAAGTTGAAGAAGGTGGCGTCCCTCGCCTCCGTGCCGCTGCGGGACTTGACCACAGTCACCCTCAAAGTCAGCCACAACCTATATGCCAGCACGCTGCCCGCCCTGGTGGCGGTGAAGCGTGGCAAGACGACCGTCGAGGCCGGGCTGGCGGAGCAGGGGAAGGTCCTGAAGGAGTTGGGGGTGGACCTCGACGCCGTCAGCCTCGGCGGCGGGGCGGGCGGCGGGCGGGCCGACTTCGTGAGCCCGCGGGCGACGGTCCAGCTCCTCCAGGGGATGGCGAAGCGGTCCGAGTGGGCGGCTTTTCGAGCCGGGCTGCCGGGGCTGGGTGTGGACGGGACGCTCGCCGAGGTGGTCGGGGCCGACAGCACGGCCCGCGGCAAGGTTCAAGCCAAGACGGGGACGCTCTACTGGCTCGACCCGCTCAACGAGCGGGTCATGCTCAACAGCAAGGCGATGGCCGGCACCCTGACCACGAAGGCCGGCAGCACCCTATACTTCGCCCTGTTCGTGAACAACAACCCGCTCCCGTCGGGTGTTTCGGTCGGCCGCGAGGGGAAGGTCCTCGGCAAGCTCTGCGAGCTGATCCACGACCACGGCCCGTGACCGGGCATCGGTTGAAATCGCTCGCCCCGGCGTTGTAATGCCCCCGAATTCTCCCACTTTTTGAGACCGCGTTACGCCCGAAGTATTTACCTGCTCGCGCCTTCCGCTGTACAGCTCCCACCCCCACCGGTAAAGCGGGAGTGTGACCGATTTCCGGTCCGAATGCCGGCTCCGACATCGCCACCGGGCCGGCGAGTGTGGCCGGCCGCGTCACTTCTTCGGCGGGCTGGTTAGCAGGGCTGGTACCTTCTCGACGGCCGCGGACGGCGGGGCGATGCCGAGGGCCCACGCCAGCATCGGGGCGACCACGAGGGCCGACACCCGCTCGGCCCGCTTGCCGAGGGCCGGCACCCCGGCCCCGTAGGCCACGACCGGGACGTGCGTGTCGTAGGGGTACGGGCTGCCGTGGCTCGAGCCGGTCGGGTACCGGCTGAGAATCGAGTACGCCTTCGGGACCACGATCACGTCGCCACAGCGGTCGGGGCGGAACGCCGGCTTGACGAGGTCGAGGGCCGCCCGAACGTCCTTTTCGGCCCCGGGGCTCGTCGGCGGCAAGGTGCCCGCCTCGACGTTCCGGCGGGTGAACGCGGTCGCGGCGTACGGCCGGTTGCCGGCCCACTGGGCGACGAACTCCGCGACCACCTGCTTGTCGAGCCCGCGGGCCTTGATGAGCCGGTCGTTGAGGTAGACCCAGGGCAAGAGGTAGTCGGCATTATCGACCGGGTCGATCCACTCGCCCGGGCTTCCACCCTCGCTCTTGCCGAAGGCCTCGTCGAGGGCCGCATTCAGCGGCTCCCGGAAGTCCTTCTCGAAGAGCGCCCGCAGCCCGTCGTCGGCCCGGTAGACGCTCGTGCGGCCGTGGTACTCGGGGGTGGGGCAGACGCCGTGGTCGGCCGTCAACACCAGCGTGTACCGCTCCTTCCCGTACCGGCCGTCGAGGTAGGCCAGCAGGTCGCGGACGATCAGGTCCGACCGCAGCGTCACGTCGAGTGCCTCGTGCGAATCGGGCCCCCAGATGTGGCCGATCAGGTCGTTCGAGGAGAAGCTGACGCACAGCAGGTCCGTCGCATCGGCCCCGAGGTTTTCGCCCTCGATGGCCTTCTTGGCGAACTCCAGCAGCAACTCGTTCCCGGCCGGTGACAGTTCCAGCACGGCATAGTCCTCGGCTTTTTGGCCGGGTGCTTTGCGGTTACGCAGTTCGTGCGGGAAAACCTTGCCCTGACCGCCGGTGCCGAAGCCCTCGCCCGGCCCGGCGTCCGGCCCGGCGAGCCGATCGTAAAAGGCCTCGTCGGGCCGCAGGCGGGTCCAGGGCTTGCCAATGTACTTGTCGGCCGGCGTGGTGGCGTTGAAGGCATCGACCCAAGGGTGCGGCTTCGGCCGGTAATAGGTGGTGGTGTGGAACAGGCCGTCGCGCACGTCGAAGCAGTAGGCGGCGGTCGGCTCCTTTCCGCCCATGAGTACGGCGGTGCGGTCCTTGATCGACAGGCTCACCACCTTCGACTTGCCGCCGGTCGCGGCCTTAAGGGCGTCGCCGACCGTCGGGGCGAGCAGGTTTTCGGGCGAGAAGCCGGCTGCCGACCCGCGGCTCGCCTTCGCACTCGTGTCGGGCAGCGGCGGCACGAACGCGGCAACGCGGCCCGTCGGCTCGGCGCAGTAGACGCGCTTGCCCTGGCCGCGGTCGTACCACTCGTTCTCGACGATGCCGTGGACGGACGGCATCGCCCCGGTACTGATCGAGGCGTGGCTGGGGCCGGTGGACGTGCAGGAGTACGGCAGGTGGGCGTCGGCGAACCAGACGCCGTCCCGCTTGAGCCGCTCGAACCCGTCCGGGCCGAAGCCGGCGGCCCAGCGGTCGAGGTAGTCGCCGCGGAACTGGTCGAACACGACGAGGACGACGAGCTTCCCCTTGCCGGCCGCGGCCGCGGCCGCCGGCTTGCCGGGTTCTCCCTTTCCCTTCCCCTTGGCGGTGCGGCCGCCCTCGTCGGGCTGGAGCGACTTGACGAGGAGGAAGCCGCCGGCCGCCCCGGCGGCCATGAGCACGATGACGAGGGCGACGCGGGCGGCTTTGGGCATGGGGCGGCTCGTCGGTCGGGTAGGGTGGTGCCGAGGCTTCGAGGCCCCCCAACTACAATTGAAGGGGAACACGGTGGGCCTCGAAGACTCGGCACCACCCTACACAATCACGAAATCACATCCCGTCGTCCGCCAGCAGTTCCCACTTCTCGCCGAAGAAGCCGGCCCGCACGACCTTGCCCGGGTGGCGGGCGTTCGGCGGCGTCGTCACGTCGATCACCGCATAGTCGGGCAACTTCGGCACCTGGCGGGCGTTGTTCAGGTAGTCGTACTCGCGGAACGTGAAGCCGCTGTTCAGGACCACGTACTTCCTCGGGTTCAGCGGGTTCGGGTAAATCAAGACGGGGACGTGCGTGCCGGCCGGGTACGTCTCGCCGCCGACCACCACGCCGTCCTTCGTCCACTTCACTGGCAGCTTGTCGGCGATCTTCGCGAGAACCGTATTGCTCTGCGGGTCGCCCCACAGCACGAGGTTGCTCTCCGCGATCTCCTTGGCCGTCACGTCCTTGTCCGCGACCACCCGGGCGTCCCCGCGGAACTGCTTCCGCCAGTGTTCGACGGCGTGCTTCATTTCGGCTGTGGCCCACGCCCCGACCTTCTCGTTGAGCGGCGTGCCCGTCGACGACACCATTATGAACGAGTCCATGAATGCGTCGTCGATGGGGCCTTGAAGGCCGTGCCGTTTGGCGTGAGCGTCCGACGACAGGGCCGATGTCACCACCCATTTACCGGCGTGCTTACCGAGGAGCACGGCGTCCGCCGCACCCGCGTTCGGAGGAAGTTCGAGGGTCGCGCCGTCGATCACGACCTTCGACGGCGAAACCCCGTCCTTTCCTGGCCGCGACAGCGACAGGGCGGTGACGTTCTCGGTCTTGAGGGCCGGCGAGTCGTCTTTCCACTCGCCGGCCACGCTCGCCCGCTCCCAGTGCCTCGCCAGTCCTTCCACCGTGACCCACGCGCACGTGTTGTACCGCAGCGTGTACGTCACGAACTTGATCTCCTTCGGCCACGGGTCGCGGCCCTTCGCAACGAGGGCATCGACCCGCTTGGCCACCTCCACCTTCGCGTTCTTCTCGTAGCTGTGGGCCGTCTTGGGGCCGATGACGTGGTTGAGTTCCAGGCCGACCTTCTTCATTTCGCGGGCCATCACGTCGGCCGCCTGCTTCTGCTTGTCGACCTCGCCGCTGTAGGCCACCGTCGGCAGGTTGAAGATGTTCTGGGCGAAGTCGGTCGCGTTGTAGAGGTGCCAGAGTTTCTTCTCGTACCACGTCGGCGACACCTTCTCGTTCTGGAAGACGTTGAGGAACTCGGGCGTCTCGGCGAACCCGGCCCCGGGGTTGGCGGCCGCCCACAGCGTCGGGTAGTGGGTGGCGAACTGCCAGCAGGCAGCCCCGCCCATCGAGAAGCCGCGGGCGGTCAGCCTGGCGTCATCCACCGGGTAATGCTTGCGGGCGTGTTCGAGGCACTCGAAGGTGTCGACCTCGCCGGCGAACTTGTTGGCGTTGCAGTACCGGCCGTAGGGGTGCAGCACGAACGAGTCGGCCGGGGCGAAGTCGCCGCCGCCGCCCTGCCGCTGGGTGATGAAGTTCACCTCGCTCAGGTTCTCGCCGCGGCCGTGCCACCAGAAGTCGAGCCGCCGCTTCGTGGCCGGCGCGTCGCCGAACGCCTTCGGGACGATGAGGCCGTAAGGCTGCACCGAGCCGTCGATCTTCGAGCGATAGCCGCGGACGACGGGGCCGGTGGCGGTCGGCCACGACGGCTTGCCGTCATTCAACTCCTTCGCCCGCTGGAGCCCCGTGGCGAGTAACTTCTTGGCCGCGTCCGGTTCTTTCGGGGCGAAGAACTCGCCGTACTCGACCGCGTACCGGACTGCCTTGTGGTAGATCTCCACGTCCGGGAGCAGGTCGAGCAACTTGGGGTTGCCGCCCGCGGCGGCCGTGGCGTCGGCGATGGCTTTCGCGAGGTCGGCCAGCCCGGCGTTCAACTCCTTCACGACGGCGGGATCGACGGCGACGCCCTTCGGCGGCACCGGGCGGACGTTCTCGGCGGCGTTGTCCTTCGGCCCGTCGGCGAGTGCGGGAACGCCGGCGAGTGCGGCGAGGCCGAGCGCGACCGCGAGGGCGGCCGCCGCGGCCGGGCGGAAGTGGGGTGCGGGCATGGCGGCTCCAGGGAGAGGGGATCGGGGACAATCTAAGACCCCCGCCCCGGCCGGCCAGCACGAAACCGCCCCGGCCCGCACACCCGCCCTTCACCGGCCGGGGGGCAGTTGATAAAAAACGGGTACCGATGGGGTTTCCGAACGGGGCATTCCGCCCCCCACGACGGAGGACGGGCCGTGGCATCGACGAAGATGATCGACATCCGGCGGGGCATGGTGCTGAACATGAACGGGGGGCTGTGGTACTGCCTCGACCGCGACCTCAACACGCCCGGGAACTGGCGGGCGATCCTGTACCTCAAGCTCAAGAACATGAAGACCGGGTCGATCACCGACGAGCGGGTCCACCCGGACGACAAGGTGGATGTCGTGTACCTCGACACGAAGGACTACACCTACTCTTACAAGGACGGCAACGAGTACGTCTTCGTGGACAAGGAGACGTTCGAGCCGGTGAACCTGTCGGCCGACATGGTCGGCGACATGATCCCGTTCCTCCGCGAGAACGACGACTGTAAGATCACCTTCTACGACGGCAAGGCCCTGTCGATGGAACTGCCGCAGAACGTGACACTCAAGGTGACGGAGACGGAGCCGGGCATCAAGGGGGCGACGGCCGCCGCCCAGACTAAGGCCGCGACCCTGGAGACCGGGCTGGTGGTGCAGGTGCCGTCGTTCATCACGCAGGGCGAATCCATCGTGATCGAGACGACCGACGGCAAGGGGAAGTACCTCCGCCGGGCGAAGGACTAACGCGGTCCGCGACACAAACCGACGCCCCGGGATCACGATCCCGGGGCGTCGTCATTTTCACTTCCCGAACAGCCCACCGAGCTTGCCGGCGATGTCGCCGAGCGGATTAGCGCCGCCACCTTCGCCCCCGCCGCCCGACAGGAACTTCTCGATCTGCCCGCCGTAGGCAGGGAACTTCTGCTTGGCGAAGTCGGCCACCGCGGCGACCGCCGACTTCGCCTTCTCCGGCGTGATGCCGGCCTTCTCGCTCACGAACTTGATCAGGTCTTCCACGGCGTTCTCCGTTTAGGGTTGGTCCTTCGCCACGAATGCGTCGAAACCCTTCGTGGCCGTCACGTCGAGCGCCCCGCCCGTGCCGGCGATCACGACGTAAGCCGCCGCCCCGGCGGTCGCGTCCACGAGGGCGAATCCCTTGTCCGCCGGCAGGACGCTAACTACTTTCGTCATGCTATCCGCCGTCACCCCCTTCGGTGCCACCACGGTCACGCTCCGCCGGCCGGTGATGCCCATGCCCGTCCGCGGGTCGAGGACGTGCGAATAGCGGACGCCGCCGATCTCCACGAACTGCTCCACGTCGCCGGACGTGGAAACGGCCGCGTGAGCGAGCCGCAGGCGGCGAGGTTTCTGGCCCTTTACGATCGGGGCGATGTCCACTTCCCAGGCCGCCTTCCCGGGCGGCGGGTCTCCGCAGGTGATGTCGCCGGCCGCGGCCACGAGTGCCGACGTGACGCCGTGCTTCTCGCGGAGCAGGGTCAGAACCGCGTCGGCCGCATACCCCTTGGCGATGCCGCCGAGGTCGAGCTGCATCCCGGGCACGAGAAGCTTCACCGTCTTGTTCGCCACGTCGAGCCGCACGTTCTGGTAGCCGACCTTCGCCCGGGCGTCGGCGAACTCCTTCGGGTCGGGCAGGCGTTGCGTCCGCCGGGTGATCCGCCAGAGTTGGACGACGGGGCCGACGGTCACGTCGAACGCCCCGTCCGAGCGGCGAGAAAGGGCGTCGGCCTTCGCCAGGACCGCGAACAGGTCGTCGCTCACCGTCACCGGCTCGCCGACGGTGGTGGCGAACGCCTTGCAGAGCCGGTTGAGTTCACTCGCCGGCTTGTAGTCGCTCATGATGCCGTCGAGTTCCGCGACGCGGGCGAACCCTGCGGCGGACGCACGGGTGGCGGCGGCCGCGTCGGCGGCGTAGAGCACGACGCGGAACGTCGTGCCCATGTGCTTCGATTCGTACTCAAAGCGAGTCTGCGGCGTGTCGGAGCATTCCGCGTGGCGTGTGGCGGCGCAGGTGATAAGATGGAAGACAAGCGACAATCGCACCCACCGGCTTCCCATCGGCTCCCCTCCGACCGCGACCGCGGGCACCCACCCCTCGGAGACTGTACCAGAAATGCGCCGCCGCACCACGACCCTGCTCACCATCCCCGCGGCCCTGGCCGCCGCCCGAGTCGGGCTCGCCGGCCGGGCCGACGACAAGCCGATCACGCCCGTAACGCCGAACGCCGCCGGTAAGAACTTCACCGAGACGATCCCCGGGACGACGGTCAAGTTCGACATGGTGTACGTCCCCGGCGGCGAGTTCACGATGGGCAGCCCGGACGGCGAACCGGGCCGCGACGCCAACGAGGGGCCGGCCCACCGCGTCAAGGTCGGCGGGATGTGGGTGGGCAAGTGCGAGGTGACGTGGGACGAGTTCGACCTGTTCTGGAAGGACAAGAAGTACCCGGTCGCCGACGAGGTCGGGGCGAAGGGGCTGGGGGCGGACGCGGTCACGCGGCCGACGAACACCTTCGTGGACGAGACCTACGAACACGGCCGGGAGGGCTTCCCGGTCATCTGCATGACGCACCACGCGGCGTTCATGTACTGCAACTGGCTCGCGGGCAAAACGGGCAGGGCGTTCCGGCTGCCGACCGAGGCCGAGTGGGAGTACGCGGCCCGCGGCGGCACAACTACGGCTTACTCATTCGGCGACGACCCCGAGCGGCTCGACGAGAACGGCTGGTTCAAGAAGAACTCCCCGGACGACGACCACCCGAAGGGGACGACCCACAAGGTCGGGACGCACAAGCCGAACCCGTTCGGCCTCCACGACATGCACGGGAACGTCTGGGAGTGGACCCTCGACCAGTACGACCCGGAGGGGTACGCGAAGGCGGCGAAGGAGAATTTGAGCCTGCGGCCGGTGGAGGTCCCGACGGCGGAGAAGTGGTCGCACGTCGTCCGCGGCGGGTCGTGGGCCGACAAGGCCGACCGCTGCCGCAGCGCCGCCCGCCGGGTGTCCGAGGAGTCGTGGCAGAAGCACGATCCGCAGGAACCGCGGAGCATCTGGTGGCTCACCCGCCAGGACACCATCGGCTTCCGCCTCGCCCTCGCCGAGAACGAGCTGCCGGCCCTCGTCGGCCTCAAGCCCAAGGTTGTGAAGAAAAGCGAGTAGTTTCGCGTTGCGGAACCACCCCGACCGACACGACAATCACGTATCCGCCCGTTTCCCCCTGGCCCTTACCTGACGAGGTTCTCTCCCATGTCTACCCACCGCCGGGACTTCCTCCGGGCGACCGCCGCGGTCGCCGGCACCGCCGCCGCGACGGCCGTCTCGCCCAACGTGTTCGCGGCCGGCACCGACGCCATGAAGGTCGGCCTCATCGGCTGCGGCGGCCGCGGCAACGGGGCCGTCAAGGACATCCTGACGGCCGACGACCGGGTCGAGATCGTGGCCTTCGGCGACGTGTTCGAGGACAAGGCCAAGAAGGCCGTCGAAAACTGGCGGAAGGACAAGAAGTTCGCGTCCCGCATCAAGGCCACCCCCGAGACCGCGTTCGGCGGGCTGGACGCCTACAACAAGGTCATCAACGCCGGCGTCGATCTCGTCATCCTCGCCACCCCCCCGGGGTTCCGTCCGTTCCACCTCGAAGCGGCAATCAAGGCCAAGAAGCACGTCTTCTGCGAAAAGCCGGTGGCCGTGGACGCGGCCGGCATCCGCAAGTGCCTGGAACTGGTCGAGGAGTCGAAGCGGGCCGGCGTCGCGGTCGTGGCCGGCACCCAGCGGCGGCACCAGCAGGGGTACCAGCAGACCGTCAAGGCGATCCACGACGGCGTCGTCGGCGACGTGGTCGCCGCCCGCTGCGCCTGGAACGGCCAGGGCATCTGGTTCCACGAGCGCAAGGAGGGGCAGAAGGACGCCGAGTACCAGCTCAACAACTGGTACCACTTCCTCTGGCTCAGCGGAGACCACATCGTCGAGCAACACGTCCACAACCTGGATGTCATCAACTGGATCATGAACGCCCACCCGGTGAAGGCCGTGGCCCTCGGCGGCCGGGCCACCCGCGACCTCGTCATCTCCGAGCAGCTCAAGAACAGCAAAACGGCGTCCGCCAAGCTCAAGGCCACGCCCGTCGGCACCCCGAGCGAGTACGGCAACATCTGGGACCACTACGCGGTCGAGTTCGAGTACCCGAACGGGGTCAAGCTGTTCAGCTACTGCGAGCACATCGCCGGCAGCAAGTCGGACGTGTCGGAGACGGTGTACGGGTCGAAGGGCACCTGCCGGGTGAACAGCTACGCGGTCGGCAAGAAGAAGGTCGGCGAGGACACGGACGTGTCGGCCTACGTGCAGGAGCACGTCGACTTGCTCCGGAGCATCCGCGAGGGGAAGCCGCTCAACGAACTGCAGGCCGTGACCGAATCCACGTTCACCGCCATCCTCGGCCGCGACGCGGCGTTCAGCGGCAAGGAGCTGACGTGGGACGGGCTGCTCAAGGCCGGCAAGGGCACGATGCCCGAGAACCTGGCCCTCGGTATCGACATCCCGGTGCCGCCCGCCGCCGTGCCGGGGCAGTGGAAGATCGCGTAAGTCGCCGGAGCACGTGAGAAAAGCCGATTGCCCACCCGTGACAACGGGTGGGCTTTGCTTTTTGAGCCCCCGTGACCCGTTCACAGCCCCAGCACTTTGTCCATCCGCGCGGCCACGTCCCGCAGCTTGTCCTCGCCGCCGCCGGCGACCTCGGCCGTCGCCCACCCGTCGTAGTCGATCTCGGCGAGCGCCTTCAGCACCTCCGGCCAGTCCTCGGTCCCCTCACCGATGGCGACCCACGGGTTCTCCTTGGCCTCGAACTTCTTCATGCTAAAGCCCTTGAAGTCAAACTTCAGCATCCGCTTGCCGAGGGCCCGCACCCAAGTCGCGGCCGGCACCCCGTACTTGAGCATGTTCGACACGTCGAAGTACGCCCCGACGAGTGGCGTCTTGAAGTCGTCCACGTACTGCACCAACTGCTCGGGCTTGGTGATGAAGTTGTTCCAGACGACCTCGATGGCGATCCGCACGCCCAGCTTCTCGGCCAGCGGCAGGGCCTTCCGCACCTCGGCCTGCGAGCGCTCGTAGCACTGCTCGTAGGTGGCGTCCTTGTTCACCACGCCGGGCACCAGCAGGACGGTGTCGGCCCCCACGGCCTTCGCGTCCTCCAGCGCCCCCGTGAGCGCCTTGAGGCCCTTCGCCCGCACCGCCGCGTCGGGGCTGGAGAGCGTCTCCTTCCAGTGGACCGAATCGACCACGCCGTGGACGGCGACGCCCGTTTCCTTGCTCGCGGCGGCCAACTCGTCGAGCTTGGCCGTCCCCGGGCTGTCGATCTCGACGCCCTGGAAGCCGAGTTTCTTGACGAGGTTGAGCCGGTCGAGGTGCGACCCTTCGAGTCGCACCATCGGGTACTTCACGGCCTTCTTGAAGCGCGGCTTCGAGGCTGCCGCGGTGGGAGCGGCGGCGAGCGGGACGCCGGTCAGCGTGGCGGCGGCGACGGTGGCAGTGGTGCGTAAGAAGTCGCGGCGGCCGATCGGTCGGGCGTGCATGGGGAGGGCTCCGGGCGGCCGCGGCGTCCGTTCCGTCCGGCTCGGCGTGTGGGGGAAGGGGAGGGCGGGCACTCCGGCCCGCCCCGCGGCGACGCACCCGCACGGTCACGCGAACTTGGTCACGCCCGGCATCGGCACCCCGGGCACCTCGTTCGGCCCCCAGGCGTAGCTCTTCGGCGACAGGTCTTCTTTCGAGTTGAGCATCTGCTCCCAGGTGATCTTCTTGCCGGTGTACGCCGCCTGCCGGCCGAGGACCGCCATGAGCGTGCTCCTGGCCGCCGCCTCCCCGTCGTTGATCGGCCGGCCGGCCCGGATGCCGGCGAACAGCTCGTTGTGCTCGATCTGGTACATGTCCCCCTCGTCGCCGTCGTAGGTCCACGCCGCTCCGGCGTGCGGGGTGATCGTGTGCTTCATGAGCTGGCACTGGCCCTTCGTGCCGAGGACGTGGTCGTTGATGTCGCCGACGCACCCGGCCATCTGCCGGCAGTAGCTGAACAGCTTGGCCCCGCCCGCGTACTCGAACACGCTGCTGAAGTGGTCGTAGATGTTGCCGAACTTGGCCTCCACCCGCTGCTGCCGGCCGCCGAGGGCGGTGCAACTCACCGGCATCTCGCCCTTCATCAGCCACGCCGCCTTGTCCAGGTTGTGGCAGTGCTGTTCGACGATGAAGTCGCCCGAGAGCCACGAATAGTAGTACCAGTTCCGCATCTGGTACTCCATGGGGGTCCACTCGGCCTTCTCGCCGCGGTGCCAGAGGGGGCTGGTGAGGAACGTGCCGTGGATGGCCATCACGTCGCCGACGGCCCCGTCGTGGACCCGCTTGACCGTCTCCCGCTTGCGGGGGTCGTACCGGAAGCAGAAGCCGGAGCAGAGGCTCGTCCCCTTCTCCTTCGCCAGCTTGGCCGTCTCGATGACCGACCGGACGCCGGGGGCGTCGACGGCCACCGGCTTCTCGCAGAAGACGTGCTTGCCGGCCGCCACGGCCGCCCGCAGGTGTTGCGGCCGGAACCCCGGCGGGGTGCAGAGCAGCACCACGTCCACGCCGCAGTCGAGGAGCTTGGTAAACCCGTCGAACCCGTCGAAGCAGCGGTCCGGGGTCACGTCGATCTTGTCCGCGATGGCCTTCACCGCCTTGAGGTTCTTGAGCCCGTCCTGGAGCCGGTCCATGAAGGCGTCGCAGAGGGCGACGAGCTTGACCTTCGGGTCGGCGAGGAGGGCGTTCTTGGCCGCCCCCATGCCGCGGCCGCCGACCCCGACGAGGCCGACGCGGAGGACGGGGTCGGTCCCCGCGGCGAACGCGCCGGGGGTGGTCGCGGCGGTGGTGGCGACGGCGGCCGCGGACGCGGCGAGGAAGGACCGGCGGGACGGGGTCATGGGTGGCCCTCGGGGTGAGGAGTTCCGGCGGGATGGGCTTGGCGTGTCCGTTATTCTGCCCCCACGGCCGCGGCGTGTCACGACCAAAGTTCGGCCGGCGGCGGGAACGTGGGTCACGAGAACGCGGGGGGACGTGAACAGTACGCGGCCGGGGTGCTGAATCGGACGGGGTTTCGCGGAAACGTGCGAGACGGCCCCGTATAGCGCCGCGACCCGCGGTCGCGTCCGTGACGCGACCGCGGGTCG
>JANPKP010000630.1:0-10847 GCA_031426095.1 Gemmataceae bacterium
CGACGAACCTGGACGAGCTGCCGCAGTTGTTCAACGTCCTCCGCGGCGACATGAGCCTCGTCGGCCCGCGGCCGGAGCGGCCGGTGTTCGTGCGGAAGTTCTCGAAGACGATCCCGAACTACATGGCCCGCCACGCGGTGAAGGCGGGCATCACCGGGTGGGCCCAGGTGAACGGCTGGCGGGGCAACTCGTCCCTCCGCCGGCGGGTCCAGTTCGACCTCTACTACATCACCCACTGGAACCCGCTCTTCGACGTGCGGATTCTGTTCCTGACCGTGTGGCGGATGCTCTTCCAGAAACAGAAGCACGCTTATTAGCGGCGTAGGGTGGGTCGAGTCGAGGCCCGCGTTCGGGGCGGCTGCTCGCCGATGTGGGTCTCGCGGACTCGACCCACGCCTACGAAACGCCGTCCAGCCACCCGCACACCAGATCGAGGTACGCCTCCCGCATCTCTGCGAATTGCGTGACGTTCGGTATGTGGTTCAGCTCCAGCAGGTGCTTGCCCCCGTCCGGCGTCACGATGTAATCGGCCGCGCAAACCTCCAGCCCGAAGTGGGCCTGCATCCGCCGCGTGTCCTCGACCAGTTCCGCGTCCGGTTCCGTGAGGTCGGCCGCCGGGTGGTGGAGCGACTTCTTCCAGTCTTCGCCGGCGAGGCGGACCTGGAACGCGGCGTTGCCGATCACCTGCACCCGCACGGCGTCGCCTTTGAGGAACTGCTCGAAGAGCGTCGGCTCGTCGCACTCGCGGCCGCCCGTCACGACTTCCTTCCCCTCGCCGCAGTGCCCCTCGCCCCACTTGGCGACGGTCGGGCCGTCGGCCGGGAACGTGGTGCCGGCGTCGGCGTACCCGCGGGGCAGGGCGGCGAACCGCGACACCCGGCGGCAGCGGGCCAGGTTGGGGATGCGTGGCCGGCAGTCGAGCATGCCGTGGGCCCCCGGCAGGCACGGCCCGCCCCACAGTGCGAGGGCGGCGAGCGTCGGCAAGTCGTTCTCGTAGATGCCGTGGAACACGACCTTCGACACCGGCCCGGCCAAGTCCCAGAGGCCGCGGTGGAAGAAGTACAGCTCGCCGCCGCGGAGTTGCAGCTTTGGCGGCGTCTCGACCGCTATCAGCGGTGCGCGGACGCGGGAACGGATTTCGCTCACCTCGGTTCGTTCGAGCCCGATGAGGATGGCGAGGGGTTCGGGCATGGCGGCATCTCGGCGGGGCGAAGGTGACGGGACTTCCGCGTGCGGCCGATCCACACGCACAGCACGACGCTGCCCGCCGCCGCCGTCACGTAGGCGGCGAAGTGGTAGCACGCCACCACCAGAGCCGCCCGGTGCCGTTCGGGCGGCAGCATCGCGCCGACCGACGGGTCGAGCGTGACGCCGAAGAGGTCGGCGTGGCGGGCGACGTTGAACCCGGTGACGGCCGCCGCCCCGGCGACCGCCGCGAGAAGGACGCCTAACGGCCGTGCGAGTTCGCGCAAGGGTAACGGCGGCCGCGGCCCGACCGTGGCGGCGACACCCGCCGCGTAGCCGAGAACGTACCCGCCCCACCACGCCCCGAGGAAGCCCCAGGCGATCCCCAACAGCGTCGGGTCGGTAAGCCCGGGGATCGGCGGGTGGAACACCGTGAAGTATTCGGGGCAGAGGCGGGCGCTGACCTGGTCCATTAGCACGCCGTATCCGACCATCACGACCATGCCGACGGCCGCGAAGCGGAGGCGGGCCGAACTCGAGAGCCACCCCACGAGCACGAAGCCGACGGCGGCGACGGCCGGCACCACCACGCTATACCACGGCAACGGCTCCACGGGCGGCCCCCTTCCGGTGCGACACTGTTCCAATCCCCCGGTTCGGCTTTACAATGGTTCTATGTCGCAAGCCATTCCACTCCCGCTCGCCCTGTCCGACGCGCCACCCGGCGTTGCCGCCCACCCCGCCGCGCCGTTGCCGGGCGTCCTCGACATCGCACCCGACGACTTCCGCGCCTGGGTCGCCAAGCGTGGGCAGCCGCCGATGCGGATGAAGCAAATCCGCCGCTGGGTTCTCGCCGCTCGGGCCGAGACGTTCGAGCAGATGTCGGACCTGCCGAAGGAGTTGCGGGAGGAGTTGGCTAAGTCGTTCAGCGTCCTCGGCAGCCGCGTCGAGCAGCACTACAAGGCCCGCGACGACACGCACAAGCTCGTCCTACGACTGGTCGATGACCGGATGATCGAGTGCGTGCTGATCCAGGACGGCGGGCGGGCGACGGCGTGCGTCAGCACCCAGGTCGGTTGCGGCATGGGGTGCGTCTTCTGCGCCAGCGGACTGGAGGGCGTGGCCCGCAATCTGTCCGTCGGCGAAATCCTCGAACAGCTCGTCCGCCTCCGTAACCTGACGAACCCCGACCCGGCCGCGGTCGGGGCCGACGGCGAGCCGCTGGCCAACCGTCTCACCCACGTCGTCGTCATGGGCATGGGCGAGCCGCTGGCCAACCTCGAAAACCTGCTCGAAGCGCTGGCCGTCGCCGGCGACAAGAACGGGCTGGGGATCGGGGCCCGGCACGTCACGATCTCCACGGTCGGCCTGCCGGCCAAGATTCGCAAGCTCGCCGAGAGCGGGAAGCAGTACCACCTCGCGGTCTCGCTCCACGCCCCGAACGACGAGGTCCGCAACCGCATCGTGCCGACGAACACCGGCACCGGCATCCCGGCCATCCTCGACGCGGCCGGGTACTTCTTCGAGACGACGGGCCGGCAGGTGACTTACGAGTACGTCGTCCTCGGCGGGCTCAACGACCAGCCGCCGCACGCCCGCCAGCTCGCCTGGCTGCTCTCCGGGCGGAAGGCCCACGTCAACCTGATCCCATGGAACGACGTGGAGGGGCTGCCGTACCGCCGCCCGGCCGACGCCGACCTGAGCGGGCTGGTAGACACCTTGAAGAGGGCCGGGGTGAGCGTGAAGATTCGCAAGCGGAAGGGGGCCGAGATCGACGCCGCGTGCGGCCAGTTGCGTCGGAAGGCAGAGCAGGCATTGGGGCTAGAATCCGGAACTCCGCATAAATGCACAACGGTCAAGATGCAAAGCGTGGAGACGGACGGAAAACGAGACTGAACTCCCCCCTGTGGTCCTCTTTGTGTCCTCCGTACCTTTGTGGTGAGTTCTTCATTCGAGCGACGGGGAGGGGCGCGAACCCGTGTCGATCGGCCAGACCAGCGCCCAGATGGCCCTCCGCGACCCCGACATCCGGCTCATGCTCCGGGTGCGGGACGACGACGGGGCCGCGTTCGCCGAGCTGGTCGAGCGGTTCCAGCACCGGCTCGTGGCCGTCATGCACCACCTCGTCGGGAACGCGGACGAGGCCGAGGACCTGGCCCAGGAGGTGTTCCTGCGGGTCTACCGGGTCCGCAAGAAGTACCGGCCGCGGGCCAAGTTCTCGACGTGGCTGTTCACCATCGCCAACAACCTCGCCCTCAACGCCCTGCGGGACCGCCGGCGGCGGCCGGTGGTGCCGCTGGAGGTCCGCGAGTCGGGCCCGCTCGGCGGCACGCCCGCCGGCACGGCCGGCCCCACCCGCGACGCCCCGCCGGCCCACAACCTCCAGCAGGAAGAACTGGCGGCCGTGATCCGCACCGCCCTCGACGGGCTCAACGAGCGGCAGCGGGTGGCGATCGTCCTGAACAAGTTCGAGGACATGAACTACGCCGACATCGCCGACGTGATGGGGCTAACCGGGAAGGCCGTCAAGTCGCTCCTGAGCCGGGCCCGGGCGAAACTCCGCGAGGCGTTGCAGGGGTACATTTACATGGACGGCGACGCCCCGCCGCCGGCCGGCGGCGACAGCGACGGCGGGAACGAGTAAGGTCAACAAGCCGGCCCGTGGCCACGGGCCGGCTTTCGGGGTTCACCTATGTCCGACGACGCCCGGGGCCGACCGCCCGCCGACCCGCCGAACACGCCCGCCCCGCCGGCGGGGGAGGGGGACGACGCGCCGACCGACCCGGACGAGGCCGAACTCGTCGCCTACCTCGACGGCGAACTCGACACGGGGGCGTCGCGGCGGGTGGCCGCCCGGCTCGCGGCCGACCCCGTCGCCCGGGCGAAGGCGGCCGCGCTGAAGAAGTCGTTCGACCTGCTCGACTTCCTCCCCCGGCCGGACCCGTCGCCGAACTTCGCCCACCGCACGCTCGACAAGTTGCCGGCCGCCGGCCGCCCGCCCTCCGTCCCGGCTCCACATTTCCAGGCCCCCGGGTCGCCCACGCCGGCACCGGTTTTGGCGTCGTCGGCCCCGTCCGCGAGCGCGTGGGCGACGGCCGGTCCTCCGCCCCGGGGCCGCGGGTGGTCGTGGGCGGTCGGCGGGCTGGCGGCCGTGGCCCTCGCCGTCGGGGCCGGGTACGCCGGGCACGCGGCCGCCCGGACGTTCTTTTTCCCGCCGGCCGGCGACGCCAACCTGTCGCTCGAAGCCGACCGCCGGGTGGTCGAGAACCTGCCGCTCTACGCGGGGGTGGACGACTTCAACTACCTCGCCCGGCTAACCGAGGGTGAGACGTTCGCCGACGACCTCGCCCCCCCGGCCGACGCCCCGCCGGTGCCGCCCGAGGTGGCCCGGGCGGCCGGCGAGAGCCCCTGGGGGGAGAACCTCGAGCCGCTCATCAGGGCGTTCAAAGCCCTGCCCGTCGAGCGGCAGAAGCAGGTGCGGGTGCTCGACCAGCGGTTGCACGACCAGCCGCCGGCCGACCGCGACCGGTTGACGCGGGTGTTGGAGGCCTATGCCGTGTGGCTGGCCCGCCTGCCGGACGCCGAGCGGGCCGCGGTCCTGGCGGCCGCCACCCCGGACCTGCGGTTCAAGGTGGTGGCCGATATTCGGGAGGCCCAGTGGCAGGCCCGACTCACGGACGGCCAGCGGAAGGCGCTCGCGGCCCTCCCGCCGGCCGAACGCGGGGCGTTGACCCAGCAGTGGAAGGGCGAGCAGGCCGACCGCAAGCGGGCGTGGCTCCTCCGCCGCCAGAACTGGGAGACGATCCGGGCCGACCGCCCGCCGTGGCCGTTCGACACCGACGCCGGACGCAAGGGCGTAGCCGACTACGTCCGCACCACGCTCAGGGTCGAGGGGACGGCCAGCGGGCGGCTGACGGGCGGCGAGGCGGAGCGGCTGCGGGCCGCCCAGGAGATGGCCGAGCGGGAGGGCGAGTGGCTCAACTACGGGGCGGCCGTACTGGCCCTGGCCGACAAGTACCCGTCGCTCCCCGAACCCGTCGGGCGGCCGGTCCTGGTCGTCGCCGACCTGCCCCAGCCGTTCCGCGCCAGACTGGTGAAGGGGGGCGGTGAGCGGAAGGCCCTGAACGCGGCCGCCGGCAAGTGGCCGGAGTTCGCCCTGGCCGTGGCCGACGACGCCCAGAAGGCCGGGCTCTCGGCCCCCATCCCCCTCGGCCCGGCCCGCCCGGCCGACTTCCGCGAGCCGGCCCGGCACGTCGTCGAGGGCGAGTTGCTGCCGCGGCTCGGGGACGAGGAGCGGGGGGCCCTGGTGTCCCTCGAAGGGAAGTGGCCCGCCTACCCGCTCAAGGTGATGGAACTGGCCCGCAAGACCGACCTCCCGGTGCCCGGCGTGACCCTCCCGGGGCTGCCGAGCCTTTGGGAGAAGACGTACCGCGTGACACGCCCGGGGGGGCGTGTGGGGCCGAGTTGACGGTCACGCCACGCGGTTCGCCATCGTCCCGATGCCGTCGATGGTGATGGCCACCTCGTCCCCGCTCTGGAGCGTGAAGTCGTCGGGCGGCACCACTCCCGTCCCGGTCAGCAGCACCACCCCGTGCGGGAACTCGTTGTCCCGGCCGAGCCACCCGACGAGGCTCTCGGGCGTGCGGGCCATCGCGGCCAGCGTCGTACCCCCCTCGAACGCGGTCGCCCCGTCCCGCGTGATGACGAGGCGGATGCCCACCTCCGTCAGCGGCGGCATCCCGGCCGCGAGGGTGATGACCGGGCCGAGGGCGCACGACTCCTTGTAGACCTTCGCCTGCGGCAGGTATAGCGGGTTCTCGCCCTCGATGTCCCGGCTGCTCATGTCGTTGCCGACCGTGTAGCCGACGATCCGCAGGTCGGGCGACACCACGAGTGCGAGTTCCGGTTCGGGGACGTTCCACTTGCTGTCCGCCCGTATGCGGACGGGCTGCCCGGGGCCGACCACCTTCTCGGGGATCGACTTGAAGAACAGCTCCGGGCGGGCGGCCGAGTAGACCTTGTCGTAGAACTGCGCGGCCCCCTTCGACTCCTCCTCGCGGGCCACCTTGCTCCGCTTGTACGTCACCCCGGCGGCCCACACCTCCTGGCGGTCCACGGGGGCGAGGAAGCGGCAGTCGGCCCGCGGCGTCGGCGGGCTTTCGAGGTCCACCAGTTCGCGGGCGGCGGCGACCGGGTCGGGCAGGGCCAGCAGTTCGGCGAGCGACGCGAGGCCGGGCCGGCGGGACAAGTCCAGCACGAACGCCTCGCCGTCCTCGACCAGCACCACCGCCGCGTCGCCCGACGGCCGCCGAATCTTGCCGAACTGCATGGGGGAGTCTCCGGGGAAAGGGTTCCCCACGTTGTACCGAACGCCGCGGGCGGCGGCAGTCGCTCCGGCTTCGGCGGTGGCGCGTGGGGGTCGATGCGCTCGGTGAGAGTGGGCCGGCGGCCCGGCGGGCGTGAGGGTGATGGCGGTCAGTCGGCGGCAGCGCGGAGGAGGCGGGCCGCGTCGCCCGCACGGCCGGCGTCCACGAGCGCGGCCGCGTCCGTTACGAGTGCCGCGAGCGCCGGCGTGAACGGCACGGCGGCCCCCGGCGGCGGGGGCAACGGGACGAGCCGGCGGGCGACTTCGGCCGCGAGTTCAGGGACACCGTGGCCCGTGACCGCCGAGACGCGGAGGACGTCGCCCGCCCACGCCGGCGGTCGGTCGGACTTGTTGGCGACGAGGAGGACGCGCTCGGCGGAAAGGCCGGGCGGGGGCCACACGGGTGAAGGGTCGGCGGCGTCCAATACCCACACGACGAGGTCGGCGTCGGCCACCACCCGCCTCGCGCGTTCGACCCCTTCCGCCTCCAATCCCGCCGCTTCCCGCAAGCCGGCCGTGTCGGCCAGTTCGACGGGCCAGCCGTCGAACGCGACCGGCACCGTGACCACGTCGCGGGTGGTGCCGGGCACGTCGGCGACGACCGAGCGCTGGTAGCCGGCGAGGGCGTTGAGGAGCGAACTCTTGCCGACGTTCGGCGGCCCCGCGACGGCCACCACCCACGGGGCGACGAGGCGTCGGCCGAGCGGGGCAAACGCCGAAGTGTTGCACAAGATCGCCCCGGCGGCCGCCACGTCCCCGGCGTCGAGGCGGGCGAGTACGTCGGCGACGAGGCGGTCGAACGCGCCGTAGTGCTGGTCGAGCAGGATCGACGCGGTGCGGAGGGTCGGGGCGCGGGTCATAAGTACGAGCGCCGACAAAGCCCAGGGACGGCCATCCCTGGGCTTTCGCCCCGCGAATGACTCCCACCCCACGTCGTGACACCCGCATTCCACGAACCGCTCCACCACCCACCGCGCCACCCGCCGCCCGCCGTGACAATGCACTTCCACCCGCGGTTCCGGGCTTACGTCGCGCACGGCCAACACGACCTGGTCGCCGCCTAGGGTGCCGAACCAGACGCGGTGTAGTGGCGGTTCGTCCGGAAGCGGGGACTGCACGGCAGGCTTAAAGAGTGATCGAATAACGTCCCACGCCCCCGGGCCGGCGACGGCGACGGTGGCTACGGCCCCGGCCCCCGGCGGCGTGAGGACGGCGACGCGGGCGGTCACGGCAGCGCCTCGGCCGCGAGGCGGATGCCTTCGAGCGTCAGCAGCGGGTGGGTGAACGTGGGGCCGACGCCCGGGAAGCGGTGGCCGGCCAGTGCCCCGAGCGCGCCGCCGGTCATCATCAGCCACGGCGGGGTCGCGGCGGACGCGGCGTACTCGCGGACGAGCTGTTCGCACCCGGCCGTCACTGCCGCCCGCACGCCCGCGGCCATGGCGTCGCGGGTGTTTTTCCCGGGGGCGGCCTCGGTCGGCACTTCGTGCAGGTCGATGAACGGGAGCTTGGCCGTCTGCCGGTTCAGCACCTCGAACATGAGCCGCGGCCCCGGCAGGATGGCCCCGCCGACGAAGACGTGCCGGCCGTCGAGGAGGTCGACCGTGACCGCCGTGCCCACGTCGATGATGACCCCGGGCGTGCCCGGCGGCAGGTCGCGGAGGAAGGCGACGGCGTTGAACAGGCGGTCGATGCCGACCTTCGCCGGCTCGTCCACCTCCACCCTGACGGGGAGCTGGCCGTAGTCGGCGAACGCCACCACCTGATCGCCGCGGCCGGCCGCCCACTCGCCGAAGCGGCCGAGCCGCTCGGGGTGGACGCTCGACACCGCCCAGTGGACGCGGCCGGCGAACTGCCACGCCTTAAGCTGGCGGGCCCAGGCCGAAGTGTCCTCGGCCGGTAGCGAGAACGCCTTGGCCACCGCCCCGCCGGCGCAGAGCCCGAACTTGATGCGGGTGTTGCCGATGTCCACGACCACGTCCGGCGACATGCTCACCCCCCGGGCCGGGCGTCGAGGGCGTCCGCGCTGCCGGCCGGGGCGCCGGTCTTGAAGTCGCTCGTCCGCACGGCCGCTTCGAGCGGGAACTCGACCGGCTTCCGCTTCGCGGTCGCCTCCGCCTCCTCGCGCTTGAGGTCGGCGATGTACTGGGCCACGCGGCCGACCACCTGGGCCAACCCCTGCCCGGTGACGGCCGAGATGAGAAGCACCTCGTGCCCGAGGTCGGCGGCGAGGCGGTCGCGGACGGCGGCCGAGTCGGTCAGCTCGGCCTTGCTCACGCACAGCACCTCGGGCTTCTCGATGAGCGACGAGTGGTACTGCGTCAGCTCCTTGCGGATCATGTGGTAGTTCGCCACCGGGTCGGCCCCGTCGGACGGGAACGGCTCGACGAGGTGGACGAGGACGCGGGTCCGCTCGACGTGCCGGAGGAACTCGTGACCCAGGCCGACCCCGGCCGACGCCCCCTCGATTAGCCCCGGGAGGTCGGCGAGTACGAACCCGTGGTCGCCGCCGACGGAGACGATGCCGAGGTTCGGGCTTTTGGTGGTGAACGGGTACGGGGCGATTTCCGGCGTGGCCCGGGAGAGCCGCGACAGGAGCGTCGATTTCCCGGCGTTCGGCAGCCCCACGAGACCGGCGTCGGCGATGACCTTGAGTTCGAGGGTGATCCAGCGTTCCTCGCCGTCCTCGCCCGGCCCGAACTGGCGGGGCGTGCGGTTGGTGGACGTGGCGAAGTGCTTGTTCCCCCGCCCGCCCTTGCCTCCCTTGCCGACCGTCACCTCGTCGCCGACGTTCACAAGGTCCTTGAGCAGGTTGCCGCGGTCGCGATCACGGACGAGGGTGCCCGGCGGCACGGGGATGATGACGTCGTGGGCGTCCTTGCCGCCGCACAGGGAGGTGCCGCCGGGCTCGCCGGGGCGGGCCCGCCAGTGCTTCTTCTGGGTGAGCGGGGCGCGGTTGTCGGCGTTCGCCACGGCCCGGACGATGACGGACCCGCCGTCGCCACCGTCGCCACCGTCGGGCCCGCCCCGGGGGACGAACTTCTCCCGCCGGAACGACGCCAGCCCCCGCCCCCCGTCCCCGCCACGGACGAACAACTCGACGCGATCGACGAACATGATGGAGTCTCGGGTCTCAAGTCGGGAAGTCCCAAGTCGTCCGGCCGGCGGCCCCCGTCTCCGACCCGGGACTTGCGACTCGCGGACTTGCGACGGGTATTCTACATCCGCTCGACGGTCTTGATGCCGAGCAACGACAGCGCCTCGCGGATGACGCGGCCGACGAGGTCCACGAGGAGTAACCGGCTGTCCCGCAGTTCGGGCGTGTCGGCCTTGAGCACCGGGCAGTTCTCGAAGAACCCGCTGAACGCCTTCGCCAAGTCCCACAGGTACGCGGTGACGAGGTGCGGCAGGTAGTCGGCCGCCGCCGCCTCGACCGTCTCGGGGAAGCGGAGCAGTTGCAGCACGAGCGCCCGTTCCGCCGGGTGCGTGATCTGCATGGCCGGGGGCGATTCTCGAAAGCGGCCCTCATCGACACTTCCTGCACGGAAGATCGAGCGGCAGCGGGCATAGGCATACTGCATGTAAGCCGCTGTGTTGCCGTCCAGGGCGAGCATCTTGTCGAAGCTGAAAACGTAATCGCTCGTCCGATTCTGACTCAAATCAGCATACTTCACCGCCGCGATGCCGACCGCTTCGGCGACGCCCCGCTTCACCGCGTCAGTCAACTCGGGCACGTCGTGGCCGTGCCCTTTGCGTTCGGCGTAATTCTGCTCGTACTTCGCCAGCCCGAGCGTGACCGCCTGATCGAGCAGGCCTGACAGTTCGACCGTGTCCCCCTTGCGGGTCTGGAACGGCTTCTTGTCCTCGCCGAGGATCGACCCGAATGAGACGTGCTGGAACTCGACGCCGGCGTACCCCCATCGGCGGGCCTGGGCGAACACAGTCTTGAAATGCAATGCCTGCCGGGCGTCCACGACGTAGAGCAGGGCGTCCGGCTTCCAGGTGTCCATCCGGTAGCGGACGGTGGCCAGGTCGGTTGTCGTGTACGTGAACGCCCCATCCCGCTTGCGGATGATCGCGGGCGGGTCTTCTTTCCCTTGCTCCTCTTCTGTCTGAGGGATGTTGCCTTTCGCGTTCGGAATCACCAGGCCCGTCATGAGCCAATGACACATGCCGCGTCGAAGTGAGGAAGGAAGCATGAAGCCGTTCGTTCAGCGCGAGCTCAGGGTTGCCTTCTCCCGGAAGGCGCAGCCCTGGTGGTTCAGGATCGCCACGAGGCTCAGGCTGCCGGTCCAGAGGA
>JANPKP010000631.1:0-3275 GCA_031426095.1 Gemmataceae bacterium
CCGGCCCGGTCAAGGGGCCGGGTCGGACACCGTCAACTCGGCGGCCAGCAGGTTGAGGGTCTGGTCGGGGACCACGGGCAGTCCCCGGAGCCACCGGGACAACTGCCCGACCATGAGCCCGGCCGCCACGCTCCCGGCGTAGATGGTGGCCTTCGCCGTGCAGCTGCCGGCGTACGCCTCGCCGGCCGCGAACAGGGTGGCCGCGTACGCCCGGTCGTCGGCCGGGCGGCCGCTGGCCAGCACCCGGACGACCTCGGCCGCCATCCGCCCGTCGGCGAAGAAGGCGGCCGCGCCGCGGACCGCCTCCCAGACGAGCTTGCGGGCGGCGATGCTGTCCACGCAGCAGAAGACGGCGTGGTCGCGGTCGGCAGGCCACCCCTTGACGGCCGACTTGCGGAACCGCTCGCGGCGGGCGTGCAGCTCCATCCGCGGCAGCACCTGGTGGCAGACGTTGGCCACGGCGTCGACCTTGGGGTCGCCGACGTCGGTCTCCCAGAACCCCTGCGGGGCCAGGTTCTCGACGCCCACCGAGTCGGGGTCGTACAGGGTCATGGCCGGGACCCCGGTGGCGGCCAACTGGAGGGCCACCTGGCGGCCGACCGAGCCGACGCCGACGACCACGGCGTGGCAGCGGGCGAGCTTGTCCGGCGGGACGAGGTCCCGCTGGCGGACGTCCCGGTCCCCGAACTTCGCGTCAACCGAACTCATGGGAGTCTCCGTCGGGGAGGGGTCGAAGAACGGGTCGGAGGCCGGCCGGGGACCGCCCCCGGGTCGTCGGCGAACCGGTCGTCGTAGCGCATGGCGTCGGGCGGCAACGCGTCGGCGACCTCGACGAGGTCCGCGTACTCCGCCGACCAGTCGGCCAACCGCTCGGAGAGCGGCCGTTCGGGGTCGGCCGCGGCCTTCGGCCAGGCCGCCCAGTCGACCGCCGTCCGGAGGGCGACATCGCCGCCCGGGCCGGCGTTGAACCGCAGCCGGGCGGACGTCCGGCCGGTCCGCCCGAGGACGGCCATGACGGCCCAGTCGCACCGGCCGAAGGCCCGGGCGAACGTCGCATCGTCCGTCGGGCTCGGGGCCACCGACGCCCCCGGGTGGGTGTGCACCCACACCCGGGCGAACCGGGCCGGCGGGACGCCGGCGTCGGCCATGGCGTCGAACAGGTCGGCCACGGCCGCGTCGTCGTACGCCACGGCGACGGGCGTGGCCCGCTGGCGGACGACGAGGACGTCGTCGAGGTAGAGCGGGTCGTCCGGGGCCGACAGCCCAAAGGCGGCCACCTCGGTCGGGCCGGCGTGGCACAGGTGCTGCAGTTTGAGCCAGGCGAGCGGCGCGAACACCAGCCGCCGGCCGGCGCCGTCAGGACGGGTCGGGCGGAACCCCCACGCCCCCGGTCGCGGCCGCCACGTCGTTGTCGTCCTCCACGTCATCGATGTCGTCCTCCTGGTTACACGCCGGGCAAGGCGTACCTTCCGCCGTCAATTCGTCGGCCCGTACGGTCGCCCCGCAGCGGGAACACCTTCCCCGGCAGTCCGGGCACGCGGCCCGGCCGCCGACGTCTTCGAGGCAGCCGGGGCAGCACGCCGCCCGGCAGCCGCCGCAGGCGGCCAGGCAGCCGTCGCACCGGGTCTCGGAGCAGGCCCCGCACGACCCGGCGCACCCCTCGCACAGGTCGGCCTCGCACCCGTCGCACGAGAACCGGTCGTCCCCCTCGACCCGCCGCCCGCAGTCCGAACACGGCATCCCGTGCCATCCGGCGAGGGGGACGTGGGGGGAGGCCGGGTTGTAGGTCATCAGGACCGAGCGGACGAGGAGGAAGGCGTCGGCCAGGCGTCCGGCGGCGACGGCCCGGCGGAGGGGGGCGGACGCCTCCCCCGGGCACAACTCGGCGTCCCGGACGTGCGGGTGAACCACGCCGTCGTGGCCCGCGGCCGGGTGCGGGTCGAGGGCCACCACGTCGAAGCACGCAGCCCCCTCGCGGCGGCCGACCCGGGTCCAGTGGAAGTCGACGGCGAACCGCCCGAGGTCGACCCCGTCGAGGGCGACGGGCTCGGTGGTGGTCGCCCGCACGGCCCCGTCGGCCCAGCGGACGTCGAGGCCGCCGAGCTCGGCCTCGACCTGCCGGAGCTCGGCGAGGAACGCGGCCGGGTCGGGGGCGGGCGGCGGGGGCGTCCGCTCCGCCCGCAGGTCGGCGACGGCGCGGGCCACGTCGTCGAGCCGGGCGGCGAGCTCGGCCGCCAGCCGCGGAAGGATCAGGGCGAGGCCGGCGCGGGCCGCCAGGTGAAGTCGGCGGCGGGCGGTGCGGGCGGCGGCCAGGCGGGCGTCGAGGGCCGGCCAGTCGTCGGCGGGGTCGCCGGGGGCCGGGCCGGGCCGGGCGGCCCAGGCGGCGTGCAGCCGCCGGGCCAGCCGCACGGCCAGCGGGGTCGGGAGCATGGAAGTCTCCTCGGCAAAAGCGGCCTGCCCCGGCGGACGGCGTCCGCCGGGGCAGGCCGGTCGGTAGGGACGTGGGGGCCGGCTACGCGGCCGCCCCCTCGATCTTGGTCGGGGTAAGACTGAGCCGGTCGCCGGGGGCCAGCACCTGGTCGGCGGCCGCCGGCAGGCGGTTGACGCGGATCAGGTAGTCGCCGGGCCGGCCGCCCGGCACCGTGTCGGCGAACAGCTTCGCGACGGTCGTGCCGTCGGCCACCTCGACGGGGGCGGCGAACCCGCCGCCGTCATTGTTGATGAGCAAGATCTTCACGGGCGGAACTCCGGGATGAGGACTGATCGGAACGGGGGTCGGGGCGTGCCCCGGCGGGCCGCGGCAGCGGGTCACGGGGAGCCCTCGGTGGGTGGGGGACGAATGGCGGTGACGGGATCGGGCGGGCGGTCAGCCGCGTTTCTCTATTGTGACGCGACGACGGCTCTTATTTAGGCTCCCGTCGGGCCTCCCCGCGACCGGCGTGGAGCCGCCGCCAGTCGGCGGCCAGCTCACGCCGGACCTGGGACACCCGGCGGGCCGTCACCCCGGCCCCGGCCGCCACCTCGGACGGCCGGTACCCGGCGGCCAGCAGGACGGTCGCCGCCCGCTTGCCGGCCGCCAGCCGCCCCAACCAGGCCGGGAAGTCGACCCGGAACGCGGCCGCGTCCGGCACCCGGGTGGCGGGGCTGGACGGCAGGCGGGCGACGCCGGCCGGCCCGCCGTCGTCGAGCGGGACGACCCGTGCGCCGGCCCGCCGGCGGGCGGGGGACATGACGTCCCCGGAGGCCGCAGGCCCCCCGACCCGGCGGCCGCCGGC
>JANPKP010000632.1:0-4340 GCA_031426095.1 Gemmataceae bacterium
CCGAACGGGGTCGGGTACGTCTCGTACAACGTCCTCCCCGGGTGGCGGCTCAAGGGGGTCGTCCGCGACCTGATGCGGTACCACGCGGCCCCCTTCCCGGACCCGGCCAAGCGGGTCGAGCAGGCCCGGGCCGTCCTCGAATTCATGATGAAGGCGACGACCGCCCAGGAGGGGTCGGCCTACGCCGTCATGCTCCGGGCCGAGCTCGACTTCCTCCGCCGGGCGGCCCCGAGCTACCTGTACCACGACCTCCTGGAGGAGGTGAACGAGCCGTGCTACTTCCACGAGTTCGTGGACCGCGCGGCCGGGCACGGGCTGCGGTACCTCGGCGAGGCGGCGGTCGGGGCGATGATCCCCGAGAACCTCGGGCCGGACGCCTCGGCCGTCCTCAAATCGCTCGGGGCCGACATGGTGCGGACCGAGCAGTACATGGACTTCGTGCGGAACCGGACGTTCCGCCAGACGCTCGTCGTCCGCGACACACTGGCCCCGAAGTACCACGTGGAGCCGGCGGCCGTCCGCGGGCTCCACGCGGCCGGGCGGGCCAAGCCGGCCGCCCCGCCCGACCTCGCGACCGCCCGCCCGGTGGCGTTCCGCTCCCTGAAGGGCGTGACCCTGACGACCGACCGGCCGCTCGTCCAGGCGGCCTTTTTGGTCATGAGCGAGGCGTGGCCGAACACGGTCCGTTTCGACGCCCTCCTGGCCGAAGCCCGCGACCGGGTGACGGCCGCCGGCGGCACGCCCCCGGCCCCGCCGGACGACGCCGCCGAACTCGGGGCCGGCCTCGTCAACGCCCTGTTCGCGTCGGGCTTCGTCGACCTCCACGGGGCCCCGCACGAGTCGGCCCGGGTCGTCTCCGACCGGCCGGCCGCGACCCGCGTCGCCCGCCACCTGGCCGGCCGCATGTCGATCGTGGCCAACGCCCAGCACGCCGCCCTCCACCTGGACGACCTGGAGCGCCGCGTCTTCCCCCTGCTCGACGGCACCCGCTCCCCGGCCGACCTGATCGACCACCTGGCCCGGGCCGCCCTCGCCGGCGAAGTCCGGGTCGAGGCCGACGGCCAGCCGGTGACCGACCCGGCCGCCGTCCGCGCGACGCTGACGACCGACGTGGACCGGGTGCTGGCCAAGTTCGCCGCCAACGGCCTGCTCGTCGCCTGACCATTCGGGAACCGGCCCCGGCCCCCTCGCGTCGAATGGCGTAAGATACCCACCGTCCCCCCACCCCCACCGCTCCCCCGAGGGCCGACCGCATGTACCGCCGCGTCACCACCGCCGCCCTGACGGCCGCCGCCGTCCTGGCGCTGGCCGCCCCCGCCGCCGACACCAAGCCGACGAAGGCCGACCTGGCCAAGACCAGGAAGGCCCTCCAGGAGGTCCAGGAGTTCGTCGGCGTGTGGAAGATGAACGGCACCCCGAAGGGGGGCAAGGGGTCGTGGACGGAGGAGGCCGAGTGGGCCTGGCGGTTCGACAAGGTGGACAAGGACGTGGCCTGGATTGCCGTCAAGTTCGACAAGGGCAAGTTCTACGCCGGCGGCGACCTGACCTACCTGCCGGCGACCAAGAAGTACCAGCTCACCCTCACGCCGGCCGCCGCCGGGGCCAAGCCCGAGGTCCTCGAAGGCGACCTGATCCGCGGCACCCTCACCCTCACCGGCAAGGACGCGGCCGGCGACGTGCTGCGGCTGAAGGTGAACACGGCGGCCGAGGGGGCCCGGATGCTGGCCGCCCTGGACAAGCAGGACAAGGGCAAGGGGCCGTTCACCGAGGTGTACAAGCAGGACGGGACGAAGGCCGGGGAGTCGTTCGCCGGCGGGGCCAAGAAGCCCGAGTGCATCGTCACCGGCGGGTCGGCCACCATCGCCGTCAGCCACGGCGGCAAGACGTACTACGTCTGCTGCTCCGGCTGCCGCGACGAGTTCAACGCCAACCCCGAGAAGTTCATCAAGGAGGCGGCCAAGAAGAAGTAACGGGTGGGTCGAATCCGCGAAGCCCCGGGACGGCCGTCCCGGGGCTTTTCGTTGCGCCCACCCTGTCCGCCGCCCGCCGGCCGGATAAATCCTACCCCCGCGGCGCACCGTGCCGCCCCGCCACCCCCGACACGGCCCGCGGCCCTTCGCCGCCCGTGCCCCCGGACCAACCTTCAGGAGCCCCCCCGTGGCCGACGAGACCCCGACCGCCGCCCCCGCCACCGCCCCGGCCGCCGGCAACCAGCCGATCCAGGTGCCGATCGACGACGCCGACCTGGAGCAGATTTACGTCAACTTCTTCCGCGTCACCGGCAACCCGGACGAGGTCCTGTTCGACCTGGGCATGTACTCCCAGGTCATCACCCCGGCCGGCCCCGAGCCGGTCAAGCTGACGCACCGGCTGGTGATGAACTTCGTGACCGCGAAGAAGCTGGCCGAGGTGCTGCGGGTGGTCGTCAACCGCCACGAGCAGGCGTTCGGGCTCGTCGAGATCGACCCCACCCGCCGCCTCCGCGGCCAGGGCCGGGTGCAGTAAGTCGTTCAGCCGCCCCGGCGAGCGGGGGGCGTGAGCCCCCCGAGTCTACGCGCGACGCCGGCGAACCAAAAAGCACATGGTGTGTGAGCCCCCGAGTCTGCCCCGCCGCACGAACACTGGCGTAGCTCGGGGGGCTCACGCCCCCCGCTCGCCGGGGCCGTTAACCCCCACTCACTCCGCCGCCGGAATCCAGAACTGCGTCTCCAGCGTCGAGATCCGCGGGTCGATGTCGTCCGGCTTGACCGCTTCGACGTGGCCGTCGAAGAACAGCACGTTGACCGCCCCGAAGTGTCGGTCCAGCGGGACGTTCGTCAGCCACGCCGACTTGCCCAGGGCGGCCGGCCCGGCCACGTCGGCGAAGCTCGTCTTGTAGTCGAGGGCCAGCACCCGGCCCGAGTCGTCCCGCCCCAGCCGGTCCGCCTTCCCGCTCATCCCGTAGTCGGCCAGGAGGCCGTCCACCGTCCTGGCCGGGCTCCCGGTCTTGAAGTCGGCCGCCAGCACCGTCCCGTCGGCCGCCACCAGGTTGAAGGTGTTCCCGGCGTTCTTCGACACCACGGTGATGACCGCCGTCCCGTCCGCCTGCGGCTCGACCCGCACCCGGAGGTCGTCGTAGTCGTTGTCGTTCGCGTCCTCGAACTCGATGCCGTAGCTGCCCGGGGTGGTCGTCGGCACGGACGAACTCGGCCGGCAGCGGGCGGTGTTGGTGTTGAACGGGATTTTCGTCCCGTTGTTGGTGATCTGCAGCGACACCGAGAGCGACGCCTTCGTCGTCCCCGCCACCACGGACGGGCAGAGGAGCGTCTTCGTGTTCTTTTCCCAGTACGGGTGGAGGTCGGCCGTCCACGTCGCCGCCGGCACTTTCTGGGGGATCGACCGGACGTTGTGGACGGCGATGCCGATCTGCTTGAGGTTGTTCATGCACTTCGTCTTCGCCGCCGCCGCCCGCACCTTCTGGACGGCCGGGAGCAGCAGCCCGATCAACACCGCGATGATGGCGACGACGACGAGCAGTTCGATGAGCGTGAAGGCCGGGCGGCGGGAGAGGGTCATGGGAGGGGTCACTTTCGGAACGGGGGCGGGGGCGTCGGCCCGTAGGCGTCGAACTCGCGGCGCATGGCGGCGGCCTTCCGGGCCCGCTCGGCCGGCGGGGCGGCCGGGTCGAACCCGAAGTCGCGGCCCATCAGTTGGACGACGGCCGCCGCCGCCCGCCCGCGGACGACGAGGGCGTCGTCGGCCAGCAGGTCGAGGAACCGCGGCATGCTTTGCCAGTCCCGCCGCTGGACGAGCCCGGTGACGGCCGCCGCCCGCACTTCCGGCGGCTCGCCCGGGGCGAGCAGGGCCCGCAGCTTGTCCGTCGCCTCCGGCCCGCCGTCGGCCAGCGTGAGGACGGCCCGCTCGCGGTCGGCCAGCGGCACGGCCCTGTCCACGGCGACGGCCGCGGGGTCGGCCGGCGGCGGGGCGGACGTGGTACACCCCGACGCGACCAGCGAGACGGCGGCGGCGAGGGCGGCATGGTGGAGAGCCATGGCGGCGGGCACCGCTTGTCGGTACGGAAGGGGGATGGTGGGATTGTGCCCACACTGGGGGGCGGGGTCAACCGGAATCCGGGCCGGAGGCCCGCGGCGGGTCGCGGCTAGGCGGGGGTCGCCCCGGCCAGCGCCCGCCTCACGTCCTCCAACCCCGGCCGGCGGTCCGGGTCGGGGTCGAGCATCCGGGCGATGGCGTCGTCCACCGCGGCCGGCACGTCCGGCCGCGTCGCCCGGACCGACGGCCGGGGTTGGAGGACGTGAGGCGGGCGCTGGCCGGGGCGACCCCCGCCTAGCCGCGACCCGCCG
>JANPKP010000633.1:0-4914 GCA_031426095.1 Gemmataceae bacterium
GGTTCACCGGCTTGTCGGGCAGGCCGTAGACAGCGGGCTTGTCGAGCAACAGGTAGAACGAGTGCAGGGCGGTGTACGTCTCGGTCGCGGCGTCGCCGTAGAGGTACGCCCCGCCCTGCCCCCGCCGGTGCAGCTCCTCGACTCGCTTCCGGGCCCTCTCTTTCAACTCGTCGATCGGCCCGAACTGGATCGACGCCGTCGGGCAGGCCTTCGCGCACGCCGGGACCAGGCCGTCCTTCTGGCGGTCGTAGCAGAGCGTACACTTGTGGGCGTGGCCGTCGAAGTGGCTGCGGGTGATGACGCCGAACGGGCAGGCCGCGATGCAGTACGCGCACCCGTTGCAGATGTCCGGCTGGATGTAGACGTTGGCGAACTCGTTGTACAGGATCGCCCCCGTCGGGCACGCCTGCTGGCACGGGGCCGCCGCGCAGTGCTTGCACACGTCGCTCATCATCAGCCAGCGGTTCGCGGCCGCGAACTCGCCGGGCGGCGCGACCACGTCGAGCGACGTCCGCCCGCCCGCCGGCTTCGCAATCACGTCGGCGAACTGCTCCACGAACTTGACGTGCCGCCACGACGACGCGGAGAGTTCTCCCGTGTTGTCGTAGCTGTTACCGCTGAAGTGGAAGCCGTCGGCCGGGAGCTGATTCCACTGCTTGCACGCGACCTCGCACGCCTTGCAGCCGATGCACACGGTGGTGTCGGTGTAGAAGCCGGTCGCGGCGTGCGGCGCGGGCGTCGCTCCCCGGCGGAACGGCCAGGCGAGGCGGTGGGCCACGACGGCGAACAGGCCGGTGCCGCGGGGTGGGGAGGCGGTCTGGGGCCGCGTCACCACGTCCGTCTCAGGACTGGCCATGGGCGAAGCCCCCCTCGGGCTGGGCCGCCGTCGGCGTGTCGGGCGTCGGCTCTCGGGTCGGCCACGGGACCGCCTTCTTGGTCGCCGTCGGCTGCTTGCCGTCGCGCCGCCCCGCCTCGACCTGGCAGGCGAACGCCTTCCCCTCGTGCATGCTCACGTTCACCTCGGCCAGGATGGCGGTCAGGTCGTTGGCGTTCCCGCCCACCACCTCGCCGGCGAACGCCCAGTGGAACGGCAGCCCCACCTGGTGCACGGTTCGGCCGTTGACGAGCAGCGGGCCGATCCGCGGCGTGACGAGCGCCCGGCACTCGATCGCGCCGCGGGCCGTGCGTACCGTCACCCAGTCGCCGTTCGCCACGCCCCGTTCGGCCGCCAGCTCGCGGCTCATCTCCACGAACATCTCGGGCTGCAGTTCGTTGAGCCAACTGTTGAACCGGCTCATCGGCCCGCTCAGGTAGTGCTCGGTGAGGCGGAACGTGCAGGCCACCACCGGGAACTCAGATGTCGGGGCGTGGGCGACGCGGTTGAGCGGGCCGTCGAAGAGCCGCGTCGTCGGGCTGCTCGTCCGCTCGGGGTAAAGCGTGTTCCCGACCGGCGACTCGATCGGCTCGTAGTGCGTCGGCAGGGGGCCGTCCTTCACCCCCTTCGGGGCGTAGAGCCAGCCGAGGCCGTCCGGCTTCATGATGAACGGCTGGTTCCCGCCGATGGCCGCCATGCCCTTCGCGTCCTTCGGGGCCCGGTAACTCGGCGGCTTGTCCGGCTCGAAGTCGGGCTCGTCCGGGCCGACCCACTTGCCCGCGGCCTCGTCCCACCAGACGAGCTTTTTGCGCTCCGACCAGGGCCGCCCCTCGGGGTCGGCGGACGCCCGGTTGTACAGGACGCGGCGGTTCTTGGGCCACGCGAAGCCCCATTCCGGCTCGACCGGGTTGCCCGGCGTCCGCTTCCGCTCGTTCGCCCGGTTGCGGCCCGGCTCGGGGAAGACGCCGCTGTAAATCCAGCAGCCGCACGCCGTCGAGCCGTCGGCCTTCAACTCCCAGAAGCCGGGGAGTAGCGCGGGCCGGCCGGTCCGCGGGTCGGTCTCGGCCACCTTGTAGCCGTTCACTTCCTGGAGGATGCGCTCCACGTCCGGCTCGCCGTGGATGCGGCTCGTGGTGCCGTCGGGGAGCTTCGGCTCCTCCGTGTAGTCGTACTCCCAGGTGAGGTTCAGGAGCGGCAAGTCCCGCGGGTCGGTGGACCCGGCGTACTGCTCCTTCAGCTTCTTCCCCAACTGGTAGACGAACCAGGCGTCGGAGCGGCAGTCGCCGGGCGGGTCCATCGCCTTGTTGTGCCACTGGAGGAGCCGCTGGGTGTTGGTCAGCGTCCCCTCCTTCTCGGGGCTGCCGGCCGCGGGGATGAAGAACACCTCCGTCTTGATCTCCTTCGGCGGCGGGGCGTTCGGGTCGTCCTTCCAGAAGACGGCCGTCTCCGTCTCGAACCAGTCGGCGACGACGAGCCAGTCGAGGTTCCGCAGGCCGGCCCGCTGGAGCCCGGCGTTCATCCCGCCGCCGGCCGGGTTCTGGCCGAACACCATGTACCCCGTCATCTCCCCCTTCGCCATCCGGTCCATCGTCACGAGGTGGGAGTAGTCGCCGTCCACCCGCGGGAGCCAGCCGAAGCCGTAGTCGTTCTCGGGCGTCGCCGCCGAGCCGTACCACGCCTTCATCAGGCTGACGATCATGGGGCGGAAGTTCGACCAGAAGCCGGTCGGCATCCCTTCGGCTTCGACGTACCTGTCGAGCGTCTCGTGCTTCTCGTCGGCCGTCGGCTGCGGGAGGTAGCCGGGGAGGAGGTCGTACAGCGTCGAAACGTCGGTGCTGCCCTGGATGCTGGAGTGCCCGCGCATGGCCATGATGCCGCCGCCCGGGCGGCCGATGTTGCCCAGGAGCAGTTGCAGGATGCCGGCCGTGCGGATGATCTGCACGCCCGTCGTGTGGTGCGTCCAGCCGACGGCGTAGACGATGGTGCTGGTCCGCTCACGGCCGCTGTTGCCGCACAGGAGTTCGGCCACCTTCACGACCTGCTCGGCGGAACAGCCGCACACGGACGCGACCGCCTCCGGCGTGTAGCGGGCGAAGTGCCGCTTCAGAATCTGCATGACGCAGCGGGGGTGCCGGAGCGTCGGGTCGGTCTTGGGTGCGGCCCCGGGGTGGGCCCCGCCCATGATGCCGTACCCGTGCGTGCCCTGCTGCCCGCCCTCGTTCTTCTTCTGGCCCTGGCCTTCTGTTCCTTCGCCGTCCGCCTTCGGCTCGTAGCCCCACTTCCCCTCCTGGGGGTCGTAAGTGCCGTCGGCCGGGTTGTACCCGCTGAACAGCCCGGCGAGGTCTTCGGTGTCCTGAAAGCCCTCCTCGATGATGACGCCGGCGTTCGTGTAGGCCCGCACGAACTCCTCGAACCACTTCCCTTCGGTGAGGACGTAGTTCACCAGCCCGCCGAGGAAGGCGATGTCGGTGCCGGCCCGGATGTTGACGTAGTGGTCGCACAGGGCCGACGTGCGGCTGAACCGCGGGTCGACGTGGATGAGGGTCGCCCCCTTCTCCTTGGCCTTCATCGGCCAGCGGAAGCCGACCGGGTGGGCCTCCGCCATGTTCGAGCCCATGAACAGCAGGCAGTCGGCGTTGGCCATGTCCTGCTGGTAGCTCGTCGCCGCCCCCCGCCCGAACGTGGCACCCAGACCGGGCACCGAGGCGGAGTGTCAGATTCGAGCCTGGTTTTCGACGGAGACGATGCCGAGGCCGCCGGAGAAGAGCTTCTTCATCAGGTAGTTCTCCTCGATGTCGAGCGTCGCCCCGCCGAGGGTGCCGACGGTCTTCAGCGAGTTGAGCAGCCGGCCGTCGCCGTTGCGGGCCGCGAAGTCCTTGTCGCGGGCGGCCTTGATCCGGCGGGCGATGGTGTCCACGGCCCATTCCAGCGGCTTCGCCTCCCACTTGTCGGAGTACGGGGCCCGGTACAGCACCTCCTTGACGCGGTGGACGTTCGTGGCGAGCTGGAAGGCGTTCGCCCCCTTCGGGCAGAGGGTGCCCTCGTTGATGGGGCTGCGGGGGTCGCCCTCGATGTCGATGAGGCTGCCGTTCTTGGTGTAGATGAGTTGGCCGCAGCCGACGGCGCAGTACGGGCAGACGCTCTCCGTGACGGTCGCCCCCCGCAGGCGGCTGGCCTTGTCGCTGGTCTGCGGGCTGTACGGCTGCGGCTTCGAGGCGACGGGCAGGCTGAACACGGCCGCTCTCCGGGGGTGCGTCGGGGTGTGTTTCAGCTATGGTAGTGTGGCCGGGGCCGGCGGTGACCCTCGCCCCGCCGTCCAAACTTTACCGCATTTTCCCAGCGCGGGGCGCTCGAAATCGCCGCTTCTCCCGTCCCATCAACCACATCGGGAAACCGTTCCCAAAAGTTGCGGTAACGCCAAAGAGTTGGTGAATTCCGCCCCGATTCCCGGTTCCGACCTTGCCCGCGGCCGCTCGGCTTGACGGGGGAAGCGGGGCGGGTTAGAAAACGCGGCCCGTCGCCGGCACCTGGAACTCATCCGGCCGGCGGCGCTTTCCCACGGAAGGGACCGCATGACGCCGCTCGTTCCCCGCGTGTGCCGCCCGCGGACGGCCGGGACCGACGCCCCCGCCGGCCTGTCACCCGCCTGGCAGGCCTCCGCCCTGATCGGGCTCCTGACCGCCTTCAACCTCGCCTACCTGCTCGTCGATTGCCCCCTCGACCTGGCCCCGGATGAGGCCCACTACTGGCACTGGTCCCGCCACCTCGACTGGTCGTACTACAGCAAGGGGCCGCTCGTCGCCTGGCTCATCCGGGCCGGGTGCGAGCTGTTCGGCGGGCTGAGCGTCGCCCTCGTCGGCACCGAAATGGTCGCCGTCCGGATGCCCGCGGTCATTTCCAGTGCCCTGTTCCTGGCCGGGGTTTACGTCCTGTCGGCCGAGGCGCTCGGGAGCCGGCGGGTGGCCCTCGCCACGCTCGGGCTGGCCGTCACCCTGCCGCCGGTCATGGCCACCGGCATGTTGATGACCATCGACCCGCCG
>JANPKP010000634.1:0-4324 GCA_031426095.1 Gemmataceae bacterium
CCCCCCCCCCGCGCGGCGCGCCCAAACCTGGGCCCCGCCCCCCGCGTCGGGCCGGATGGCCCCGCTCTCCCACCCCCGCCGGGGGCGGGAGCCACATCCCCCTCTCGATTCACCCGTTCCGTCAAAATGCGAGTCGCAACACTGGAGGAATTCAGAGCCAGCCCGGTGTCGTTCCGTGAAGTTCGGACGGCCGCCCGCAAAACGCGCCCACTTGCGGTTGACGGCGTCGGTGATCGCGGTATGCGTGGCCCCACATGCACGAACCACCGGGAGCCGGCGGCGGGGGAACGAGTCCGCCGGCCCACCCGAACGGTCTCGCCCACGGGCCACGCCCGCGGGCCGGCAAAGCCGCCGGCCCGCGGGCCGACGCCCCGGACGGCGGGCCGCCTCGTGACGCTAAAGGGGAAGCGATGCCACGGCCCAAGAGTCCGAACCACGGGTCCGCCCGCCCGGCCAGCGACGGCCCCGTCGCCCGGCGGGGGCTCTCGAAAGCGCTGGCGGCCGCCGCCCTCGCGGCCGGCGTCGGTGGGGCCGGCCCGGTCCAGCAACCGTTCGGCGTGGGCGTCGTTCCCGTGTCGGTGCCCGGGACGGCCGTCCCGAAGGCCCCCCCGGCGGCGTCCGGCGTCCCCACTTACATCCTCCCCCCGGTCGTCCCCCGCGGGCTGTCGCCGACGGCCGCCCAGGCCGGCCCCGGCGGCCCGGTCGTGATCCAGCCGACGCAGGCCACCGAGCCGGTGCCGGGCGGGCCGGCCGTCAGCCCGCCGCCGGCCGGGCCGGCGTCCCCCGCGGCCCCGCCGGCCCGGGGCGGGCTCGACCCGTCCAACCCGTTCGCCGGCCCGCTGAGCAACCCGCTCGTCTCGGCCGCCCCGCCGGCCCTGGGCACCACCCCGGTGCCGAACGCGGCGACGAAGGACAAGGTCGACAAGTTCGTGGACAAGTTCCTCGACCCCGAGACCACCCTCGACCTCGTCGCCGGGCAGACGCGGGTGCTGGTCCTCAAGGGCACCCCGTTCCGCATCCAGGCCGGGGACGAGAAGGTGCTGAGCCTGAGCGTCGTCGAGCCGCGGCAGATCCTCCTCCAGGGGAAGGCCGTCGGATCGACCGTGCTCAACCTCTTCTTCGGCGACAAGGACGACCCGGCCAGGCAGCAGGCCATCACCTACCTCGTCCGCGTCTACCCCGACCCGCAGGCGAAGGCCCGGCTCGAAGCCGCCCTCAAGGCCCTCCAGGGGGAGATCAACGGGTACTTCAAGGACACCTCGGTGGCCCTCAAGCTGGTCGGCGACAAGCTCGTCGTCTCCGGCCGGGTGCGGGACTACGTCCAGGGCCAGCAGGTCCTCCAGATCATCCGGGCGAACCTGGCCGGGGGCGAGGCCGGGAGCGTCGGCATCCAGCCGGCCGCGGCCGCCGGGGCCGACGGCACCCTCGGGCCGCCGTCGCTCGAGAGCTTCCAGGCGGCCGGCGGGGTGAACGTCATCAACCTGCTCGAAGTCGCCGGCGAGCAGCAGGTGAGCCTGCGGGTGGTGGTGGCCGAGGTGAACCGGGCGGCCGCCCGGAGCATCGGGCTGAACTTCAGCCTGACCAACAAGGAAGGGCTGACGGTGTTCTCGAACAACACCGGCCCGATCACCCGCTTCGGCGGCATCGGGAACGGCGGCGGCCTCGGCGGCCTCGGCGGGAACGGGGCCGGCGGGTTCGGCGGGGTCGGGGGCGGGAACGGGGGCGGCGGGCTCGGCGGCCGGGTCGGGGCGATCGCCAACATCTCGGCCATCTTCGACGCCGGCCGGGTGCCGTTCGCCCTCAACGCCCTGCGGACCATGCAGTACGCCAAGTCGCTCGCCGAGCCGACCCTGGTCACCCTCAACGGGCAGACGGCCACCTTCCTGGCCGGCGGTCAGTTCCCCGTCCCGGTGGTGAGCGGGAACTCGTTCGGCGGCGGCCTCCAGGGGGTGACCTACGTCCCCTTCGGCGTGCAACTGAGCTTCACCCCGTTCATCACCGACCGGGACCGCATCCGCCTCCAGTTGAACACCTCGGTGAGCGCCCGCGACGTCAGCACCGGGACGAACGTCAGCGGGGCGTCGGTGGCCGGCCTCAACACCCGGAACGTGAACACCACGGTCGAACTCCGCCAGGGGGAGACGCTCGCCGTGGCCGGGCTGATCGAGAGCAACCAGGGGGCCGACAGCACCCGCGTCCCGTTCCTCGGCACCCTCCCCGGCATCGGGCCGCTCACCGGCCTGACCCGGCACCAGGCGGGCGAGAAGGAGCTGGTCATCTTCATCACCCCCGAGCTGGCCCGGCCGCTCGACCCGGACCAGGGGTTCAAGCTCCCGGGGCACGAGATCCTCGACCCGAACGACCTCGAGTTCTACGTCATCGGGCGGATCGAGGGGCACTGCAAGGACTACCGCAGCCCGATCCGGACCGACCAGAGCCGCATCCAGATGTACCGCCGGATCGAGCAGGCCAACGTCTTCGGGCCGACCGGGTACAGCACCCCCGGGTCGCCGTGAGGCACCGGGCCACGCCCGGGGATGGCCATCCCCGGGCTTCTCTGACCAACGGGGGGCGGGCGATGCGCGGCGTGCGGCGGGCGGTGGCGGGGCTGGCGGCGATCGGGCTGGCGGCCGGCACCGGGTGCGTGCTCCCCGGCGGGGCGTCCGTGCCCTGGAAGACCAAGGGGTCCGACGCCCCGGCGGCGAAGGCCGCCGGGCCGGGCGACGACCTCTCCGGCCCGGACGCCGGGGCCCTGGCCCTGACCATGGCCGAGTCGCTCGAAAAACAGGGCAAGGAAGTCGAGGCCGTCGCCTACTACCGGGAGGCCCGCGACAAGGCCCCGGCGGCCGCCGACCGGGCGACCCGGCGGCTGGCCGTCCTGTACGACCGGCTCGACCAGCAGGCCCTGGCGATGGGCGAGTTCCAGGCGCTCCTGAAGGCCCACCCGAAGGACGCCGCCCTGCTCACCGACGTCGGGTACAGCTACTACAACCGCGGCCAGTGGGTGGAAGCCGAGTCGCACCTGCGGCGGGCGCTGATGGTCGAGAAGGCCGACAAGCGGGCGTGGAACCTCATGGGGCTGACGCTCGCCCAGCAGGGCAAGCCGGCCGAGGCGATCGACGCCTTCGAGAGGGCCGTGACCCGGGCCGAGGCCCACGCCAACCTGGGGTTCGTCTACGCCTCGCAGGGCAAGCGGGCTGAAGCCGCGGCCGAGTACCGGCAGGCCCTGACCCTGGAGCCGACACTCCAGCCGGCCCGCGACGCCCTCGCCCGGCTCGACGGGGCGGTCGCAACCACACCCGCGGCCGGCGGGTCGTGACCTCACATCGACGCTCGACGCGCTGACAGAAACCCGGGTTTCCCCGGGTTCTGACACATTGTTCGACTCGCGTCGCCCGAACAAGCGGCCGACGATCGGCTCACGAAATCGTTACCGAGGAATGCGGTACCGCGGGAGCGTTGACGCTTTCCGCCAGCAATGCCACTTCCCGAACTCGACCGACGAACCGGGCGAGTTCCGTCGCACGCCGTGTATCCGCATTCCCATCAAGACCGAATTATGTGTAAAGGCGGGTCGGAAATTTTTCCCCAAATACATGGTGTGAAGGTCGTCCGAGGGACGGGTGAAGATTGCCCGCGGTACTGAGGCGGGCCGCCGAAATCTCATCGTCGGGTGTCAACGTCCAATGTCCGCAATTGCCGAAAAGGCCGCCAATTGGGAGGGGCGGTGGGGTTGATCGTTCTGGGCAAAATGCGAATTGAGGAACACTAGGAAATATGTGTTGAACTTCCGGACGGCCCCGTTTAAGTTACCGCGAGTCCCTCTTACCGGATTCGCCCAAACACTCCACCCGTGAATCCGGGCGAGAGGTCCGTTTGTTAACCCTCTGAGGCAAAGCCCCATGTCGAAGACCCTGCGCCGGCTGTGGAACGATGACGAAGGTGCCATCATCTCCGTCGAACTCATCCTGATCATCGGCATCCTGATCTTCGGGATCATCCCGGGTTTGGTCGCCCTCCGCAACTCGATCGTCGCCGCCATGGTGACGACGGGCAACATCCTGAGCGCCTCGGTCGCCAACCAGATCGGCGTGAACGGGATCGGCGTCAGCGGCTTCCCGGCCAACGCCGGCGACCTGATCGCCTACGTCGGCGGGTTCCAGTTCCAGGTCGCCCCGGACGACCAGCTCGCCACCATCGGCCTGCCGCCGACCGGCCTGGCCGTCCCCACGGTCATCAACGGCGACCCGTCCCCGATCACCGCGATCACCCCGATCCCGTGAGCCCCGGCCCGCCCCGTGCGGGCCACGCTCGCCGACGTGGC
>JANPKP010000635.1:0-2643 GCA_031426095.1 Gemmataceae bacterium
GGCCGACGCCGTCCCGTCCGTCCAACCCGCCGGCCTCCCGCCGGCGGTGACGGGGGAGGCCCCGGCCGGGCCGCTGGAGCGGATTTCGGCCACCGCCATCCCGGGGGCCGGGCCCGGACCGGCCGACCCCACCCCGAACCCGGCCGCGACCCTCGCCGGCCGCCCGCCGGCCGCCCCGGGCGCGTTGCCGCCGGGGGCTTACGCCAGCCCGTGGCACGCGGACGGTCCCGGCTGTTGCGGCCCCCTCGGGGCGAACGGCCCGATCGGGTACGACCTGTACCTGATGACCGGCCCGAACATCACGAGCGGGGGCGGCGACTTGGCCTCCCGCCTCGGCAGCGGCTGGGTTGTCGCCGGCGGCAGCCGCACCCTCTTGTTCAACCAGGCCGCCGACGCCGCGTGGGCCCTCGACCTTGGTCTCAGCTACACCTACAACCGCGGCAACCAGAACGACCCGCTCGTGATCGCCGACCAGGGCCGGACCACGACCGACGCCTTCGGCCAGACGCAGCGGATCGCCCCGGCGCTCCAGAGTTACCGAGTGCGGAGCGTCAGCCGGACGAGCTTCAACTACGGCATCGGTCGCGACTGGTTCGCCTGGGGGCCGGGGGCCCTGCCACTCGAACAGGGGTGGAATCTGCGGTTCGGGGCCGACCTCGGCGGCCGCTACGGCACGGCCCACGTCGACCTGGTGCCGATCGACGAGCCGGATGGCTACTCCCGCCGCCAGAAGGTATACCACGGCATTTACGCGGCGGTTCACTCGAACGTCGAGGTGCCGATGGGCGGGTGGATTTGGTTCGGCGGGCTCCGCGTCGAGTACGGCCACGACTGGACGAACCTGGTGCCGCCGGCGGACGGGAACATCACCAACATTAACATCCTGCTCACGTCCGGCGTCCGGTTCTGATCGCGGACTCGGGGGCAAGCTCGGAACCGGGACGCCGGCGAGAATTTCTCGCCGCTCCCGCTTTACCGAGCGACTTGGGAGCGGATTCCCGATCCCCTTCGCGGGCCGGCGGATCGGGAAATTGCAATCGCTCCGATGCGGTAAAATGAGGTAACGCCCGGTCGCCGGCCACGAGCCGCGGCCGGGTGTTTCGCACTTCCACCACCTACCGCTTGCCACGCCCGAAGACCGGGCTAGAACGAAGTTATCGCTAGGGGTGCCCGCGCCACTGTGGCGGGGGCTGAGAACACACCCTTCGGACCTTAACCGGGTCATTCCGGCGGGGAAAGCGACTGGTCGAATGGATCAAGGATCAAGGATCAAGGATCAAGGCAGAAACGACACCGACTGCCTTCATCCCTGATCCTTCATCATTCATCCTTCCCCACAGCACCTCCGCCCCGTATCGGGGAACGCACCGCCATGACGCAGCTCGAATCCGCCCGCAAAGGTGTGGTCACGCCCGAAATGGAGTTCGTGGCCGCCCGGGAAGACCTGGACCCTGAACTCGTCCGCTCGGAGGTCGCCCGCGGCCGCATGGTGATCCCGGCGAACTCCGTTCACCTGGCGAAGGGACTGGAGCCGATGGCGATCGGCATCGCCTCGAAGTGCAAAATCAACGCGAACATCGGCAACTCGGCCGTGACCGGCAAGGCGGACGACGAGTTGGAGAAGCTGCACACGGCCGTCCACCTCGGGGCCGACACGGTAATGGACCTGTCGACCGGGGGCAACATCGACGGCATCCGGCAGGCGATCGTCGATGCCTCCCCGGTGCCCATCGGCACGGTGCCGGTCTACCAGATCATCCAGCAGGTCAAGGACCCGAAGGACATCACCCCGCGGATGCTGCTCGACATGGTCGAGCACCAGGCCAAGCAGGGCGTCGACTACATGACGATCCACGCCGGCGTGCTGCTGGAGTACGTCGCCCTGACGAGCGACCGCGTGACCGGGATCGTGAGCCGCGGCGGGGCGCTGATGGCCGGGTGGATGGTGGCCCATCACAAGCAGAACCCGTGGTACACCCACTTCGACGAACTCTGCGAGATCATGCGGGCCTACGACGTGACGTTCAGCCTCGGCGACGGTCTACGGCCCGGGAGCCTCGCGGACGCCAACGACAAGGCCCAGTTCTCCGAACTCAAGACGCTCGGCGAGCTGACGAAGAAGGCGTGGGGCCACGGCTGCCAGGTCATGATCGAGGGCCCCGGCCACATCCCCATGCACCTCGTCAAGATGAACGTCGAGAAGGAACGCGAGCTGTGCCACGAGGCCCCGTTCTACGTCCTCGGCCCGCTGGTGACGGACATCGCCCCGGGGTACGACCACATCACCAGCGCCATCGGGGCCGCCCTCGCCGCCGAGGCCGGGGCGAGCATGTTGTGCTACGTCACACCGAAGGAACACCTGGGGCTGCCGAACAAGGACGACGTGCGGCAAGGGGTGATCGCGTACAAGATCACAGCCCACGCGGGCGACATCGCCCGCGGCCGCAAGGGCGTTCGGGTGCGGGACGACGAGCTGAGCAAGGCCCGCTTCGAGTTCGACTGGAACCGCCAGTTCGACCTGTCGCTCGACCCCGAAACGGCCCGGCGGATGCACGACGAGACGCTCCCGCAGGACGTGTTCAAGAGCGCCAAGTTCTGCAGCATGTGCGGGCCGAAGTTCTGCTCCATGCGGATCACCCAGGA
>JANPKP010000636.1:0-2635 GCA_031426095.1 Gemmataceae bacterium
CGGCGTGCGCCGCGGCGCCCGGCCGGGCGGGGGCCGCCGTGCGCGGCGAGGCTGCATGCCCGGCGCGGTGGGGTCCGCGCGAACCCGGGCCGGCGAGTGGGGGGGGCGTGCTGCGCGTGTCGCGCGCCCCGCCCTGACGGGACGGGGTTCGCCCGGACCGCACCGCGTCGGGCTTGCACGCTCGCCCCGCCCGGCGGACAATGCCCGGCCGTTCGCCCCGTCCCACGGAAGGAGTCCGCCCGTGACGCCCCGCACGCTCGCCCGAATCGCCGTCGCCGGTGTGCTGCTCGCCGCCCTCGCCGGGCCGGCCGCCGCGAAGAAGAAGACGCCCGCCGCCCCGCCGGCCGCCTCGGCGACCCCCGGCGGCAGGCTGTCCGTCGCCGACGTGCTGGCCCTCGCCGCCGCCGGCGTCCGCGAGGAGGTCGTGGTCCGCCAACTGCGGCAGACGGACTCGACGTTCGCCCTGTCGGCCCGCGACCTGATCGCCCTCAAGCGGGGCGGCGTGCCGGACGCCGTGGTCGAGGTGATGCAACTGAGCACGGCGGCGAAGGAAGCGACGACCGTGACGATAAGCGGGATGACGCTGCCGAGTCCGCGGTACCTCATCCATTACCCGCAGAAATCGCCCTTGGAACCGGAGTTCCCGCACCTCCCTGGGGAGAACGTCACGCCCCCACCGCCGCCGACCTTCCCGATGCCGGCGGCCGTCCAGACGCCGCCGGCGAACCCGGTGCGGCCGGCGGCGGTCGGGGCGGCGGACGTCCGGGACGCCTGGGACAAGGTGATGCGGCAGGCGAACCCGCCGCTCCCGCCGCTGCCCGGGTGGGTGCCGCCGCCGGAGGTCGCCCCGATGCCGCGGGAGGCCCTGTCCGACGACCCGCACGAGATCATTCTGCAACTCCTCTATCAGAACGAAACCATCGGGCCTATCGGGGGGTCGGTACCGAGGCGGTTGCAAGGCCCGCGTGGAGAGCGCATTCTCGGCGGGATTGATGACGACCCGGAAGTCGCCCCGATGCCGCGTGTTGCCGGCCCGTGACGTTCGGGCAGAGCGATGCAACCCCGGAGCCGCGACTCCGCCCCGACGCTCCCAATTCCCCCGGGTTACCGGGAAATGTGGGAGCGGTCTCCCGATTCCGTTTGGTCGTCTGCGGATCGGGCGACAACAATCGCGTTAAAGCGGTAAAATCCGGCCGCACTCACCCACCGTCGCGGCCCTGACCGGGCACCCAGAGCACGTCCCCTTTCCCGTCGGCGTTCGCCACCCGGCCCATCACGAAGAGCAGGTCCGAGAGGCGGTTCAGGTAGATCACCACGCCCGGGTTGACCGGCTCCGCGCGGGCGAGCGTGACCACCGCCCGCTCGGCCCGCCGGCAGACGGTCCGGGCCAGGTGCAGCCACGCCGCCGCCGGGGAGCCGCCGGGCAGGACGAAGCTCCGCAGCGGGTCGAGCCGCTCGTTGAGGCGGTCGATGGCCTTTTCCAGCCGCTCGGCCTGGGCGGCGGTCACGCGCAGGCACGCCCCCGGCTCCTCGCCGGCGGCCGGGGGGACGCACAGGTCGGCCCCCACGTCGAACAGGTCGTTCTGCACCGTCCGAAGCAGCTCGGGTTCCGGCGGGGCGTGGGCGGCGAGCAGGCCGAGGACGCTGTTCAGCTCGTCCACCTCGCCGTAAGCCGTGACGCGGGCGTTGTCCTTCGGGACGCGGGTGCCGTCGCCCAGGGCGGTGTCGCCGCCGTCGCCCGTCTTGGTGTAGATGCGGGACAGGTAGACCATTGCGGACTCCGGGGGCGGGGGCAGATACCGTCATGGTAGGCGGCCCCGGCCGTCGGGGCGTCCGGGCGGAATCCCCGGCCGTTTCGCTACAGTCGGCGCGGCCGGGCGGCCGATACAGTCGCTAGCACCAGACAATACGGCTCGGACGCCGGCGGATGACACGGAGGGGATCATGGGGTGGGTTCGTCGTCAACTCCTGCTCGCGGCGGCCGCCGCCTCCACGGCCGGGGCCGTCGGCTGCAACCCGACTTCCATGGGCTTCCTCACCCCGGTCCCGGTCCAGCCGTGGGTGACCGAGCGGATGGAGCAGAAGTACGCCCACAAGAACGACGGCCGGGCCCCGATCATGCCGCCCCTGCGGGACGGCTTCCCGGCCCCGCTGTGCGAGGACCCGCCGAGCGACCAGGAAATCCTCCGGGCCATGCCGCGGGTGCCGCGGGGCGTGCCGTACGTCTACGAGACGTTCCGCGACGACATCACGTTCGTCAAGAACCGGCTGGTGGACAAGATCGACCCGCCGCGGTTCTTCCCCCTCGTGGGGCCGGCCCAGCTCCACCACTGCCACTGGGAATGCATCATTTACTACAACGAGACCCAGCAGTCGGACTACCCGTTCCCGGTCAAGACGGTGAAGCCGCGGGTCCAGGTCATCTACATCGACAAGGACCACCTGCACCTGTACGTCGGCACCGACCCGGACGTCCAGCGGCAGATCACGCAGGACCTGACGAAATATTGACGAAGCCCTCCGTCGTGTGAAGGCGACCACCGACGCCCGGCCCCGAAAGGGGTCGGGCGTTCGGCGTTGGTACCCTGGGCGAAGCCCGTCCCGTCAGGGCGGGGGTGGTTCGACGCTCGCGGCC
>JANPKP010000637.1:0-6643 GCA_031426095.1 Gemmataceae bacterium
CACCATCGGCGGCGTGACCGTCCCGACCGGCGTACTGACCAACGACGGCACTAGCCGAAATCTGGCGATCGCCGACACGAACACCAACGGCCAGACCGCCCTCTCCACCATCACTATCGGGGCCAACGGGGCCACGTTCGCGGCCACGACCGGCACGACGCTCTCACTCCAGCGGAACCTCCAGGCCGGTGACGGTACCGGCGGCATCAACGTCCTCGGGGTCGGCAATCCCCTCACGATCGGCATCGCCGGGGTGACGAACATCGACGGCCAGACCGGCAAGGCCGGGACCGTCTTGTACGGCGGCGGTTCGGCCGCCAGCCTCCAGGTCGGCAGCCTCACCATCGCCGCCGGGACGTTCCAGCACAACGGCGGCGGGGCGCAGTTCCAGGTCGGCGGGAGCGGCACCCTCGATGACGGGAGTGGGGTCGGCCTCATCACCGCCAACAGCGGGACGACGTTCGTCAGCGTTACCGGCATCCGGATCGACGGCCAGTTGAACCTGCTCGCCGGCAGCACCGGCCGGTTCCAGATCACGGCCGGTGCCGACAACACCGTCGCGGGCCAGGTGGTGTCCGGGCTCCAGGGTGCCGGGAACCTGTTCCTGGGCGGGACGAGCGGGACCAACCGCGACGTCAACCTCTCCGTCGGGGCGAACAACCTCAACTCGACGTTCTCCGGGGTCATCGCGAACACCGCCGCCGCGAACCGCGGCGCGCTCACCAAGGTCGGCACCGGCACCCTGACCCTGACCGGGAACAACACCTACACGCTCGGGACGACCATCACGGCCGGTACCCTCCAACTCGGCAACGGGGGGACGGCCGGGTCGATCGCCGGGCCCATCGTCAATAACGCTGCCCTCGTGATCGACCGGTCGAACAACGTCACCCTCGCCGGGGCCCTCACCGGCACCGGGACGCTGACCAAGCTCGGGGCCGGCATCGCGACCCTGTCCGGGACACCGAACTTCACCGGGTCCGCCACCGTGTCGGCCGGCACCCTGGCCGTCGCCGCGGCCGGCACGTTCACGGGCGCGGGCGGGGTGACGGTGACCTCCGGGGGCCGGTTCGACTTCACGCCGGCCGCCAACGGGACGTTGACCGTCGGGTCGCTCACCCTCGCCGGAAACTCCACGCTCGGGGTGGTCCTCGGCAGCAACGTCGCTTCCACGGGTTCGGCGTCGGCCACCGGGGCGAACACCGTGGTGGCGTCAGGTTCGGGTGCCGCCGGCACGTACACCCTCGCCACGGCCCCCAGCGGCTTCACCAGCGGCGGGGCCACGTACAGCTTCGTGTTCCTCAACCCGGTCAACTACACGGCCACGGGTTCGGCGACGGACGCGGCCCTCTCGGTGACCACGACGGCGGCGACGCCCCTCACGACCTTCTACTGGAAAGGCGGGTTCGCCAACAACGTGTTCTCCGCCTCGGACGGCGTCTCCACGAGCAACTTCACGACCGATGCCGCGGGCACCACGAACACCCCGCTGACCCCCGGCCCGACCGCCACCGTCAACTACTCCGCGACCGGGGCGACTGGTCAGGGGAGTCAGACGCTCGGGGCGAACGTCTCGGTCCTCGCCCTGGTCACCACCGACACGGCCCCCGTCGTCGTCAACCCGGACGGGAACACCCTGACGCTCGCCCAGGCCACCGCCGCGAGCAACGCGATCCTGCTCAGCGCCGGGGCAGCGAGCCTGACGATCGGGTCGAACGTGACGGCCGGCGGCAGCCAGACGTGGACCAACAACAGCACCACCGGGGCGGTGCTGACGGTCGGGTCGGCCGGGGCCTCCACGATCGCCACCGGGGCGAACACCGTGACCGTGGCCGGGCCCGGGGCCACCACGATCGCCGGCAACCTGTCCGGGGCGACCGGCGTGCTGACGCGGACCGGGACCGGGACGCTGACCCTAGGCGGTACGACCAACGCCCTCAAGCAGCTCAACCTCAACAGCACCGGCGTGGTCGATATCGGGGCCGGCACCCTGACGCTCAGCAACACCGGCACCGACACACTCCAGTCGAACGTCACGAGCGGGACCGTCACGATCAACGCCACCGGCGGTGGCAAGCTCGCCTTCAACGTGAACAACACGAACGGCCCGGACAACGGGGTCGCCAACGGGGGTACTCTCCTGATCAACGCCCAGGTCACCGGGACCAGCACGTTCGAGTTCTTCCGCAGCGGCGTGACCACCGGCGTCATCGTCCTGGCCAACCCGCTCAACGACTTCACCGGCGGCGTCGTCCTCAACACCGGCATCATCTCCACCGCCACCATCGGCAACACGGGGGCCGTGAGCGGCCTCGGTACGGGCAACAACATTTACTTTGGCGGTGGGGCGCTGCGGTACACCGGCACCGGTGAAACCTCCAACAAGATCATCAACCTGAACACGGCGACGGGCAACGGCACCATCGAGCAGGCCGGAACCGGGAACCTCCTGTTCACCGCCAACCTCGCCACCCCCGGTGCGGGCATCAAGACCCTGACCCTGACCGGCTCGACGGCCGGGACGGGCGAGATCGCCGGCGTCATCTCGAACAACTCGGCGACCAACACGACGGGCGTGACCAAGACCGGGAGCGGCACCTGGACCCTGTCCGGGGCGAACACCTACACCGGGGCGACGACGGTGTCGGCCGGCACCCTCCTCATCAACGGCACCAACTCGACCGGGACGGTGAGCGTGGCCGCCCCGGCCGTCCTCGGCGGGCGGGGGTCGGTCGCCGGGGCGGTGACGGTAACCGGCACCCTCCGGGCCGGGACGGGCGTCGGCACGGCTTCCGCCGGTGGCACGTTCACGAACTCCAGCACCACGACGTTCAACGCTGGATCGACCCTGGGGGTCGTCCTGACCGGCGGGGCCGGCAACGCGACGAACGCGAACACCGGAACCGGGTTCAGCTCCGGCGTGACGCCGACGACGCCGACGTTCAACAACTACCTCCTCGCGTCCGGCACCGGCACCCTGTCATTCGCCAGTACCATGACCATCGCGGTCGACGGGTCCAACGCGGGGTTGGTTGAGGGGCAGTTCTATAGCTACGCCGTCGCCCAGCAGGCGAGCGGGAGTACGCTGACGCTGCCGTCGACCCCGACATTTAACACGTTCGGGTTCACGTCGAGCGACATCAACCTGTCGACGAGCGGCGGGGTGGCGTACCTGAACTTCACGGCCACGACCGTGGCACCGATCCCGGAGCCGGGGATGGTGTTCGGGCTGGCGGCCGGCGGGTTCGGGCTGGTGAACTTCGTCCGCCGCCGGCGGGCCGGGAAAGAGACGGGCTGATACGAGCCGCGTCGGCAAAACGCCACGGGGCGGGTCGGAATGCACATTCCGACCCGCCCCGTGGCCCATCGCCCTTCCGCCGTTCATGCCGCCGCACCTGCTGCCCAGATCCCCATCATGCCTTCCCCCAGCCACCTCCGGTGGGAACCTGTGTGAGCACAACGCCCCGCCCCGCCGCCGAAGCTCAGTAGCGGAAACCCGCCTGCCCGCCCGAGTGGCCTTCCCGTGGTCTCCGCCGGCGGTGAGAATATCCCCGTGTTGAGGACACCCTGGGGGGTGGGGGACGGTCATGAGCGGGCGGAGTCAAGTGGCGGGCGGGGACGGGCGGGCCCGGGAGGAGGACCGTGAGGTCGCCGAGGAGACGCGGGCCGGGGCCGAGGTCATCCGGAACGCCGCGGAGGCCGGCCGGGAGGCGGCCGAGGGCGGCCGCGATAGGGACGAGTGGGGGCGGGAGGACGCCGAGCTGCTGCGGGCGGCGACCGAGGACGCTCGGCGGGCGGCCGAGGAGATGCGGGCGGCGGCCGAGGAGACACGCCAGGTGAACGCCGAGTCCCGGGCCACGCTGGCCTCCCTCCGCGAGTTCATGGCCTGCCACGCGGGGCCCTTACCCCGCCACCCGACGGCCCGCAAAAGCCGCTATCCACTCGGCCCCGTCGCCGCCGGCCAAACCGACTCGCCCCTTCACGTCCGCCTCCCCCAACGCCGCCCCCAAGTCCGCGGCGGCCGGCCGCGGTAGACGCTTGCACCGGAATCAACGCCCGGGTAAAGTTGGGATGCTTTGAGCCACCGGAGCGGTCCGCCGGCCTGCCACGCCGGCCCCGCCCACCACCCCAACGGAGCCCGCCCGTGTTCCGCCCGCTCGCCCTCGCCCTCGCTGCGGCCGCCCTCCTGGTGCCCGCCCCCGACGCCGCCGCCCAGTTCGGGTTCAGGGATAAGATCAAGTTCCCGAAACTGCCCACGACGCCCCCGCCCAAGCCGGCCGCGCCCCCGGCCAAGCCGGCCGCGCCCCCGCCCGCGACCCCCGGGACGGTGGGCCTCGACACCTCCGGCAAGGCGACCCCCGTGGCCGTCCCGCCGGCGAACCCCGGAGCGGTGGTAACGGGCGGGGGCACCAAGCCGCCGCCGGCGAAGCCCGGGACGGTCGGCCTCGAAGCCCCGTCGAGCGGCAGCGGGGGCGGCGGGAAGACAACGACGAACACCCAGAACCCGAAGCCGGGCGACGTGATCCCCGGCGTCATCGGCGCGGCGAACCCGCCGAGCCCGTTCGGACTGACGGGGACGAAGACGACCGCCCCGGTCCGCCCCCGTCCACTGACTCCGCTTCCGCCGACGACCAAACGGCCCTTTACCACCCCCGCCACGCGGTGACCGCCCGCGGCCCGATGGATTGCCGATGGAGTAACCCCCGCCGACGCCGAACGATTGCCCTGTAGCCTCGCCGCCCGCTACCAACCTTGATCGTCCATGCCCCGCCCGCCGATGATCGGGTGCATGTCCGGCCGCCACGCCCCCACCGCCGATTTCGCCCCGCGGCCCGGCAGGAACCCCGAAGGTGGGGCGTGAGCTCCGAGCGGGCGACCGAGGCTCGCCGCGAACAACTCCCGGGCTTCACGCTGAACCGTCGTCGCGTCGCAGCCCGTGCCGACGCCTACTCTCGCAGCAAGGTGGCCGCCCTGACCGCCCACGTCCGCCACTCGCACAACGTCAGCCTTTTGCTCACCGAGGGTCGGCCGCTCCGGAGCGACTGGAAACCGGGCGACCCGGGCCGCGGGCTGTGCTCCTGTGCCCGCGTTGCACCCCGGGGGCGACGCCCCGGACCCGGTCGAGTCGGCCTTCTGCCAAGCCCGGGACCGGCTCGGCGTCCCGCCGATGCGGCACCCGTTCGACGCCGCTGCCCGACCGATGGCCACCCACCAGACGGCCGGGGCGACGTACCGCGGGTGGCGGCTGATGGGGCTCGACGGGACCACACTCGACCTGCCCGACACCCCGGCCAGCGCCCGGGCCTTCGGCCGCCCGCGGACCGCCCGGGCCGGCGGGGCGTTCCCCTAGGTCCGGTTGCTGGCCCTGTGCGAACTCGGGACGCGGGCCATCTGCGGGCTGGTCATCAAGCCCGGGCGACGGGGCGAGCGGGTGATGGCCGGGCCGCTGCTCGACCGGCTCGGCCCCGGCATGCTCCTGCTGTGGGACCGCGGGTTCTTCGGGTTTGCCTTGGCCGAGCGGGTGCTGCGGGCGGGGGCCCACCTGCTCGCCCGGGTCCCGGCCAACGCCGTCCTCGCCCCGACCCGGCGGCTCGGCGACGGGTCCTACCTGGCCGCCCTGTACCCGCCCCCGGCCGACCGGGCGGCGGCCCGCGGGGGGGTGGAGGTGCGGGTGGTCGAGTACACGCATGACGACCCGCACCGGCCCGGGTGCGGGCGGCGGAACCGGCTGCTGACCGATCCCCTCAACCCCGCGGACCTGCCCGCGGCCGACGCCCCGGTCGTGTACCACGAGCGGTGGGAGCAGGAGCTGGCGTTCGACGAGTTGAAGACCCACCTGAGCGGGCGGGACGTGCCGATCCGGAGCAAGACCCCGGCCGGTGTGGTCCAGGAGGTGTATGGGTTGGTGCTGGCGTACTACCCGATCCGGCGGGTGATCCACGACGCGGCCGCCGTCGCCGGCGTGGACCCGAACCGGGTGTCTTTCACCGGAACCCTCCGGCTGGTGTGGTGCCGGCTGCCGGAGTCGCCCGGGGTGCCGGCGGCCGAGTGGTATCGGGACCTCCTCCGGGAAGTTCGCCGGCAGCGGCTGAGGCCGCGGCGGGAGCGGTGGTATCCGCGGGTGGTCAAGCGGAAGGTGTCCAACTGGGGGAAGAAGCGGGCCGAGCATCTTCACCCGCCCCAGCCGACGAAGGCCTTCCGGGAGGCAGTCGTTGTGCTTAACTGAGGGGCATTGGGTTTAGGCCAGCTTTTGGGCCGAGGCCCGCGGCGGATGCCCTCTACGCGGGCCTCGATGACTCGACCACCCTACGAAACCACGCCGCTCACGTGTGCAGCTCGACCACGTCCTTGTCCCGCAGGACGTGGTCGCGGCCGACCGTCTGGCCGTCGAACGCCCCGCTGCCCCAGACGCGGGCCGTCTTGAGCCCGTCCTCGAAGTCCTTGTGAACGTGCCCGGCGAACTCGCTCACCGTGCTGCCTACGGGGCAGGTGAACGGGCTCCCGGTGTCGGCCGGCTTGCCCGGCTGCTTGGTGTAAATCCGCATCACGCCGAGGCGGTCGTAGAACGCCTTCCGCAACTCCTCCAGCCCCGTCCCCTGCTCCGCCGACACCACGAACAGCGGGTACGCGTCGCCGAACGTCT
>JANPKP010000638.1:0-19579 GCA_031426095.1 Gemmataceae bacterium
CGTGCGGGGTTCACGTGGGCTTCGGCCCCGGAGCCGGCCTCAACCCACCCTACAAGCGAGAACCCGCGACCTTACGGTCCCGTTGCGGCCGGGCGGGCGTTGTCTTAGTGTAAGGATGTTGGCCGGCCGCGATTTTGACCCCCCTCACGGTGCCGCATGTTCGACGGGATTACCCGCAGCCTGGGCGACGCCCTCAAGAAGCTCCGCGGCCGCGGCCGGCTCACCGCCGACAACATCCGCGACGGCTTGAAGGAAGTCCGCAAGGCGTTCCTCGACGCCGACGTGAACTACACCGTCGCCACCGACTTCATCAAACGGGTGGAGGAGCGGGCCGTCGGCCAGGACGTGCTGGCCCGCGTCGACCCCAGTGAGCAGATCGTCAAGATCGTCTACGACGAGCTGACGCAGCTGATGGGGCCGGTCGATCACAAAATTCCCCAGCGGGCGGACCGCCCCGTCGTCCTCATGCTCTGCGGCCTCCAGGGGTCGGGCAAGACGACCACCGCGGCCAAGCTCGCGCTCACGCTCAAGGACCGCGGCCGCAAGCCGCTGCTGGCCGCCGCCGACCTTCAGCGGCCGGGGGCCGTTGAGCAGCTCCAGACGCTCGGGGCCCAGATCGGCGTGCCCGTCTTCAGCGAGCCGACGACGCCGGTAGAAGTTTGCAAGAAGGCCGTCGAACAGGCCAAGCGGACGCTCTGCGACATCGTCATCCTCGACACCGCCGGCCGGTTGCAGATCGACGACGAGTTGATGAACGAGCTGAAGCAGATCGACAAGCTGGTGCGGCCGGACGAGGCGTACCTCGTCGTCGATGCCATGATCGGGCAGGAGGCGGCGAACGTGGCGAAGGCGTTCAACGACGCCCTCGAACTCAACGCCTGCATCCTCACCAAGCTCGACGGCGACGCCCGCGGCGGGGCGGCCATCTCGATCAAGTCCGTGACCGGCGTGCCGATCAAGTTCATCGGCGTCGGCGAGAAGATCGACAAGCTCGAAGACTTCGTCCCCGAGCGGATGGCCGGCCGCATCATGGGCCAGGGCGACCTGATGGGCGTGGTCGAGAAGATCGCCGCCGCCCAACAGTCGATCTCCCAGGAGGAGATGCTCAAGCAACAGGAGGCGCTCAAGAAGGGGAGCTTCACCCTCGACCAGTTCCGCCAGCAGTTCCAGATGATCGCCAAGATGGGGATGAAAGACCTCATCGGCCGGATGCCGGGAATGAGCGAGATGATCCCCGAGGGGGAAGACCCCGAGGCCGCCCTGAAGCGGGTGCAGGGGATGATCGACTCGATGACGAAGAAGGAGAAGGCCAACCCCGACCTGATCGACAACAGCCGCCGCCGGCGGATCGCGGCCGGGGCCGGGGTCCAGCCGCACGAGGTCAAGCAGTTCCTCAACCAGTTCGACCAGGTGCGGGCGTTGATGAAGCAGATGTCCGAAATGTCCACCTGGCAGCGGCTCAAGATGGTGACGGGGCTCGGCAAGGCGGGGGCGTTCATGCCCGGCGGAATGGACGCGATGAAGCTCAAGGGCGACACCGGGAGCCGCAAGAGCGCCAAGCAACGGGCCGACGAGCGGAAGAAGAAAAAGAAGAAGCGGTAGCCCCAAGCCCACCGATGGCCGTCGGTGGGCTTTCGCCCGTGCGTTCCTGTTCGGAACGATCGGTCGCCCGATTTTCGCCAGCCCCGCGTGGCCGATTCTCGGCCCGTCGCTACAATTTCGAATCACTGGCGTTCCGTGGCGAGGGGCATTACCGTGGCCGTGCGCATTCGAATGAAGCAGATGGGCCGGAAGCACCGGCACTACTACCGGATCGTGGCCATCGACGGCCGCCAGCCGCGGGACGGGCGGGCCATCGAGGAGCTCGGCACCTACGACCCGCACGTCGCCAACAAGGAGGAGCGGGTCACGCTCATCCCGTCGCGGATCAAGTACTGGCAGAGCGTCGGGGCGCTGCCGAGCGAACACTGCGCCGCGATCTTCAAGAAGTTCATGACGAAGTGGGAGGCGAAGGAGGCCGAGAAGGCCGCCGCCAAGGCCAACCCGCCGGCCGCGACCGCGCCGGCCGCCAACGGCTAACCGGGACCCGAGCCGTGCCCGACGAACCGGCAGCCACCCCCGGGCGGACGATCCGGTTCGACGTGCTGACGCTCTTCCCCGACCTGTTCGCGGGGTACGTCTCCCAGAGCCTCCTGAAGATCGCCATCGAGGGCGGGCTCGTCGGCGTCCACCTGTGGAACATCCGCGACTGGGCGACCGACAAGCACCAGCGGGTGGATGACCGGCCCTTCGGCGGGGGCCCCGGCATGGTGATGATGCCAGGCCCGGTGGTCGATTGCGTCGAAGCGGTGAGGGAGAAAGCGGACCCGGCGGGCACGCTGGTGATGCTCACCCCCGCCGGTGAGCGGTTGACGCAGCGGGTGGTGGAAGAACTGGCGGCCGAACCCCGGCTGTTGCTGCTCTGCGGAAGGTACGAGGGGTTCGACGACCGCGTGCGGCAGGTGCTCAGACCGCGAGAGATTTCGGTCGGCGACTTCGTGTGCAACGGCGGCGAAGTCCCGGCGATGGTGGTCATCGACGCCGTCATCCGGCTCATCCCCGGCGTGCTCGGCGACGAGCAGAGCGCGGTGGACGAGTCGCACAGCGAGCCCGGCCGGCTGGAGTACCCGCAGTACACCCGGCCGCGGGAGTTCCGGGGGCTACCCGTCCCCGAGGTGTTGCTGGGCGGGAATCACAAGGCCGTCGCGGCGTGGCGGCGGGAACGATCGGACGCGCGGAGTCGCGGCGAACCAGACTAACGACGGGAATCGCGGCCCGGCCGCGGCGAAAGCGAGGGTGGGTCATGCTGAGCAAATTCGTGGCGCTGGTCGAGGCCGCCAACACGAAGAGCGACGTGCCGGAGTTCCACGTCGGCGACCGCATCGAGGTCCACCAGCGGTTGCTGGACGGGGCCAAGGAGCGGCTCCAGGTGTTCGAGGGGGACGTGATCGCCCGCCACAACGGCGGCATCCGCGAGACCGTCACGGTCCGCCGGACGGTGCAGGGGGAGGGCGTCGAACGCATCTTCCCGCTGCACAGCACCCGCATCGCCAAGATCGTGGTGAAAAAGGCCGGGTTGGTCCGCCGGGCCAAGCTGTACTACCTCCGCGACCGGGTCGGCAAGGCGACCAAGATCAAGGAAGACACCAAGCGGCAGGGCGGTCTCGACGCGGCCATCGTGGCGTCGGCGAAGGAGAGCGCCCGGCTGGCCCAGGAGGCCGCGAAGGCGGCCGCCGCGAGCGGCGGCGAGAGCAAGTCGGCCCAGAAGAAGAAGGCCCGCAAGGAAGCCGCCGCGGCCAAGAAGTAACGTGGCCCGGCCGCCCGAGCCGTCGAACCCGCCGCCCGGCGGGTTCAGCCGGTGGCCGTGGTGGCGGCGGTGGTTCGGCCGCCGGTCCGAGCGGGCCGCCGCCCGCTTCCTGCGGGCACGCGGTTACAGGATCGTGGCCGTCAACGAGCAGGACCGCCGGGGCGAGATCGACCTGCTCGCCCTCGACGGGCGGACGCTGGTGGTGGTCGAGGTCCGCTCGACCGCCGGGGACGACCTGGACCGCGCCGCCGCCTCGGTGGACCTCGCCAAACAGCGGAGGCTCACCGAGGCGGCTCTGCGTTTCCTCACCCGCCGCCGGCTCCTGGGCCGCGTCGCCGTCCGCTTCGACGTGCTGGCCGTGAGCTGGCCGCCGGCCGCGAAGTCGCCGACCTTCCACCACATCCCGCACGCCTTCGAGGCGGTGGGCAAGTTCCAGTTCTACAACTGAGGCGACGATGCCGACGTTCCCCCCGGTCGAGGACCAGCTCACGACGATCCTCCGCGGGGCCGCCCAGACGGAGACGGTGGCCGACCTCCGCAAGAAGCTCACCCGCTCCTTCGAGACGGGGACGCCGCTGCGGGTGAAGTACGGCATCGACCCGACCGGGTTCGACGTTCACCTCGGGCACACCGTCCCCCTGCGGAAGCTGCGGCAATTTCAAGCCCTCGGGCACACTCCGGTCCTCATCATCGGCACGGCCACGGCGGCAGTCGGCGACCCGAGCGGCCGCGACGAGGCCCGCAAGGGGCTGACCCCCGAGCAGATCGAGGCGAACGCCGGGACGTACCTGAAGCAGATCGCCACCGTCATCGACATCACGAAGGCCGAGGTGCGGCCCAACGGCGACTGGTTCGGCAAGTGGGGCTTCACCGACGTGCTGAAGTTGCTCAGCCGGACGACGGTGCAGCGGATGCTGGAGCGGGACGACTTCAGCAAGCGGTTCCGCGCCGACCCGTCGGTCCCGATCTACCTCCACGAGTGCTTGTACCCGCTGATGCAGGGGCACGACAGCGTCGAAATCCGGGCGGACGTGGAACTCGGCGGGACGGAGCAGTTGTTCAACCTGATGGTCGGCCGCGACCTCCAGCGGGATGCCGGGCAGGAGCCGCAGGTGTGCCTGACGATGCCGATCCTCCGCGGCACCGACGGCGAGAAGAAGATGGGCAAGAGCGTAGGCAATTATGTCGGCGTGGCCGAGCCGGCGAAGGAGCAGTTCGGCAAGACGATGCGGATACCCGACGGACTGATGCGTGAGTGGTTCGAACTGCTCACCGACCGGCCGCCGGCCGAGATCGAGACGCTCCTCGCGGGCAAGCCGAACGAGGCCAAGAAGGCGCTCGGTGCAGACATCGTCTCCTTCTACCACGGGACCGACGCCGCGGCCGAGGTGCTGGCCGACTGGCGGAAGCAGTTCGAGGAGAAGGGCGACCCGGACCAGATGCCGGAGGTGACGATCCCCGCGGCCGAGGTCGTCGGCGGGGAAGTGCCGGCGGTCCGCCTCGTGGTGCTGGCGAGGCTCGCGGAGAGCAACAAGGAGGCGAAGCGGAAGGTGGACGAGGGGGCGTTCAACTACGGCCCAGACCGCACCAAGCCGGCCGACGGTCGGGCGTGGGTGCCGGTGGCCGATGGGCTGGTGGTGCGGCTCGGGCGGAAAATCGTCCGCGTCCGCCTCGGCTGACGTGCCGGCGGCCGCAACCCGTCCTACCCTTCGGCGTCCGCCCGACCCCCACGCGGAGGCCCGCCCGTGACCCGCCGGCTCTTCGCGCCGCCCGTCGTGTTCTTCCTCGTTTTGTTGGTCGTGCTGCTGGCCCTCTTCCGCGAGCGGGCGTTCTACGACCCGGGGGCGCTCTGGCACGTCCGCGTCGGCGAGATCGTCCTCGACCGCGGCTTCACGTGGACCGACCCGTTTACTTTCACGTTCGCCGGGCAGACCTGGATTCCCCAGCAGTGGGGGGCCGAGGTGCTGATGGCCCTCGGCTACCGGGCCGGCGGCTTCGACACAATGCTGCTCGGCTTCGCCGCTGGCGTCGCGGGCCTTTACGCCTGGATTTTCGCGCGGGCACTCCGCGGCGGGATGAAGCCGCTGCTGGCCGGTGTGGTCGCCGGCGGGTTCCTCGCGGCTGGGGCGTTCCACTACTTCGTCCGCCCGCACATGTTCACCATAGCGCTGCTGGCGTGGACGACGGCGTGCCTCATCGACTTCGAGCGGGGAAGGGCGGGGCTCTCGCGGCTGGCGTGGCTCGTACCGCTGTTCGTCGTGTGGACGAACCTGCACGGCGGCGTCCTCGGCGGCGTCGTGACGCTCGGCCTGGCGGTAGCAGGGTGGACGGCGTGGTTTCTGGTGGCCCGCGGACCCGACCCGGACACGCCGATCCGCTCGTGGCGGACCGCCGGCCTGCTCATTACCGTCGTGGTCGCCTGCGGGCTGACCCCTTTGGTGAACCCGTTCGGGCTGGAGATGCTCCGGACGTGGTCGAAGCTCGTCGGCTCGCCGGTGTTGAAGCAGTTCGTCAGCGAACACATGCCGCTCGACCCGGCGAAGGCCCCGGACCAGGTCGTGCTCGCGGTCGGGGCGGCGTACCTAGTGTTGCTCGCGGGCGTGCTGCCCGCTCGGCCGCGGGTGAGCTGGCTCCTTCCGCTGGTCTGGTTCGGGCTCACGTTCCAGAGCATCCGCCAGGGGCCGCTTTTCGCGGTCACGGCGGCGGTCGCGGCGGTCGATTTCTGGCCGCACACCATTTGGCACCGCTTACTCAAGCGGCACGGCGACTCCCTCGTTGCCGACCCCGAATCCGACGCCGCGGGGTCGCCCTTCGGGTGGGCCACGTTCGTCGTCCCGATCGCGGCAGTGTTGCTGGTGTTCGGGTTGCAAGTCGGCGGCGTAACGGCTCCGGTCGTGGGACGCGGGTGGGCGGGTCTGAACCCCGAGTTCACCCCCGTCGATCTGAACGACGCGGTGGCGTCCTACGCCGCGTCGGTGCCGCCGGGTACACCGATCTTCAACGACGCCAACCTCGGCGGCTACCTGATCTTTTACGCCCCGTCGCTCAAGATTTTCATGGATGACCGCTGCGAGCTGTACGGGGATGCCTGGATCAAGAAGTACGCCGAGCTTTCCGGAATGCCGCCGGAAGGTGAGGGCGAACCCGACAAGACGCTGGAAAAGTGGCACGCTGATTACCACTTCGAGCGGGCCGTCGTGCAACGCCGGAAGGAAATGACGGGCTTGGAAGCGTACTTCTCCACCTCCCCACGCTGGCGGGAGGTCGCCCGGGGGCAGGGGGCCATTCTTTACGCGCGCGTGACGCCCTGAGCGTGGACGCGGGCCGCCGGCCCCGGGTACCATGGCGGGCACACTCTCCCGGCCGCGCTCCCGTGCGGCCTCGTAAACTACCGGGGGAGGACCGCCCATGAGCCGACGGCCGGTTATCGGGATGATCATGCAGACCCTGCCGGCCATCCCCGGCGAGCGTCCGCCGTGCTGGCTCCTCGGCCAGCGGTACGTCCACGTCCTGAAAGCGGCCGGGGCCGTGCCGTGGGTGGTGCCGCTCATGCCCGACGACCCGGAGACGACGGCCGAGATCGCCGACCGCCTCGACGGCGTTTTCCTCACCGGCGGGGTGGACGTGGACCCGAGCCGCTACCGCGAGGACCGGCTGCCGGTTTGCGGGACGCCCGACCCGGCCCGCGACACGGTCGAACTCGCCATGCTCAATCTCGCCCGGGGGCGAGACCTGCCCGTGTTCGCCGTCTGCCGGGGGATGCAACTCCTCAACGTCTCACTCGGCGGCACGCTCTACCAGGACGTAGCATCGCAGGTGCCGGCGGCCCTCAAGCACGACTACTTCCCGACGGCCACGCAGCCGAGCCGGGCGCTCGTCACCCACGACATCACGGTGACGGCCGGGTCGCGGCTGGCCGGGGTGCTGGGCGGGGGCGTGGCGTCGGTCAACAGCATGCACCACCAGGCGATCAAGGACCTGGCCCCCGGCCTGGCTCCCACGGCCTACGCCCCCGACGGCATCATCGAGGCGGTGGAGGGGACGAACGGCCGGTACGTCGTCGGCGTCCAGTGGCACCCCGAGGAACTGACCGACGAGCAGCCGGCGATGCGGCGGCTGTTCACGGCGTTCGTCGAGGCGGCGAACGGGACCAAGGCGTGAACGACCCCGACCCGGCCGCCGCGTACCACGACCTGCTCGCGGCCGGCGGGTCGCTCGCGGCCGACTCGCAGGCCGCCCTCGACGACGGGCTGCGGCGACACGGTCTGTTCTTCAACGACCGCCCGCTCTGCACAGTCCTCCGCCCGCGGTTCCTCACGCCCGCCCAGTACCGCTTCCTCCACGACCGGATCAAGCTCCTCCTCCCCGCCTTCCGGGCGGCCCACGACCGGGCCGTGGTCGACCCCATGTTCCGCCGCCAGTTCCGCCTCGCGGGGTGGGAGGAGGAACTGTTGGCGATCGACCCCGGTTACGACGGGTACGCCCCCACCAGCCGGCTCGACGCCTTCTTCACCCCCGACGGCGGGTTCCGCGTCACCGAGTTCAACGCCGAGACGCCGGCCGGGGCGGGTTACTCGGACGCCCTGTACGAGGTGTTCGCCGGGCTTCCGGTGTTCCAGGAGTTTCAGAGGGACTACAACGTCCAGCCGCTCCCGGCCCAGCAGGGGGTGGTGTACGCCCTCCTCGGGGCCTACCGCAAATGGAAGAACCGCACGGCCGACCCGCCGCGGGTGGCGATCCTCGACTGGCGGGAGGTGCCCACCTTCGGCGAGTTCATCCTGTTCGCCCGCTGCCTGGCCGCCATCGGCATCGAGGCCCGGTTCGTCGATCCCCGCGAGGTCGAGTACGACGGGAGGACGCTGCGGGCCGGCGACTTCTCCATCAACCTCGTCTACAAGCGGGTGCTGCTCGGCGAGTTGGTCGAACGCGGGGGGCTCGACCACCCGGTAATCCGGGCCGTGCGCGACGGGGCGGCGTGCATGGTCAACCCGTTCCGCTGCAAGGTGCTGTTCAAGAAGGCGAGCCTCGCCGTCCTGAGCGACGAGCGGAACGCGGCCCTCTTCACCCCCGGCCAGCGCGAAGCCGTCGCGGCCCACGTACCCTGGACGCGGGTCGTGGAGGAGCGGCGGACCACGTTCGACGGCCGCCCCATCGACCTCGTCCCGTTCGTACTGGCCAACCGCGACCGGCTGGTACTGAAGCCGAACGACGACTACGGCGGGCACGGCATCGTCCTCGGGTGGACGGTGGACGCGGGCGAGTGGGAGGCCGGCGTGCGGGCCGCGCTGTTCGCCCCGCACGTCGTCCAGGAGCGGGTGCCGACGCCCGTCGAGCCGTACCCCGTCTTCCGCGACGGCCGGCTGGAACTGTCCGACCGCACGGTGGACACCGACCCGTTCGTGGCCTTCGGGGCCCACGTCCACGGCTGCCTCACGCGGCTCTCGACCGGGCCGCTGGTGAGCGTCACGGCCGGCGGCGGGTCGGCGGTGCCGACGGTGCTGGTGGAACCCCGGTGAGGGTGCCGCCCGTACAATGCGAATACGACCACCGGGGGTTCGCATGCAAGCACCGTCGCTGACCATCGGCATTGAGGAGGAGTACCAGCTCATCGACCCGGCCACCGGCGAGTTGAAGCCGGCCATCGAGGAGTTGCTCGGCGACAAGAAGGCCGAAGCCGGCGGCGAGCTGAAGCCCGAACTCCACCGCTCCCAGGTCGAGATCGGCACGGGGGTGTGCAAGACGCCGGTCGAGTTGCGGGCCGAGTTGGTGAAGCTCCGCCGACACGCCGTCGACATCGCCGGGCGGCACGGGCTGGCCATCGTGGCGGCCGGCACCCACCCGTTCTCGGCGTGGGAGGCCCAGGAGATCACGCCGTCCGAGCGGTACCTCGGCATCCAGCACGACATGCAGGACGTGGCCCGCCAGTCGCTCGTGTTCGGCACCCACGTCCACGTCGCCGTCGAGGACAAGGACTTCCTCATCGACTGCATGAACGTGGCCCGGTACTTCCTCCCCCACGTCCTCTGCCTGTCCACGAGTTCGCCGTTCTGGTCCGGCCGCGACACCGGGCTGAAGTCGTACCGTTCGATCGTGTTCCAGAACTTCCCCCGTACCGGTCTGCCGCCGCGGTTCGCGTCGTGGTCCGAGTACGAGGGGATGGTGAGCACGATGACGCTCACCCGCTGCGTGCCCGACGGGACGAAGATCTGGTACGACGTGCGGCCGAACTGGAAGTACCCGACGCTCGAATTCCGCATCTGCGACGTCTGCACGCGCGTGGACGAGGCGGTGTGCATCGCCGCCATCTTCCAGGCCGTGATCGCCAAGCTCTGGAAGCTCCGGCGGGACAACCTGACGTTCCGCTCGTACCCCACCGAACTGATCGCCGAGAACAAGTGGCGGGCCGTCCGCTACGGCCTCGACGGCCAACTGATCGACTTCGGCAAGCAACAGGAGAAGCCGGCCCGCGAACTGATCCGCGAGCTGATCGACTGGTTCCTGCGCGACGTGATCGACGAACTCGGCAGTCGCAAGGAGGTCGAGTACGCGTACACCATTCTCGACAACGGCTCGAGTGCCGACCGCCAGTTGAGGTGCCACAAGGCGAGCGGCGGCGACCTCCGGCCGGTGGTGGCGCGGCTCGCCGCCGAGACGCGGGAAGGTTTGTAACGGGAGAAGGGTCGTGGTCGAGACGTTCGAGCGGTCCGGCGTCCGCTTCCAGTTCCCGGGCACGTGGTCGGCGGAGGCGGACGACGCGGCCGACGGGTGGACGGTGGCCGTACAGAGCCCGGAGACGGCGTTCCTCCTCGTGAGCCTGCGGGGCGACGCCGACGACCCGGGCGAGCTGGCCGACCTGACCCTCGCCGCCCTCCGCGGCGACTACCAGGAACTCGACGCCGAGGCGGTCGTGGATTCACTGGCGGGCCGGCCTGCGGTCGGGTACAACGTCGACTTCATGACCGTGGACACGCCGATCGCCTGCCGCGTCCGCTGCCTGGAGACGGAGTCCGGGGTGCTGCTCGTGATGAGCCAGGTGAGCGAGTTCGACCGCGACAAGAACGAGCCGGTGCTGCGGGCCGTTTGCGCCTCGCTCCGGATCGACGAGGACTCATGACCACGACGCTGGCGGTGGTGATGGCCCTGGCCGCGGCCGACTTCGTGGTCGCCGGGGCGTTGCTGTTCATCGTCGGGGTCGATTACCACCACCTGCGTAAGACCGCCCGGGCCGAGGGCAAGCCGCCGCTGCCGCCGGCCACCAAGCAGTTCGTGTTCCTCGGCTCGTTGGCCGCCGCCGGGGTGGTGGCGTTCGCCGGCTGCGCGTGGTGGCTGCTGTTCCGGAGCGAGTGACCGCACCATGCCCGACGACGCCCCCGACCCCTTCGCCGCCAAGCGGGCGGCCATGCGGGACGAGTTCTTCGGCCGCCTGTTCCTCCTCGGCGGGTGGACCGGCGGCACCGACACCTACAAGCGGACGATGTGGGCGGCCGTCCCCGACGTGGCCCTCGCCCCGGCCGCGTACACCCTCACCTTCCGCCGCGGCCTGCCCGAGCCGGGGGCCGGCAACCGCCTCATCATGGCCGGCCACGAAGCGATGCTCGCCCAGTGGTTCCACCGGCCGCTCAGGCGGAGTGACATCGAACTGTCCCGCCGCTGGTGCCGGGAGAGGGCGAACGTCCGGGCGTTCCCCGATGAGCTGTGGGACGCCGTCCTCGCCGCCGCCCCGGGGGAGGACATTCACCTGCCGGTCGACGTGTGGGGCTTCCCCGGCGGGCAGACGTTCCTCGCCGGCGTCCCGGCCCTCTCGTTCGAGGGTGTGGGCGGGGCGGTGTCGTACCTGGAGCCGGCCATGTGCCGGTACTTCGCCCCGGTCATCCAGGCGACGAAGGCCCGGCTCATGAAGCTGGCCACCCCGCGGGACGCCGAGTTCGGCTTGCGGTCGGCCCCGGTCGAGGTGTGCAACCTGATCCTCCTGCTCGCCCGCTACGTCGGCGGCGGGGGCGGCGAGGGCTCCGACCGCCGCCCGGAGACGCAGCTCACGTCGAACGACACGGCCGAGTTCCTGTACCCCGAACTGTTCCGCTCGATCGGCACCATCGGCCACGAGATGATGTGCGCCGCCCAGACGCTCGACCGGACCCTCGCCGACGCCGAGTACGAGATGATGGACCGCTTCGTCTCGCGGATGGGCACGGCGTCGCTCCTGTGCGACCTCGTGGACGCCGAGACGGTCGGCCTGGAGAACGCCCTGCGGGTGATCCGCGCCCACCCGGAGACGGACCGCGTCGGCGTGCGGGTGGACAGCGGCGACATCGCCTCCCAGTGCGTCCTCTACTTCGAGCAAATCCGGGCGGCCGGCGTCACCCCCCGGCTGATCGTGTTCGAGGACGAGGTCTCGCCCGAGGCGGTGAGGCGGGTGTACGACGTGTTCCGCGCCGAGACCGGCGAGGAGCCGACGATGCTCTTCCCCGGGGCCGGCGGGTACTGGTGGAAGCTGGTCCACCGCGACACCGTTTCCGCCGCGTTCAAGCGGACGGCCACCGCCGGCCGGCCGAACGTCAAGTTTTCCAACTCCCCGGGCAAGGAGACGATCCCCGGCACCGTCCGCGTCTTCGCCCGCGGAGACACCCTCGTCGTGGCCGACGCCTCGGAGACGATCGACGGCGATCCGCTGTTCGTGAAACTCGTGGACGCCGGCCGGGTGGTCTACCGCGAGTCGTTCTTCGAACAAGCCGCCCGTGCCGACCGGACGTGGGACCGCTACGCCAAGTGGGAGCCGTCCCCGCTCGTCGGCGACTACCTGCGGCGGTTTCAGGCGATGCGGGCGAACGAGGTGGCGGCGGCCCGCGGGCGGTTGGGGCGCCGCCAACCGCCACCGTCCGGGCATACAATCACGTCATGAACACCTTCGGCTTCCTCCGCGTCGCGGCCGCCACGCCGGAACTCCGGCTGGCCGACGCCCCGTTCAACGCCGACCGCACCCTCGAACTCCTGGGCGAGGCGGACGCAAAGGGCGTAAACCTCGTCGTATTTCCCGAGACGGGACTGACCGGGTACACCTGCCACGACCTGTTCCACGACCTCACGCTCCAGAGGGCCGCCGAGAAGGCGCTGGCCGCCGTGGTGTCGAAGTCGGCCGGCGTCTTCCGCGGGGTCGCCGTCGTAGGGCTACCGCTGGTTGTGGGCGGGCAACTCTTCAACTGCGCCGCCGTCGTTCACGCCGGCCGGCTGCTCGGCGTCGTGCCGAAGACGTACCTGCCGAACTACAAGGAGTTCTACGACGCCCGCTACTTCAGCCCGGCCCGCAACGCCGTGGCCGAGAGCGTGACCGTGTGCGGGCAGACCGTGCCGTTCGGGACCGACGTGCTGTTCGCCTGCGAATCGCTCCCCGACTTCGTCCTCGGCGTCGAGATTTGCGAAGACCTGTGGACGCCGGTGCCGCCGAGTTCCCTTCAGGCCGGGGCCGGGGCGACGGTGCTGGCGAACCTGTCGGCCAGCAACGAGACGATCGGCAAGGCGTGGTACCGCCGACAACTCGTGGTCGGACAGTCGGCCCGCTGCGTCGCCGGATACGTCTACGCCGGGGCCGGGTTCGGCGAATCGACGACCGACGTCGTCTTCGGCGGGCACTCGCTCGTGGCCGAGAACGGCACGCTGCTCGCCGAGTCCCCGAGGTTCAAGAACGGAGGTCTGCTCGTGGCCGACCTCGACCTCGACCGCCTCCAACACGACCGCGTCCAAACCACCAGCTTCAACGACGGCCGGGTGCGAGTGAACGACCTCCCGCGATTCCGCCGCATCCCGTTCGCGCTCGAAGTCACCGCCCGCACCCCGGTGTTGGCGCGGTTCGTCGACGCCCACCCGTTCGTGCCGCAGGACGCGGCCACGCTGAAGGAGCGGTGTGAGGACATCTTCCACACCCAGGTCACGGCCCTCGCCCGCCGGCTGAAGCACGTCACCCCCGCGGCCGTCTCCATCGGCGTCTCCGGCGGCCTCGATTCGACGCTCGCCCTTTTGGTGCTGAGCAAGACGCTCGACGCCCTGGGCTGGCAGCGCGAGCGGGTAAAGGCGCTGACGATGCCGGGGTTCGGCACCACCGGCCGGACGCGTGGCAATGCCCTGAGTTTGATGGCGGCCCTCGGCCTCCAGTCCCGCGAAATCGACATCCGGTCGATGTGCGTCGATCATATGCGCGCCCTCGGTCACGCCCCGTTCGGCATCCCGCTCACTGGCCTGACGATCGAGACGCTCACGAAGAAGCTCCGTGCCCTACCGCCGGAGGGGCGCCACGACCTCGTGTTCGAGAACGTCCAGGCCAGGGTGCGGACGAGCCTCCTGATGAACGCCGGGTTCGTGATCGGCACCGGCGACCTGTCCGAGCTGGCCCTGGGGTGGGCGACGTACAACGCCGACCACATGAGCATGTACAACCCGAACGTGAGCATCCCGAAGACGCTCGTCAAGTTTCTCGTCGGGTGGGCTGCCGCGAATGAGTTCGCGGGCGACGCCCGCCGCACCCTCCTCGACGTGGTGGCGACCGAAATTTCGCCCGAGTTGCTGCCGACGAACGACCGCGGCGAAGTCCTGCAATCGACCGAGGGGACCATTGGACCCTACGAGCTGCACGACTTCTTCCTGTACCACGTTCTGCGCTTCGGCCTGCCGCCTGAGAAGGTGCTGTTCCTGGCCGCCCAAGCGAGGTTCGAGAAGGGGTACGAGGCGGCCGACGTGCGGAAGTGTCTGCGGGTGTTCCTGACGCGATTTTTCGCCAACCAATTCAAGCGGTCGTGTCTGCCGGACGGGCCGAAGGTGGGCTCCGTCAGCCTCTCCCCCCGCGGAGACTGGCGGATGCCCAGCGACGCCGCCGCCCGCGTGTGGCTCGACGCTTTGGACGGCGGAGAGCCGGGGTGAATCGGCCGCCGGCCGCCCGCCGTTCAAGTTCAACGCTGGTAGATGGGCAGGAAGTGCGTGGGCACCGAGAGGATCAGCACCGCGATCGAGGTCTGGTAGACGCTCCCGTAGGACAACTCCGCCTGCTCCCGCCACTCTCCGGTCGGCCTCTGCTTCTGGAGCAGGGTCGTCTTCATCCGCGCGTAGTACTCTTCCCACAGCTTGCCGCCGACCTGGTGCAGGGCGTGGGCCGCGTAGTAGTGGCCGTACCAGTAGTGCTGGCGGTCGTCGCCGGTCTTTTCGAGGTACTTCACGGCCGCGTCAATCTGCTTCGCCTCGTAGTCGCCGCACAGTTGGAGGACGCACACGCCGGCCGCCGTGCGGGCATACCCGGGGCCCTGCGAGTACGGCTGGTAGCGGTAGCCGCCGGACCGGGGCTCGTGACAGCGGTTGATGTACGCCAGGGCCTTCTTCATCGTCTCGTCCTTCACCTGGAGGCCGCTGTCCTTGGCCCCACGCAGCGCCATTACCATCATGATCGTGACCGAGATGTCGGCCCCGGTCGGGCTGGGCTCGTACCGCCAGCCTCCCTCGTTGTTCTGCGTCCGCTCCATCAGGTCGGTGGCCTTCTTGAGAATCTTCTTCACCTCTTCGTCGCCGGTCATGCCGTAGACCTGACTGAGCGCCAGCGTCGCCATCCCGTGGCAGTACATGTTGCCGCCCTTGGGGCCGACGAGGTAGCCGTCGTCGCGGGCGCAAGCGAGCAGGTAGCGGACGCCCTTCGACACCTCGGGGCCGTACAGCCCCTGGTTCGGGACGTGGCCGTTGGACATGAAGGCCAGAAGTGCGAACCCGGTGACGGCCGTGTTCCCCCACGAGCCGTCGTTGTTCTGCTGGTCCTTGAGGAACTTGAGGGCCTTGTCGATGGCCTCCTTGCCCTTCTCGTCGAGCTTGACCTTTGACTCCTTCTCGGCCGCGGGCGACGGGGCGGGCACGAGGACCGCTACGAGGGCAAGGGCGGCGACGGCGAGACGCATGGGATGACTCCGGCCGGGCGAGAGGCGAGTGGTGCGGGGAAGGGCCGGAGCCTGCGGGGGGCTCCCGCAGGCTCCGGCGTAGGTGTCGGGGTGGCCGGTGGGCCTCACTTGCCGGGGGCCGGCTTCGTGTTCTTGATGTTGATGTTGTACTGCTTGATCAGTTCGCGGAACTCGGCCGGGAACTGGGCCTCGGTGTTCTGCCGCACTTTGTCCCGCTCGCGGCCCTGCATCTTGATGAACTTCCCGTCGCCGTCCTGCGACTTGCCGGACGACGCCGCGTTCTTGAAGTCCGGCGGCCCCTCGCGGTCGCCTTCAGCCTGCCCGTCGTTCTTCTCCTGAGCCGGCCCCGGTTGCGGCTTACCGGGCTGGCCGGGCTTTGCCCCGGGCTGGCCGGGTTTCCCCGGTTGGCCCGGCTGCCCTGGCTGCCCCGGCTCACCAGGCTGCCCCGGCTGTCCGGGTTGGCCCGGCTGACCAGGTTGCATCCCGGCCTGGGCCGTCTGGTTCTCGCCCGGCTGGGCCGGTTGCTGACCCGCAGCCTCGGCGGCGGCGTTGAGGGCCTTGAGGGCCTCACCCAACTGATCAGACGCCTGGGCCTGGGCTTGCCCGGCCTCGCCCGGCTTGCCCTCCTGAAGTTGGCCCTGAGCCTGCCCGAGTTTATCGGCCGCCTTCTGAAGCTGTTGCTGGACGGCCATCGGGGCATTCGCCTGGGCCTGGGCGAGGGCCGCCTGGGCCGCGTTCGTCGCCTGCTGCGATTGCTGAAGGGCTTCGGTCGCCTTCTTGAGCTGGTCCTGGGCCTTGGCGAGTTCGCCCGGGTTCTTCGCGTCGCCCGGCATCGGCTGGCCGCCCATCGGCTTGCCCTCGCCGCCCATGGGCTTCTCGCCACCCATCGGTTTGCCTTCACCGGCCATCGGCTTCTCGCCGCCCGCCGGTTTCTCACCGCCCGGCATCGGTTGACCTTCGCCGGGCATGGGCTTCTCGCCGCCCATGGGCTTTTCACCGGCCGGCATGGGCTTGTCGCCGGCCTTCGCGGCGGCCTCCTCCAGCTTTTGGATAGCCTTGTTCTGTTGCTCGACGGCGGCCGGGATGTTGCCCTTTTCCAGCTCCTTAGCGGCGTTGTCAGCGGCCTTCGCGGCTTCCGGTTGGTCGAGCTTCTTGGCCTGCTCGGCGACCTGCTTCTGGAGTTCCGCCAGGTCCTTCTTCGCGTCCGCCGGCATCGGCTGTGCGCCGTCCATCGGCTTCGGGGCGTCGAGATTCTTGGCGGCCTCGTTCGCCTTGTCGGCCGCCTTGTTGGCCTCCTCGATGGCCTTCGCCACCTGCTGGGCGGCGGCCGCCGGATCGACCTTGTTCGGCTGAAGGGCCTGCTGGTCGCCGATCTCTTTCGCCTTGAGTTCGTCGGCCTTCTTGGCGACCTCCTCCTTGGCCTTCTCCAGCTTCTTGGCTGCGTCGTCGGCCTGCTTGGCCCCGTCCATCGGCTTGTTTTGAGCGAGGTCGTCCTTGGCCTTGTCCTGGTTCTTGGTCGCCTCCTCGATGGTCTTGGCGGCCTCGGGGGCGGCGTCCTTCACCATCTCGCCCACGTCCTTCGTCGGCGGGGTCAGCTCGCCCTGCTTTTTCGCCAGGTCGCCGGTGTCGGGCTTCTTGGCGTCGTCCGTCTTCTTGGCGTCGCCGTCCGGCTTTTTCTCACCCGCGTCGGGCTTCTTTTCCCCGGCGTCCGGCTTATTCGGGTCGCCGGCCTTGTTGGCGTCGTCGGCGACCTTCTTCTCGGCCTTGGCCAACCCGTCGAGCTTCTTGGCGGCCTCGTCCAGCTTGGCGATGTCGTCCCGCCGCTTCTCGATTGCCGCGGCCTGCTCGTCGAGGGCCTTTTTGGCCTGCTCGAGCGCTTTTTTGGCCTCGGCCTGGTCGGGCTTGGCCTTCGCCGCGTCCTTCTCGTCGAGCTTCTTGGCAGCCTGCTTCATCGCCTCCGCGGCCTTGTCGATCGCCTTCGTGACTTCCTCGTTCTTCGGCAGCGGCACGGCCTTGAAGTCGTCCGTCTGCTTGGCCACGTCCTTTTGGTCTTTCGCGGCCTCGGCAAGCTTGCCCTCGTCCTTGTCGGCCTTGTCCGCCTTCTTCTCGGCCGCGGTCTGGTCCTTGATGAGCTTCTCGATCTCCTCGGCGGCCTTCTTCACGGCCTCCAGCGGGTCGGTCTTGGCCTGCTCGGCCTTGGCGATCTGGCGGTCGATCTCCTCGCGGGCTTTCTGGATGGCCTCGGCGGCGTCCTTCTGCGGGGCCTTGGCGGCCTCGGGGTCGGTCTTGCGGAGCTTGTCCTCGGCCTTCCACATGGCCGACTCGGCCGGCTTGAGCTGGTCGGCGACCTCGGGGACGGCCGTCTCCAGCAACCTTCGCACGTCGCGGGTGTCGAACTCCAGCTTCGACTGCTTGTCGGCCAGCCGGTCGGCCTGGACCTGCTTCGGGTCGGGGCCCTTCTTGGGTGTCTTTTGCTCCTTCGCGTCCTTGGCGTCGGCCGTCTCCTTGCTCAGGTCGGTCTGCTCGCGGGCGGCCCGCTCCAGCTTCTCGCGGGCCTCCTTGAGCACGGCCAGCTTGTCGAGCGGCGAGCGGAGGGCGGCGGCCAGCGCTTGTAGTTCCTTGGCGTGCCGCAGTTGACGCTCGGCCGCGTCGTCCATGCTCCCCTGGTGGACTGACTGCGAGGTCAGGCTCATTTCTGACGCTAGCGCCCGCGTCCGGGCGACGGCGTCGGCCTTGTCTAGCCGCTCCTTCTGCTCGGCTGTCAGGAGGGCGCGGAGGGTGTTAAGTTGCTTGGACGTGCTGTCCACCTGGGCCCGCACGTCGGCCTGCGCGTCGGCGATCTCGTCGCGGTCGTCCACCACGTTGCGGCCGGTCTTCGTCCGCGGCAGCTTGCCGTTCGCGAGCGTCTTGAGGTGGAGGTCGTGTTCGTTGGTGCCGAGGGTTGCGAAGCGTTCGGCGGCGGCGTCGAGGCTGCGGAGGGTGTCGAGCTTGACGAGCAGCCCGCGGAGCGACGACACGATCTGCCGGTGCTTCTGGTAAGCCGCCTTCTGCTCGGCGGTGGAGGTGGCCTCGTCCGGGGCGGCCACGGCCGCGTCGAGGTGGCCGAGGACGGCCTTGATCTGCTCGTCGCTCAGCTTGCCGAGGGTGCCGGCCACGTCGGACAGCATCAACTGCTCGGCCCCCGCGTCGAGCTTCTCGTAAACCAGGACGTTGAAGATCGTGTCCACCTGCCGGGTCGTCTGCTCGACCTCGGCCAGCACCCGCTTCTGGACCTCACGCTGGGTCGCCGCGTCGCCCGCCACCGGCGACGGGGCGGCGGCGGGGGCGAAGCCGGCCGTCAGCAGGGTGGCTGCGGCGGCCCGGAACAAGCGACGCTTCGTGGGCATGGGGCCTCCTTGAGGCGGGTCGGGCGGGGGGAACCGCCCGGGCGGGGGATCGTTTTAGTATTCTACCTTCGCCACCCCATTGCAACCGGAAACCGGCCACCCGGGCGACGTTGTTACTTCTCGACCTTCACGGGGCCGAACACGCCCCGCTGCGACTTCTCCAGATCCCTCAGCCTCTTGCCACTCGACGCCGTCTGCATGGCCCAGTCCACGAACTCCCGCTGCGTCTTGACGGCGACATCCCGCTGGAAGACGCGCTCGTTGCCGACCGGGGCCGGCTCATTCCGCAGGGCGTCCGGGTGTTTGTCGGTTGCCACCACGTAGAAGTAGAGGTGGTCGCCCGGTTCCAGCGACGCGCCATCCTTCTTCTTCAACCCCGCCAACTCGAAATTGTACCGCCCGCCTGCCCGGAACTCGCCCGGTTCCGTCTCCGGGTTGGGCGACGGGACGGGGTAGAACTCGACCGACCCGGTCGCCCCGGATTTCTCGAACGCCCCAAGGTCTTCGCGGAACGGCCCGAGCGTGCCGGGGTCGTTCGTCCTCTTGAGCGGCAACTTCCGCCAGTACGGCTGGCCCGGGGCCGACTCCTCGTCGTTCACCCGGTACCAGACGCTCAGGTCGCGGACGCCGAAGTCCGACTTGGCGTGGTACGCGAGTAGTACCCGCCCGTCGGGCGTGACCGGCCGGCCGGAATCGACCTTGCGGTCGGCCAGCGGCCCCTTGTGGACGGTCGGGTCGAAATAGTAGTCGGACAGCACCTCCGTCTCGGGCGGCGTGTGCGGCCGGGTCCGCAGGTCGCGCCGCAACGGGGTGGCGTTGCGGAAGCCGTTGCGGTCCGCGAGTTCGATCCGGTAGGCGATGTACTCGGGCCTGAGGTCGAAGGTGACGGCCGCCGAGAGGGCGTCGGCCGCCAGCGTCATCGG
>JANPKP010000639.1:0-15603 GCA_031426095.1 Gemmataceae bacterium
ATCCGGGCGAGACGCTTGTTTATTTTTTGGTTGGGTGGGACATGCCCGCGCCGTCCCCCCGGGTGGGGTCACACCAAGAGGGTGGGACTGCGCGGACTTGTCCCAACCTACGACTAAGACCGAGCTAACCGCCTCAACTCCACGCCGGTCAAGCGGTAGCCGGTCCACCCGTCCATCGCCTTCGCCCCGAGCCGCTCGTAGAAGCGGATCGACGGCTCGTTCCAGTCGAGGACGGACCATTCCATCCGCCCGCACTCTCGCTCGACCGCCAGCCGGGCGACGGCCGCCATCAGGGCCTTGCCCTGCCCGCCGCCGCGGTGGGCTGGCGTCACAAACAGGTCTTCCAAGTACAGCCCCGGCCGGCCGACAAACGTCGAGTAGTTGAAGAAGAACAACGCGAAGCCGACGACCGCCCCGCCCTCCCCCGCGAGTAGCACCTCGGCGTAGGGCCGCGGGCCGAACAGGTGGTCGGCCAGTCGTTCCTCGTCGAGGACGACTTCGTGGCTGAGCTTCTCGTACTCGGCCAGCTCGCGGACGAGCCGGGCGACGGTCGGCACGTCGGCGCGGGTCGCGGGGCGGATCATCTGGGAGCCCGTGGGCGGGTGGCCGCCGTTAGTGCGACGAAACGTAGACGTAGCCGTAGGTTTGCTTGTTGATGACCGTGGTCAGGGCCGAGGCGGCCACCGTCACGTCGCCCCTTACCGCCTTCGGGTCGTACCCCTCTTTCGCCATCGACTGACCGCAAACGTAGAACACGGCCCCGGCGTTCTTGAGCCGCTCGATCAGGAGGGCGTTCGGGTTGTTCACCTTCACCAACTCCGTGTACGCCTCGTCGTTGAGGGCCGTTTTCGTCGCCGCCCCGTGGAACACCACGGCCACGCGGATGTCCTCCGGCTTCAGCCCCGCGTGGCCGGCGAGGTTGTACAGGAGTGCGACGCGTTCCAGACCGGGCACGACCATCCCGGCCACCTTGCCGTCCCCGGTCACGTCGAAGACGACCTTCGTGCCCTTCCGCGGCCCCTCGACCGCCTTCGTGGGGAAGACCCCGCCGTAGGCGGCGATGACGGGAAAGTCCATCCTGGCGTCATCGCCGTCGGCCGCGAACGCCGCCGGCCCGGCCAGAAGCGCCACCGCAATGCCGCCCCACATACCGCCACGCATCACCGCCCCCTTTTGACTCGAACCCCCGCCCCAAGGTTCCCGAGAATGGGACGGCGCCCCGCACCTGTGCCATGTCGGGACCGGCGTTCGCGGCGGAATTCGCCAACGCTCCCGTTCTCCCACCCCACCCGGGGGCGGTTTCCCGGTGTCACGCCGGGGCGAGGACATCGGGCGAGCCCACCCCCCCCTCCGTGCGGTAAAAAGCGGTAGCGGCAACGCTCACTTCCGGCCCACGAGGTAGTCCAACAAGTCGGCCGCCTCCTGCGGCGTGAGCGGGCCGAGCAGCCCGTCGGGCATGAGCGACACCCGCGACGGCTGGAGCGATTCCACGTCCGCGGCCGGGACGGCGGCCTCTTTGTTCTGCGTGTCGCGGAGGACGACTTCCTTCTCGTCGCGGCGGACGAGCAGCCCGCTGACGGTTTTGCCGTCGGTCGTGCGGAGGACGTAGGGGGCGAACGGCGGGTCGATTCGGCGAGACGGTTCGAGCAGGCTTTCGAGCAGGTCCTCCCGCGTCCGCTGCTTGCCGATGGCCGACAAATCGGGGCCGAAGTTCACCCCGACGTCGCCGACCTTGTGGCACGTCGCACACTTCGCCCCTTCGGAAGCGAACAGTGCCCTGCCCCGCTCGGCGTTCCCGGCGAGCGACAGGACGGCCGCCGGCCGCGGGTTCGAGCCGAGCGTGCGGGGCTTGCCGTTCGTGGGGAGGTAGCCGTCGAAGAGGTCTCGGACGGGCCCGGTCGGGAGCTTGGCCGCCGCCGCGAGGAGCCGGCCGCGGTCGGCCGGTAAAAGCGACGGACCCGCGACGAGCCGGGCGAGGCCGACGGCTTCCGCCGGGCGGGCGAGTGCGGCCGCGAGTACGCCGTCCGGCGGCACCGGGACGGGCGGCGTGGGTTTCGAGCCGTCGAGACGGGCGATCCACTCGCCCACGAGCTTCAGCCCCGCCTCGTCCGGGCGTTCCGAGCCGATGTGCGGCATGCGGTCGCGGCCGAATTTCGCCATGCGGTAGTAGAGGGTGCTGCGTTCCGGCTGGCCGGGGGCGACGACACGGGCGTCGGGCAGGCCGAAATCGCCGCGGGTCGGCCGGGCGTCGATCACGCCGGCTTTTTCGAGCTTGGCTTTCGAGTGTAACTCCAGCGACACGGAGCCGCCGCCGCCGTCCCGGTGGCAGTGCCCGCAGTTGGCGTGGAGGTACGCCCGGGCCCGCCCGTCGAGCGGCTGGGCGGGGTCCGACGGGTCGGCCAGCTTCGGCTCCGCGGCGGCCGTGGTGGCGTCGTAGGGTGGGAGCGGCGCGTTGTCCTTCGCCGCCCGCCGGAGGTGGCCCGTCGTTCCGAAGTGGACGAGCTGGTTCGCCCCGTCCGGCCCCGCGCGGTTGAGTTGCGACAGGTTGAACCCGAGGGCGTATTCCGACCGCACGCTGTGGCACTGGAGGCACTGCGTCCGGCTCTGGAAGGTCCACACCTGCTCGCGGGTGCCGCCCGGGTGGTCCTTGTCCTTGAGCGCGAACACCTTCTCCGTGCCCGCCGCCGGCACGAGGTCGGCGTCGGTCCCGTCGTCCCGCCAGGCGAAGGTGTAGGCCCGCCAGTCGACGCCGTCGAAGTGCAGCAGTTGCGTCTCGACCCGCCGGCGGGTGGCCGGGTTGCCGGCCTCCGTTTCGAGCGTGAACGTCTTGACCAGCACCGCGTCGGCCGGGAATTGGAGGCGGAAGTTGTGCCACGACACCTGCCCCGGGAGCGGCCGGGCCGACGGGTACGCGGTCGCCCCCGACGTGCCGGGAAACGCCGCCCACCGCTCGGCCGTCGCCCCGTCGGCCCACTGCTCGGCGGTCACCCGGAACGGCACCACCCCCGCGGCCGGCGTGGCGTCCTTCGCCGACGCGAAGAGGCCTGTGTCCGAGAGCTTCGTCGGGAAGGCCGCGTTCGCACCTTGGGCTTCGGACGGCTCCAGCGCGTGCAGGGTGCCGGTGTCGTAGTCGAGGATGAGGAGTTCGCCGTCCTTGTCCTCCCCGAACGACACGACGCGGACGGTCGGCTTCGTCAGATCGTCCATCCGCTTGAGCCGGCCGTTCTCGAAGCGGGCCGCCCACAAGCGGCGCGTTTCCCAGTCGCCGAACACGTAAGCCCCGTACAGCTCGGGGAACTTCCTGCCGCGGTAGACGTACCCGCCGGTGACGCTGCACGCGATGGTGTGGGGCAGCTCGATGTCCGGCCGCAGCACGGGGGTCGGCCCCGGCTTCTGCCCCGGCTTGATCGGCTGCGGGCCTTCGGTCAGGCTCCAGCCGTAGTTCCCGCCCTTCACGACCTTGTAGACCATCTCCCACAGTTCCCACCCCACGTCGCCGACCCACAGGTCGCCGGTGAGGCGGTCGAAGCTCATCCGCCACGGGTTGCGGAACCCATAAGCCCACACCTCCGACCGGGCACTTTTGAGGGCGAAGAACGGGTTGTCCGCCGGCACGGCGTAAGCCTTGCCGGCGTCCTTGCGGTCCACGTCGATGCGGAGGATGGAAGAGAGCAGGTCCGAAACGTCCTGCCCGGTGCCGAGCGGGTCGGGCGGGTTCGGGTCGGCCGAGTCGCCGGTCGAGACGTACAGGAAGCCGTCGGGGCCGAAGTGGAGGTCGCCGCCGTTGTGCCCGCCCTGGAGGAACGTCAGCAGGATTGCCTCACTCGTCGGGTCGATCCGCGGCGGTTGCGTGTCGAGGACCGTGAACCGCGACACCCGGGTGCCGTCCGGCAGGTTCTTCACCTTGCCGTCTTTCGCCTTGAGAGTGTAGCAAACGAAGCACTGGCGGTTCGCCGCGAACCTGGGGTGGAAGGCCAGCCCGTACACGCTCTCGACGCCCTTCGCGTCCGGCCGCAGCCCGAGGGTCTTGAGTTCGGTGCGCAGGTCCAAGAAGACTTCGGGCGTGGCGTCCGCTTTGTTCGCCAGCGAGTAGAGGACGCCGGGGCGGTCGGCCACGAAAACGCGGTCGAGGGCGTGACCGCAGGTCACCATCACGGGGTTCTTGAACGTCGCGTTCGGGTAGACGCGGGCCGGGCGGTACGGCGGCGGCGGCTCGGGCGTGCCGACCACCCGCGACCCCTGCCACGGCACGCGGGCCGCCGGCGGGGCGTCCTTCGCCACCGGGTCGGCCGATGCCGCCGGCCGAGGGTCGAGAAGGCACTTGCCCAAGAAGGCCAGGCCGACGCCGGCGACGACGACCGCGGAACGCCACGAACGGGGATACAACATCGGTGACCGCCCCGGAGGAGAACGGGAGAAATCGCCGCACAGGAAGGGATTGCCGGTCGCGGGGGCTATTCTACCCTCTGTCCCGTGACGGTTCCGAGAAGAAACCCGCCGCCCTCCCCCGGAGACCCCCGATGACCCGCGTCGTGGCCCTGCTCGCCGCCTCACTCCTCGCCGGCACCGCGAACGCCGCCGACCCCGCCGGCCTGCCCGCCGGGTACAAGTTGCTGTACGACCAGAGCTTCAGCAAGCCCGACGCGCTCAAGGATTTGGTCGCCACCGTGCCCGCCGTCTGGAAGCACGGGTCCGACGACGGCGGGTACCTCGACCTGGCCTACGACAAGAAGACCTTCAAGTGCCCGTACGCGCCGAAGCACCGCTCGCCACTCTATTTCGCCCTGATCGCCGACAAGCGGTTCACCGACTTCGTCCTGGACCTCGAACTCCAGTCCACCATCGCCCCTTACGGCCACCAGGACATGTGCCTCTTCTACGGCTTCACCTCGCCCGAAAAGTACTACTACACGCACATCGCCAAGGCGGCCGACCCGCGGGCCCACAACATCTTCGTGGTGAACGACGCCGACCGCACGAACATCGCCAAAGAGACGACGAAGGGGGTCGAGTGGGGCCGGGGGACGTGGCACAAGGTGCGGCTCGTCCGCGACACCGCCAGCGGCTCCATCGAAGTCTACTTCGACGACCTCACGAAGCCGATCATGCGGGCCACCGACAAGACGTTCGGGGCCGGGTATGTGGGGTTCGGGTCGTTCGACGACCACGGCCGGGTGCGGAACGTGAAGGTGTACGGCCCGACCGCCGAGGAGAAGCGGGTGGGCTTCTTCCAGCCCCCCGCGGTGAAGTAAGATAGTCTCGTTCCGTCGCCCCCCGCGTCCGGGTGCCCCATGCGACACGCGCTCTTGCTGCTCGCCGGCCTCGCCCTCACTACCCCCGCCGCGGCCGCCCCGGTCCCCCGCGACCGCGTGCCCGAAAACCGGCCGCCGGGGTATCTCGGAATTTACCTCCAGGACGACCCGGGCGGGGCAAGGGTCACGGGTGTGCTAGAGGGGAGCCCGGCGGCCGGGGCCGGCATCCAGGCGGACGACGTGGTCACGAGCATCGACGGGATGGGCGTCCCGAACGCGGCGACGCTGATGGCGTCGGTGATGGCCAAGAAGGCGGGGGACGAGGTGACGGTGGCGGTGGCACGCCCCGCCGGCGTGGTCGTGTTGCGGGCCCGGCTCATGGCCCGGCCGGCGGACCCGGGGCCGATCTCGCCACCGCCGCAGCAACCGTGAGTCGGAGTGCGAGAGGGGGGACTCGAACCCCCACCCCCTTACGGGGACCAGATCCTAAGTCTGGGGCGTCTGCCAATTCCGCCACTCTCGCGTCACCCGAAGTGTAGCAGGCGGGCGGGGCGTTCGCCACACCGGCCCCGCGCCACGGCGACGCGTGGCGTTACCGCGCCGCAAGCGCCGGCTTCGCCCGCGGCTTGTACGCCTTCAGGTAGTTCGTCACGTCCGGGTGCATGCCGAGCAGGTCGTACCCGTAAGCCTTCATCTCGGCCATCGCCTCGTCGGCCGTCCACCCCTGGTACTGCATCCGGTAGACGGCGCACAACTGCCCCGTGCGGTGGACGCCGGCGTAACAGTGGACGAGTACCGGGTGGTTGGCCGGGTCGTCCAGGATGTCGAGGAACGCCTTGATGTTCTCCTCGACCGCGATGCCGCCGTTCTCGTCGGCCGTCCACACCTTCGGCGTCAGGCGGACGTGCCTGGCCTTCGGGGCGAGCGAGTCGCAGATGTCGGCCTCCCAGGCGTCCGGGTGCGGCCGGCTGTCGCGGGAGGCCCGGAGGGTGACGACGGTGCGGATGCCCCGCTCCTGCATCACCGTGCGGAGGCCGTGCGGGGTGAGCTGGCCGCTCCGGTAGAGCTTGCCCTCTTCGACCACCCCGAAGTTCCGGTAGTGGGTCGTGCGGTACGACGAGTAGGCGAACGGCCCGGCCACCGCCAGGAGGAGCACCGCCACCCCGGCCACCCACTTCGCACGCCGCGTCATGCCACGCCCTCCCGGCCGCGACGCCGGGAGGGCGTGCGGGCTGACGACTTTAGCAAGCGGCGAAAAGTGGGGGAAGTGGAATCCGCGTGGCCGCCGTCAGGCCACGCCGGCCGCGACCGGGCCGATCCGCCCGGCCCGGCCGAGGATTCGCCGGCCGGCGGCCCGCACGGCCCGCGACACGACTCCCCGGGTCGGCTCCAACGGCGGCGGTTCCAGGGCCGAGAGGTTCGGCCGGAACACCGCCAGGAGCACCAGCGGCAAGTACCACAGCACGTACACCCCGCCCTTGTCCGCGTACCAGAACTGCACCCCGATGAGCAGGGCGGCCGACAGGGCGATCAGGTGGGCGAGGTTCTTCGGCGACGGCCAGAAGACGCCGCCGACGAGGAAGGCGACGAACAGGACGAACACCGGCAGCCGGTACGCCCAGTGGGTCCCGGTCCAGATGCTCTCCGTCACGGGCACCTTCCACGGCTGCCAGTCGGACTGGCCGAGGGCGGCGTTCAGGCTGTGGGCGAACTGCCCGTCGATGTACAAGGCGAACCCCGTCACCCCCAGACTCGCCGCCGCCCCGAGCGCGAAGAAGAGGGCGAACCGGAACGACCCCCGCCGGGAGTAGAAGGCCATCCACACGGGGAACAGTAGCAGCGGCACGAACGCGCTCCCGGCCGCCAGCCCCAGCAGCAGCCCGCTGACCCGCGGCCGGCGGTAGGCGAACACCGCCCAGGTGACGAACGCCGACGGCCAGACGTGGTGCAACTGCCCGATGTTCAACGCCGTGTACGGGAGCAAGAGGTAAAGCGTGGCCATCGCCGCCCCCGCCGTCCAGTCGCCGAAATGCTTGCCGCCGATGAACACGAGGGCCAGCACGACCGCGAAGTGGCAGCCGAGCGCAAGCCCGCGCTCGACCCAGAAGCGGACCACCTCCGGGGTCGCCGTCGAGCCGTTCCCGACCCGGGCGAGTTGCACCGCCGCCGTGGCCCCGTCCTGCACGCGGGCGATGGCCTCGGGCCGCTTCCCCACCTCGTCGGCCGGTCCCGCCGGGGGGGCCGGGCGCACGGCCACGGCCGTGAGGCCGACGAACAGGGCGAAGCCGAACCACGCCAGCCCGGCGGAGTTCAGGTTCGAGGTGACGGCCGGCCGGCGGACGAGGGCGAGGTCGACCACGGAGCGTACGAACCAGAAGGCCGACGCCGCGAGTAGCCAGACGTACCCGGCCAGCACCCTTCCCTCGAAGGCGTCCTTCAGCGCGTCGGCGTCCGGCCCGGTCGCCCCGGCCGGCAGGCGGGCGAGGCCGGCGTGGGCTTCTTGCAGGAACAGGAACCCGGGGGTGAGAAGGAACAGGGCGAGCAAGTCCCCGTTCCGCAGGCTCAGCGGCCGGGCGAATTGGAGGAAGAGCGCCACCGAGAGCATGAGCGAGAAATAGAACCAGGTGGCCGCGTTCGGCAGGTTGAAGTCGAGGAAGATGGAAGGTGTCACGCCGGCCCCCCTGTGCGGACGCCGCCGACTTCGAGGTCAGTCCGATTCGCCGCCACGTTTTGGAGAGTGCCGTTTGGCCAACGGGTGGGATAGCCCCCGCATCCCATTCTGGCAAGGGACCGGCCGCCCGCTGAACCACGCCGCGACTTCTCCCAACGAATTCGCACCCGGCCCGGCGTCACAACCCGTCCGCGGCGGGTGCCGCCGGCGGCACAGTTCCGTTCAATACCCCCTCCCCAGGAGGCACCCGATGCGGATCTTGCTCACCAACGACGACGGGATTTACGCCCCCGGGCTCCGGGCGTTGCGGGCGGAGCTGAAGAAGCTCGGCAGCGTGACCGTGGTCGCCCCCGCCACCGAGCAGAGCGCCGCCGGGCACTCCGTCACGCTGCTGACGCCGCTCCTGGTGAACGAGGTGTACGAGGACGACGGCACGACCCTCATCGGCTGGGCCGTCGAGGGCCGGCCGGCCGACTGCGTGAAGCTCGCCCTGCTCGAACTCCTGACGGAGCCGCCCGACCTGATCGTGAGCGGGCTCAACGCGGGGTCGAACGCCGGCATCAACGTCCTCTATTCCGGAACCGTCGCGGCCGCCATCGAGGGGGCGTTTTACCGCCACCCGGCCGTCGCCGTGTCGCTGGAATACGACGAGAAAATCCGCGACTTCCCGACCGCCGCCCGCCACGCCCGCCACGTCATCGAACAGCTCCTCGCCCACGGTTTGAAGGAGGGCGACCTGTTCAACGTCAACATCCCCGTCCTGGAACGCGGCCCGATCCGCGGCGTGAAGGTGATGCCGCAGAACATCTCGCCGTACCTGGAGAAGTTCGACCGCCGTGTGAACCCCCGCGGCCGCCTCTACTTTTGGACCGGCCGCGACTTCAGTTGCCCCACCCCCCAGCCGGACACCGACGTAACAGCTTTGGCCGACAGTTACATCACCGTGACGCCGCTGAAGTTCGACCTTACCGACCACGCCAAAATGGCGGGGGCGCGCAAGTGGACGTGGGAGATCGACTAAAGGCGGAAATGAGCGATTGTGAAGACTTTACCGGTAGTTGCCCGGCGGGAACGCACAAGTGCTTTGCAGACATGAGCTTCCCGCGGAACGCACACGCGAAATGCGGTAAAAAGAGGTAACGGTCAGTCGTCAGTCATTCGCTTCCGCCGCAGTGTGTGGTGGTAGTGCTGGGCGAAGCGGTGGGATTCGTCGCGGACGTACTGCAAGAGCCGCAGGGCCGCCGAGTGCCGGCTCAGTTTGATCGACTCCGACTCGCCGGGGCGGAAGATTTCCTCGTCCTGCTTCGCCAGCGAAATGACGCACGGCGGGTCGATGCCGAGCAACCGGAAGGCGTCCATCGCTGCGTTGAGCTGCCCCTTGCCGCCGTCGATGAGCAGGATGTCGGGGAAGACCACGTCGTCGGCCCGCAGCCGCCGGAAGCGTCGGGTCACGACCTCCCGCATCGAGGCGAAGTCGTCCACGCCCGCCACACTCTTGATCTTGAAGCGTCGATACCCCGGCTTGAACGGCAGCCCGTCGAGGAAGCTGACGAGCGAGGCGACGGTGTCTTGCCCGCTCAGGTGGGCGATGTCCATTCCCTCGATCGTCCGCGGTGTGTGCGGCAGGCCCAGCACCTTCTGCAATCCCTTCAGCCCCTTTTTGGGGTCGAGCGGGAACACCTCCGGTTGCACGTCCTTCTTCACGTCGCCGCGGAGTTCGAGCCGCTTGAGCGACTCGATCTCGTCCCGCACCCGGGCCGCCCGCTCGAAGTCGAAGGCGACGCTCGCCGCCTCCATGTCGCGGGTCATGCGGCGGATGAGTTTGCCCTTCTTCCCCTCCAGCACGAAGATCAGCTTCTTGATCTGCCGCCGGTAGTCCTCCCGGCTCACCCGGAAATTGCACGGGGCGGTGCACTGCCGGATGCTGTGTAGGAGGCACGGCCGGAACCACCGCCAGCGGTCGTCGCCGCTCTTGATGTCGAGCGAACAGTTGCGGAACTTGAGGATACGCTGGAGGACGTTCACCGCCACCTTGAGGCTGCCGGCGCTGGTGAAAGGGCCGAACAACTTCACCCCCGTGCGCCGCGGCTTGCGGGTGATCTCGACCCGCGGGAACTCCTCCCGAGTGCGGATTTGCAGGTAGGGGAACGTCTTGTCGTCCCGCAACTCCTTGTTGAACTTCGGCCGCAGGTCCTTCACCAAGCGGGCCTCGTACAGAAGGGCCGCGATGGTGTCGTCGGTGCTGATGTAGTCGAGGTCGGCGATCAGGCCGACCCAGTCGCGGGTGCGGGCGTCGGCGGCCGCCTGTTTGCCGAAGTACGACCCGGCCCGGCTGCGGAGGTTGGTGGCCTTGCCGACGTAGATCACCTTCCCGGCGTCGTCCTTCATGAGGTAGACGCCGGGCGTGGTCGGGAAGGTCTTCACCTTCTCGGCCGGCGGCAGGGCGGACGGGTCGGCGGTCGCGGAGAGGGGGTCCGACATGGCGGTTCCACGGGCCTGCGGGGCGGGCGTAGAACCATTGTAACCGGAACCGTCGCGGGTCGATCACCCGTCCAGCCGCACCGCCCCACTCGCAACGGGGTCGTAGGGCTTGAGCCACTGAATGACTTCGATACGGTTGCCGTCCGGGTCGTTGACGAAGAAGCGGTCGCAGTCGGGAATGAACGTCGTCTCTTGCGTCTCGACGCCGTGGGCGTGAAAATGATCCCGGGCAACCCGGGCGTCCGCAACTCGGAGGGCGAAATGCCGCGGGCTGGGCACGTCCGGCTTCGGCTTCTGGAGGAGGTGGAGTTGTTGCCCGCCGAGGTCGTACCAGAGGGCCACGAAGTCGAACGTCCGCGGCTTGACGACCTCCCGCAGCCCAAGAACCTCGTTGTAAAACTGCCGGCTGCGGGCGAGGTCGGTGACGAGAACGGAGACGTGGTCGATTTGCGAGACGTGAAGGCCGGTCATGGTCGGAAGTGCCCCCGCCAGGATTCGAACCTGGGACCCTCGGTTTAGGAAACCGATGCTCTATCCCCTGAGCTACGGGGGCCGCGAATGTACTATATAGGACCGCCCGGAGTCCGGACCAATCCCACGATTCCATGACACCCGTTGCACTTGCCCTAATCACTGCCGCACTGGCCGCCCCGCCCGAGGGCGCTGCCGTATTCACGGCCCATGCCGCGAGCGGGCAAGACGTGACGGGCGTTGTGACCAAGTTCACTGCACCCGGTGCGACCCTGCAACTCGGCGGCCGGGACGCCGGCGTCGCCGACCTCCTCTCGCTCCGTCGTGTGGGAACGCTTCTCCCCGGCTTCCCGGCCGGCTCCCTGCTCGTCACCGCGACCGGCGACCGCGTCCCGGGCCGGCTGACCGGCGGCGACGGGCAAAGTCTCAGTTTCCGGCCTCGCCTCGGGGAACGCACCGCCCCCCGCGATTGGGCAGTGCCCTTCCCCAGCGTCGCCGCCGTGTGGCTCACAACCCCGCCGGCCGACACGCCGCCCGACCCGGCCCGCTACGCCTGGCGGGGCGACCCGGCCGGCGACGACGTTTTGCTCACGAACGGGGACGTGGTCCGTGGCACCCTCGAAGGCGTCACCTGTCAACCTGCGGTCGTCGTAAAACCGGCCGGCGGGGGAGTGGCTCGTACCCTGCCGCTGGTGGAAGTCGCCGCCGTGGCGTTCAACCCGGCCTTGTCGCGTACTCGCAAGCCGAAGCGGCCTTTCGCCCGCAGCGTCCTTAGCAACGGAACGCGGCTCGACCTGAAGGGGGCGGCCGTCGAGGGTGGAATGCTGCGGGGCGAAACGCTGTTCGGGGCCGCAATCGCGGTGCCCCTCACCGATCTCGTCGGCCTGGACGTGTTGAACGGCAAGGCAACCCCGCTTTCCGACCTCAAGCCGAAGCGTATCGAGCCGACCGCGTTCCTGGGGCTCGCCTGGCCGACGGGGCGGGACCGTACCTCGGCCGGCGAACCACTCCGGCTCGCCACGACCGACGGCGTCGCCACGTTCGACCGCGGCGTCACCTGCCGGCCGGGCACACGGATCACGTACACGCTCGGCGGCAAGTACCGCCGTTTCGAAGCGGTCCTCGGCCTCGATGCCGTCATCGGCCGGCGTGGGTCGGCCGCGTTTCGCGTCCTACTCGACGGCAAGGACGCCCTGCCCGCCGACGCCCGCCGGTTGATCCCGGGCAAGTCGTTCCCGGTGAGCATCGATGTCATCAACGCGAAGGAAATGACGCTCGTGGCCGATTTTGCGGACGGCGGCGACGTGCTTTCGGAAGTCGATTGGGCCGACGCCAAACTGGTCGAGTGAGCCGGCGGTGAGAGCCGCGACACTTTCGACGTGCAATCGCACTCGCCAGGGGTTAGGGTTACAGTCGCTCCCTATTCCACCGCTCGCCCGCCACCCCTCTTCCGCGAGGTGCCCGTGAACGCCTCTGATTACACCGACTTCTCCCGCCGCCAGTTCCTACGGTCGACCGCCGCGGCCGCCCTCGCCGCCGGCGGGCTGCCGCTCGTCGCGCAGCGGGTGGCGGCCGCCCCAAGCAAGACCAGCCCGGCCGAGACCGCCGTCAAGGCCCTGTACGACTCGCTCTCCGAGGAGCAGAAGAAGAAGGTCTGCTTCACCTGGGACTACGAGGACGAAAAGAACAAACGCGGCCTGCTCCGCACCCACGTCTCGAACAACTGGCAGATCACGCCGTACAAGATCACCGGCACCAACAGCATCTACACGAAGGACCAGCAGGCCCTCGTCCAGGACGTGTTCAAGGGGCTGACCAACCCCGAGTGGTACGACCGCTTCATGAAGCAGCTCAAGGACGACTCCGGCGGCAAGCCGTGGGGGGCAGAGCAGTCGGTCGCCCTCTTCGGCGACCCCAAATCCGAGCAGTTCGAACTCGTCCTCACCGGCCGGCACCAGACGCTCCGGGCCGACGGCAACACCGGCGGGCACGTCGCCTTCGGCGGGCCGATCTTCTACGGTCACGCCGCCCAGGGGTTCAACGAGAAGCCGGACCACCCCGGCAACGTCTTCTGGCCGCAGGCCCAGGCGGCCAACGGCGTGTACAAGATGCTCGACGAAAAGCAGCGGAAGCGGGCCCTGGTCGAGAAGACGCCCCGCGAGTCGGCCATCGGCTTCCGCGGGCCCAAGATCACCGAGGCCCCGGGGCTACCGGTCAAAGAGATGAGCAAGGACCAGCAGGCGGAGTTGCAGAAGGTGCTGGCCAAGCTCCTCGACCCGTTCCGGGCCGACGACCGGGCCGAAGCGCTGGAGTGCCTCAAGACCCAGGGCGGGCTCGACGCCTGCGTGCTGACGTACTACTCGGACGAGGACCTCGGCGACGACGGCGTGTGGGACAACTGGCGGGTGGAAGGCCCGGCGTTCGTCTGGCACTTCCGCGGCTCGCCCCACGTCCACGTCTGGGTCCACGTCGCCGATAGCCCGGACGTGAAGGCCAACGCCAAGGGATGAGGCCTCCCCCGGGTTTTACCACTTTCAAACGGCGTGTTTCGCCCGAACCGTCGACGTGAGAACGACTTGCCCGCTCCCGCTACCACCCCCCCTGGGAGAGCGGGAGAGTTGACGAAAAAAGCCCCGGGAGGCACCTCCCGGGGCTTTCGCGTTTGACTTCGGCGGAAGCGTTACCGCTTCGAGAACTGCGTACCACGGCGGGCACCGCGGAGGCCGTACTTCTTGCGTTCTTTCATGCGGCCGTCGCGGGTCAGGAAGCCGCTATCCCGCAGCTTCTTGGTCATGCCCACGGCCGGGTCGGCGGCCACCACGGGGGCGGCCGGCGTGCCGTCGGCGGCCGGGGCAGCGGCGGCGGCGGCCGGCTTGCCGGACGGGAACGCCTTCGCCCGCTCGCGGGCCTTCGCCTCGTCCCGGCGGAGCTTGATGACCGTCACTTTGTTGAACGTCACCCGCTTCTGGTCTTCGGCGGGGGTGAACATCGTCAGAACGGCCCGTGCGACGCCCTGGCAGATGGCCCCGGCCTGCCCGGTGATGCCGCCGCCGCTCGTCTTGACGGTCACGTCGAGCCGGCCGAGCAGGTCCGTCACCTTGAGCGGCCCTACCACCGCGGCCCGGTCCTTCTCCTCGGTGAAGTAGTCGTCGAGCGTGCGGCCGTTGATGGACACCTCGCCCTTCCCCTCGCTCACCCGGACGCGGGCGACGGCCGACTTCCGACGGCCGGTGCCGAGGTAGTACGTCTTCGGTTCCTTGGCGGTCGCCGGCTTCTTCTTCTTCTCGGCCATGGTCGCGGGGCCCCTTCGGCGTGACAACGGGTGCGGTTACTTGGCTTTGAACTCGACCGGCTGCTGGGCCTGGTGCGGGTGCTGGTTGCCGGCGTAAATCTTGAGCTTGGTGAGCTGCTTGTACCCGAGCGGGCCCTTGGGGACCATCCGCTTGACGGCCCGCCGCAGGATTTCGTCCGGCTTGCGGGCGAGCATCTCCTTGGCCGGGGTGATCCGCTGGCCGCCGGCGTAGTGGGTGTAGTCCTGGTATTCCTTCTGATCCCACTTGCGGCCGGTGAACTGCACCTTCTCGCAGTTGATGACGACGACGAAATCGCCGGTGTCGCAGTGCGGCGTGTACGTCGGCTGGTGCTTGCCGCGGAGAAGGTTGGCGACGTGGACGGCGAGGCGGCCGACGACGAGGTCGGTGGCGTCGATCACGTACCACTTCGGCTGAACGGTGGCCCGGTTGGCCATGAACGTCGACATTGCTGGAAGTCCCGTGTGCGCACGCCCGGACGAATGGGAAGGTGATATGCTAGCCCCGCCGCCGCGCCCGTCAAGGCCCGGCGCTGGAATGCCACCCGAGAATGCGACCCGGAAAAGCAATCGGCCTCCCGACCGAATATCGTTCTAGAAGTTCCCCACTTTCGGAGTAGCCCATGAACGCCGCTTATCATTCCGACCCCCTGGCCCACCAACCGTTCGGGCTGCCGCAGGGGACCGTGCGGGGGTTCTTGTCGGTCCTGATCTGCTCGTTCTTCTGGATCGTGCTGTTGCTCCCGCAGGCGACCCCGACCACGATCCCGCTCGGCCACTTCTTCCTGCTCACGCTGGTGTTCCTGGCGTTCGCCTCGAACCCGCACATGGCCGACCTGAACCTGCCGGTCCTCCCCTGGCTCATGAGGCTGCTCTTCGTCGGCGGGAGCGTCGCGGTCATCGCCTACGTCGGGTACACCGACTTCCCCCGGCTCACGAGCCGGCTGACCCCGCCGATGGCCCAGATCACCCAGTGGCCGATGTTACTCGGCACGCTGTCGATCGGGTTCGCCGTCGGCCTCGTCCTCCGCTCGCTCCTCGGCCTCCGCAGCCGGGCGTTCCAGTCCTTCCGGGCGTGGATCGGGGTGCTGGCGATGTTCGCCCTGGTGCTCGAAACGCTCATCCAGTTCGTCATCATCCCGAACCTGAACGAGCAGCCCGACCCGAACAAGTTGCAAGTGTGGGAGGGCGTGCTGGTGGCCCTGGTGGCCGGGTACTTCGGCTCGCGGGCATGAAGAGTTCCCTTGTCGGTTGGGAGTTCGTAAAGCCTCGTCCCACCCTACAAGACCGGCCCACCCCCGACCTATCATGACCGGCGGGCCGCCACCTGGCGGCCCCCCCGTCAACCCCATGTAAGGTCGCTCCAAATCCCAAGGTCTACGTCCTCTAACACAGCCGGTACCGGCACACCAACCAAC
>JANPKP010000640.1:0-3772 GCA_031426095.1 Gemmataceae bacterium
GCTGTTCCAGGCCCGCTACGTGGGGGCGTATTGGAACACCACCGGCATCGGCCGGCACGTCATCGTCGCCGGGCTGATCCCCGAACTGAAGAAGCGCGGCATCGGCGTGCTCGCCCACGGGGCGACCGGCCGCGGCAACGACCAGGTGCGGTTCCAGCTCTGCACGAACATGCTCGCCCCGGACGTGGCCGTGTACGCCCCGTGGCGGGACCCGATCTTCCTGGCGGAGTTCCGCGGGCGGACGGAGATGATCGACTACTGCGAGGGGCACAAGCTCCCGATCAAGGCGTCGAAGTCGGCCCCGTACAGCACCGACGCCAACCTGCTGGGCCTGACCCACGAGGCCGGCAAGCTCGAAGCCCTCGACACGCCGCCGTGGTTCGTCACCCCGGGGATGGGCGTGTTGCCGAAGGACGCCCCCGACTCGCCGGAAACCGTCACCGTCCGCTTCGAGGAGGGCCGGCCGGTCGCGTTCAACGGCATGAAGACGACGGCGTTCGAGGCCATCACGACGGCGAACGCCGTGGGCGGCAAGCACGCTGTGGGGATCGCGTCGCACCTCGTGGAGAACCGCTTCGTCGGCATCAAGAGCCGCGGGGTGTACGAGGCCCCGGGCATGGAACTCCTCGGCACCGCCTACGCCTACCTGCTTCAACTCGTCCTCGACCGCCGGGCCCGCGAGCTGTTCGACTCGCTCTCGGCCCTGGTGTCGAAGCAGATCTACCAGGGGTACGGGTTCGACCTCGCCACCCACATGGCCCGCGAGGCCCTGAAGCCGATCAACGCCCTGGCGACGGGCACGGTCCGGCTCAACCTCTACAAGGGGAACCTCTACTTCGACGCGGCGGAGGACGTGCCGCACCAGCTGTACTCGGAGAGCAACGCCAGCATGGAGGCCGTCGGCGAGTTCGACCACGCCGACAGCGAGGGCTTCCTCCGGGTGCTCCAGGTGAGCGCCCGGGCGCTGGCCGCGAACAAGCAGGTGGTGGCCCCGGGGTGGCCGGGCGAGGGGTTCCGGCCCGTTCCACGAGCGAACCATGCTCCGCAGCCTGCTCGCACTCCTCCTGCTCGCCGCCCCCCTGCACGCCCAGGGCACGAAGGCCGACTACCGGCGGGCGAACACCCTCCGCGAGTGGACCGCGAACACGGTCTTTCGCGCGAAGGTCGAGCCGCACTGGGCGGCCGACGGGAACGGCTTCTGGTACCGCAACGACCTCCCCGGCGGGGCGAAGGAGTTCGTCGTCGTGGATGCCGTGAAGGGCACCCGCGAGGTGGTGGCCGAGGACGAGGTGCCGAAGGCGGCCGCCCCGCCGGCGAAGCGGGACCGGCCCCGCCGCGAGCGCGACGGCCGCTCGGCCGATTCGCCCGACGGGAAGTGGGCCGCGTTCGTCAAGGACCACGACGTTTGGCTGCGGGATCGCAAGTCGAACGCCGTCGCCCGGCTCAGCACCACCGGCACCGCCGCCGACCCGTTCGCCGGGCCGTTCTTCTGGTCGCCCGACTCCTCCCGGCTCGTGGTGATCCGCACGAAGGCCGGCGGCGACCGGCGGGTGACGCTCGTCGAGTCGTCGCCGAAGGACCAGCTCCAGCCGAAGACCTCCAGCCACCTCTACCTCAAGCCCGGCGACGACATCCCGCTGCCCAAGCCGCACCTGTTCGACGTGGCCGCGAAGGCCGAAATCCCCGTCGCCGACGACCTCTTCCCGAACCCGTGGGACGTGAGCTACGAGCGGTGGTCGGCCGACTCGAAGCGGTTCACGTTCGTGTACAACCAGCGGGGGCACCAGGTCGTCCGCGTGGTGTCGCTCGACGCCGCCACGGGGAAGGCGACGGCGGTCGTGAGCGAGGAGTGCAAGACGTTCTTCGACTACGCCAACAAGCTCGACCTGCGGCCCGTCGACGGCACCGACGAGTTCGTGTGGATGAGTGAGCGGGACGGCTGGAACCACCTTTACCTCGTGGACGCGAAGGCCGGGACCGCGAAGCCGATCACGAAAGGGCAATGGGTCGTCCGCGGCATCGACCGCGTGGACGCGGGGAAGCGCGAGGTGTGGTTCCGGGCGTGCGGGCTGCACCCGGGGGAAGACCCGTACCACGTCCACTTCGCCCGCATCAAGCTCGACGGCACCGGGCTCACGCCGCTCACGGCCGGCGACGGCAACCACACGATCAACTACTCGCCCGACGGCCGCTTCTACGTCGACACCTACTCCCGCGCGGACCTGCCGCCCGTGACCGAGCTGCGCCGCACGAGCGACGGGGCGAAGGTCTGCGACCTCGAGCGCGGCGACGCTTCCGCCCTGCTCAAGACGGGGTGGACGATGCCGGAGCGGTTCGTGGCGAAGGGCCGGGACGGGGCGACCGACATCCACGGCGTCATCTTCCGCCCGTCGCACTTCGACCCGGCGAAGCGTTACCCGGTTGTGGAGGAGATTTACGCCGGGCCACACGGGCAGTTCGTGCCCAAGCAGTGGGCCCCGGCCAACGGCCGCCAGGCGGCGGCCGAACTCGGCTTCGTCGTGGTCAAGATCGACGGCATGGGCACCAACTGGCGGTCGAAGGCGTTCCACGACGTCTGCTGGAAGAACCTCGGCGACAGCGGCTTCCCCGACCGCATCCCGTGGATCAGGGCGGCCGCCGCGAAGTACCCACAGCTCGACCTTTCTAAAGGCGTCGGCATCTACGGCGGGTCGGCCGGCGGGCAGTCGAGCACGCGGGCCCTGCTGGCTCACGGCGACTTCTACACCGTCGCCGTGTCCGACTGCGGGTGCCACGACAACCGGATGGACAAAATCTGGTGGAACGAACTGTGGATGGGCTGGCCGGTCGGCCCGCACTACGCCGGGCAGTCGAACGTGACGAACGCCCACAAGCTCACGGGCAAGCTCCTGCTCGTGGTCGGCGAGTTGGACCGGAACGTGGACCCGGCGAGCACGATGCAGGTGGCGAACGCCCTCGTGAAAGCCGACAAGGACTTCGACCTGCTGATCGTCCCCGGGGCCGGGCACGGGTCGGCCGAGACGCCCTACGGCAGCCGCCGGCGGCAGGACTTCCTGGTGCGGCACTTGATGGGTGTCGAACCCCGGGCGAAGTGAGGATGGACCACCCGCTCCCCCACTGCCGCGAGCCGGACGGCACCGTTCGCACGCACGGGCCGACCCCGGCGGCGCTGCTGCCGGGGTCGTTCAACCCGGTCCACCACGGGCACCTGGCGCTGGCGGCGGCGGCCGGCCGGCACCTGGGCGTTGCGGTCCACTTCGAGCTGAGCGTGGCGAACGTCGACAAGCCGGAACTGGCGGCCGACGAGGTGGCCCGGCGGGTGGCCCGGTTCGCCGGCGTCGGGCCGGTGTGGGTCACGCGGGCGGCCCGGTTCGCGGAGAAGGCCGACCTGTTCCCCGGGGCGGCGTTCGTCGTCGGGCACGACACGGCCGTCCGGCTCATCGACCCGCGGTACTACGGGGGCGACGAGGGGAGGCGCGACGCGGCATTGCGGGCGATCCGGGAGCGGGGCTGCACGGTCGTGGTCGGCGGGCGGGCGGACGCGGCGGGGGCGTTCCGCGTCTGGGACGGCGGGGCGTTCGGCGGGCTGTTCGCGGCGCTAACGGAGGTCGACTTCCGTGCCGACGTGTCGAGTACGCAGTTGCGGGGGGCCAACCCCGTTTAGCGGGGCGGCCGGCGGGGGCCGCGCAAAAACGCCCCGGGTCACGTGTTAGAGGCGGGTTTGGGGTGGTGATCGGCCCCCATGGTTAAACCGGCGGCCCGCATTTGGGGG
>JANPKP010000641.1:0-3645 GCA_031426095.1 Gemmataceae bacterium
CGGCCCCACGTATCTCCAACGGTGGGACTGCGCGGACTTGTCCCACCCTACGAAAGCCCGCGCCCCTCCCCCGGAGCCCCCCCGTGCCCACGATCCTCCTCGCCGTCGGCGACGCCGCCGAAGTCCTCGACACCTTTTACCCCCTCTTCCGGCTCCGCGAGGAGGGGTACACCGTCCTCGTCGGCGGGCCGGCCAAGCGGGTCTACCACCTCGTCCAGCACGACCGCCACCCGGACTGGGACATCACCGTCGAGTCGCCCGGGTACCAGCTCGCGGCCGACGTGGCGTTCAAGGACGTGGACGCGGACGCGCTCGCCGGCCTCGTCATCACCGGCGGGCGGGCCCCCGAATACCTGCGGTACGACGCCGACCTGCTCCGGATCACGAGGGCGTGCATGGCGGCGAACAAGCCGGTGGCGTCGGTCTGCCACGGGGTGGAGGTGCTGGCGGCGGCCGACGTGGTCCGCGGGCGGGAGGTGGCGACGGTCGCCAAGTGCCGGCTCGACGCCGAGTTCTCCGGCGGCACCTACGCCGACCGCGAGGTGGTGGTCAGCGGCAACCTCGTGACGGCCCGGACGTGGCACGACAACCCGGCCTGGATGCGGGAGTACGTGAAACTCCTGCGGGCAGCCCGTTCGTAGCGGGCCGCTCAGCCCCAGAAGTACTTCTTGAGTTCGTTCAGGGTCGAGGTCTTCTCGTAGGCGGTGGTCGCCATCTCCACCAGGCTCGACCCGTCGCCCCCCCACGCCCCCTCGGCGGCGAGCTTGTCGGCCAGGGCGGCGAGCGTGACCTCGCCCGCGAAGGTGATTTTCGTGTCGGCCGTCTTGTGCGCGGTGACCCCGAACACGAACTGCTTCGGGTTGTCCTCGGGCTTCTCGACGAGCTTGTTCCACGACTGGATCGCCCCGATCGACCCCATGAGGCCGCTCATCCACCCGCCGGTCGTGAAGCCGGCCTTGCGGGTGACCGTGTTCCCCTCCTTGGCCGTGAACGCCTTGACGTTCACGTGGCCCCGGCCGGTGGCGGACGAGACCTTGACCCCGCCGAGGGTGACCAGCGCGAGGTCGATCGCCGCCGCCGTCGCGTGGCCGGCCACCGCCTTGTTCGTCAGGGCGTCCCAGGTGTACGCCCGGATCGAGAAGCACATCGACCGGTTGTTCGAGTGGTTGGCGACCTTGTACGACGCCTTCCCGGCCAGCGGGATCGTGTAGTAGTTCCCGAGCCCGAGGTCCTGGGTCGGGATGCGGAGGCTGCAAGTCTGGCTCATCGCGCGGGCTCCCGGCCGCAGGTCAGGGCGGACGACTGGGAAGGTGGGTCCGGTGGGAGTCACTGTACGAAAGTCGTTGCGTCAGGCAACGACGCCCGGCGGGCCGCCCCTTCGGGCCAGCCACGCGATCAGCCCGCCGCCGGCGGCCACCACCGGGCCTTCCACGGCCGTCCACATCCACGGGCAGCCGGCCGCCACGTCCACCGCCAGCAGGCACGCCCCGAGTGTGATGTTCACCACCCCGAGGCAGGCGATCGCCGGACGGTAGCGGGCCACGTCGGTCGAGAGGAAGACCGTAACCGCCCCGTGGACGGCGTACAGGGCCGACAGGGTGCGGGCCATGTACTCGACGATCACGCCTTGCGGCAGCGGCCCGAGCCCGAGCCGCTGGTGGACGGCGTCCATCCAACCGAGCGGGAACAGGATGAACGGGACGGCGCACAGCTCGACCCCGCCGACGACGCGGAGGACGAGCTTGAGCGCGGCGTCGGCGGTGGGAGGCGTCATGCCGGTGTGATAGCGGCCGGCCGGCGGGGCGTCACCGCCCGCCCGCCGGGCCGAACCACGCCCCGATCGCGTCGAGCTTCGCTCGGACCTTGTCGTTGACCGGGCCGAGGCCGTTGTCGGCGTAAAAGCCGGCGGCCACCTGCCGCTTCTGGGCGGTCGTCAGGTACCAGCTCAGGGCGGCCGGCGACTGCAACTCGAACGCCACCGTGGCGAAGAAGTCGTCCGGGCGGCCGTCGGCCTCGTTGAACGCCCGGTCGAGGACGCCCAGCAGCTCGTTGTTGCGGTGGTACGCCGACGCCCCCCGGGCCGTCAGGATGGCCTGGAGCGGCGCGCTCACCGCCCCGACCAGCGACTCCATCGGCGTCGGGGCCGCCGCCTTGAAGTCGTGCCCCTCCCGCTCCAGGGGGTAGGCCCGGACCTGGACGACCAGCACCCCCGACGTGTGTTCGGCCACCGCCGCCCGGTGCTGGAGGAGCCAGTTGGCGAGCACGTCGAGCCCGTAGTTGTCGAAGTACCCGGCGTCCACCACCCGGCGGGCCGCCCCCGTGAGCGGCAGCCCCACGGCCGGGCTGACGACCGGGAACGACGCGCTCATGCGGGCCGCCGTCCCCACCCTGAAGTCCTTCGCCCCGGGGTAGAGGCGGAAGAACTCGACCCCCGGGAGCGACAGGGGGGCCGGGCCCCGGGTGTCCGGCCCGTTCGGGGACGCGGGCGGGGCGTCGAGCCGGTAGGCGGCCGGCTCGGTCAGCCCGCGGAGGTCGTGGTTGCTGATGAACAGCCGCTTCCCGTCCTCCACCATCATCGGGCTGAAGACGAGCGACGGCCGGGCGGCGGCCTTCTCGTCGGCGAGCGAGCCGCGGACCGCGGCGGCGAACGGCGACCCGTTCCGCCACATCGGCCCGCCGTCCCCGTCGGCCGCGAAGTTGTCGTCCCAGGCCCGCTCCAGCGTCCGCCCCCGGTCCACGTCGTCCAGGCGGAACGGGAGGGCGGCCGACAGCGTGAAGTCCCGCACGAGCATCGTCTGCACGACCGGGCTGAGGGAGTCCATGGCCAGCTTGCGGGCGAACGGCCGGAGGCCCGTGACGGGGTCGCGGCCGGCCTGCGGGAGGGGGCCGCTGGGGTAGTCGGAGGCGTAGGCCGCCGCCCCCACCATGCCGCCGCTGGCCCCGGCGAAGAGGCGGACGTGGTCGCGGAACCCGGCCTTCGCCAGGCCGGCGTCCGCCTCCAGCCCTTCGAGGACGATGCCCGTCCAGACGGCCGCCCGGATGCCCCCGCCGCTGACCGCGAACAGCACCAGCCGCGGCTTCCCGGCCCCGGGGTGCGTCCTCACCCAGCGGTCGTGGAACGCCTTCAGCCACTCGCCGCCGTCGATCAGGCCGCCGTCGGGCGCGACCTTCGCGGGGCCGTTCCGGTAGGCGTTCTCGCCGCCGAGGTCGGGGCCGTCCGGGGGACCGGCCGGGAGGGCGATGTCCGGGAACGTCATGCCCGCCCCGTGCCGCCCGAGGCGGTCGGCGACCCACTGCGAGTTGGCGAGCAGGAGGTAGGCGACGGCGAGCAGCCCGAGGGTGCGGTGGGAGCGGACGCGGAAGGCCAGGAAGCCGGCCGTCACGTCGGCCGCGATGAGCATCAGGCTGCAGACCACGGCCGGCGAGAAGCGGGCCCCGAGGGCGGCGCTGAACAGGATGGCGAACAGGGCGGCCAGGGCGACGAGCCCGACCGCCGCGGCCATGCCGTGCAGGATGGTGATGGTCCGCAGGTTGTGCGTGGCCTCCCGCCCCGGCGAGTCGTCGGCCCCGCGGAGGACGGCCTTCGCCCCGAGCATGGGGACGGCCCGGGCGGTCGGCCCGGGCGGGCCGGCGGACGCGGCCGCC
>JANPKP010000642.1:0-7126 GCA_031426095.1 Gemmataceae bacterium
GCCGTGATGGGGAGCCCGGGCACCCACCGCGGGTCGGCGGGGGTGGGGGGCCGGGTGGGGGGGGGTTGGGGGGGCGACGGGGGGGGCGTCGTCATATCGGTGAAGAACCGGGTTCGACGAAACGGGGCCGGGTGAGGTTCAAAGCGTTGTATGAACCCGCGACCCGGCATCAACCCTTCGGGGCGGACGCCATCGTCTCCACCACGTCGAGCTGCTGCCGCTTGCCCAGCGCGATCAACACCGCGTCGGCCACGATCACCGCGTCCCCCTGCGGGTAGTAGACCAACTCGCCTCCCGGCCGGATGACGCCGAGGACGACGACCCCGAGGTCGCGGCCGATGGCCGACTGGTGGAGCGTCCGCCCGGCCAGCCCGCTCCCGGGCCTCACCCGCACCTCCTCGATTTGGAGGTCGTGGAACTCCGGGCGGGTTGCCATCTCGAGGAACTGGAGGACGCCCGGCCGGAGCACCGCCTGGACCGCCCGGTGGCCGCCCGACAGGTACGGCGAGATGACCTGGTTCGCCCCCACACGGCGGAGCTTGACCTCGGCCCCCTCCTCCTCGGCCCTGGCCACGATCACCAGCTTCGGGGCCAGTTGGCGGGCGCTCAGGGTGATGTACAGGTTGGCCGCGTCCGACGGCACGACCGTGATGAGTGCCCGGGCCCGCTCGACCCCGGCCTTGCGGAGTACCTCGTCGGCCGTCCCGTCGCCGTGGACGGGCAGGCCGCACTTGTACGGGAACCCCTCCAGCCGCGGGCCGTCCTTGTCGACGAGCACGAAGGCCTTCCGCTGGCGGTCGAGTTCGGCGCACACGATCCGCCCCATGCGGCCGTGCCCGCAGACGATCAGGTGGCCGTCGAGCGTCGAGAGCTTGTCGTCCACCCGCTGCCTCCCGATCAGGTCGCCGAGTTCCCCGGACACGACCGCCCGCACCAGTTCGGACGCGAAGTACGCCAGGGTGAAGATGCCGCCGTAAGCCAGGACCACGGTGAACAGCCGGCCGTGGTGGGAGAGCGGGTGGACCTCACCGTACCCGATGGTGGTGAGGGTGATGGCCGTCATGTAGAAGCCGTCGAAGTGGGACCACTCCGGCCCCTCGATCAACGGGTAGCCGACCGTGCCCGCGCCGAGCAGGGCGACGGCCAAGAGCAGGGTGGCCCACACCCGCCGGGGAACGCGGGTGCGGACCCAGCGGCGGCAGGAGTGGACCCACCGGGCGGACCTCACGCCCCACCCCCGAGCCCGGCAAGGGCCGCGTCGAGGTGGGCGAGCAGGTGGCGGCGGGCCTTCTCGTCGGCGAACCGGCCGTGGTCTACCACCCACTCACGGGCGCGGCTGATGTACGCCGACAACGGTGCGACCGCGTCCGCCCGGCGGGGCTGTGGCCGGCCGGCGACGTGGACGCGCACCGGTGAGGTGTGGGCGAACGTCGCCCCGTTCGCCCCGTGGCAGCGGGCCGCGAGCCAGCCGGACTCGGCGGGCGCGTGGCCGAACGTCAAGCTTGCGGCGTAAACGCCGTCGTCCGCCCGCGTCGCACTCACCTCACCGACGACGCGGCCGTCGGCCACGACTTCGAGCTTGTCGAACGGGGTGAGGCACTTGGCGACCACCGCGACGGTCAGCGGCCGCCCTGTATCTGGCACGGTCGCCGCCTCGCCGGGGCCGACGCCCTCGACGGTGAACGTTAGGAGAGGTCCCGTGGTGGCGAACGTCCGCCCGGCCCGCACGGCGTCGATCCACGCCGTGTAAGCGAGCGGTTCACCGGCGGCGAGCCGGGCGTAAGTCCGCACGGCCCCGACGGCGATGCGGTTGCTCTCCTTGCCACTGCCGCCGGCGAGGGATACGGGGAAGCCGGCGTTCCACAGCTTGTAGACCCACGGCAGGAGCGGTTGAGGCCGCGGCTGACCGTCGATTTCGAGCGCATCCACCTTGCCGAGAACGAGGGCGGCGAGCGCTTCCCCGCCGGTGTCGCCGCGGAACGGCTCGACCCACACGACCAGCCCGCGCTTGCGGTGGCACTGGTCGCACCAGTCGCACACCGACCAATCGTCGGTGGCGTCCTCCCCGCCGAACCCGAGCGGGAAGACCGGCCGGTGAGAGTGCAGCAGCCCGACGCGGCCGAGGACGGGGTGGACGTTGAGCGTGTTCACGGCCACGAGACGGCCGCCGGCTTCGAGCGCCGCGGTCTGCCCGCTGAACGCCGTCATGTTCGGCGCGGCTTGGTACGCCGTCCCGTCCTGGCTCGGCACCCGCACTTCGCATGCGAGGAGGTTGACGACCGATACGTCCTCGGCGGCGGCTTCTAGCAGTGCGGCGTGCGGGGGGAGAAAGTGGCACCGCGTGTCGCCGGCGTGCCACCCCTCGGTGGCGAAGTCGCTCCACCGTTCGACGGCGAAGCGGAGCGCCATCTGCCCCGGCCCGAGCGTCACCGTCGCGTCGAGCGGCGAGTACTCCGGGCCTTTCGCGGCCTGAACCCGCAGCGGCACCCCGGCGGGTAACTGAATCTCGCACGCCCCGTCGATGTAGCTCCACCGCTCGCGGCCGACCCAGAGGTGCCCGCCCACGTCCTCGTTCCGCCCACCGGCCGACTCGACCACCCGGCCGAACGGGGCGAAGTGCGCGCCGTCCGGCCCGGTGACGCGGACCCGAACGGCCGTCGGCCGGCCGGTGGCCGCGTCGTTGATCCGCAGGTGGACGGTGAGCATGGGGTTCGAATTAGGCCTCTTGCCCGCCGGCGGCGCGGAGGATTGCCCGGAACGCCTCGACGGCCGGCGGGAACAGGTCCGGCCCCGTCACCCCGCCGGTCGGCCCGCCGCCGCGGAGGTGCGGCTCCAAAACCGCGTACCCCTTGTACCCGCGGGCCACCGCGTCGCGGACGCTGTACCCGATGTCGCCGTCGCCGGTGCCCGCGAGCGACCCGTACTCGCCGCCCCGCTCCCGCCAGCCTTTCTTCCAGTCCTTGATGTGCAGGTGGGCGACGTACTGCTTCGTCTTCTCCCACCCCACCACGGGGTCGTAGTCGTCGAAGACGAAGTTCGCCGCGTCGTAGGCCGACCGCAGGGCCGGGCTGTCCACGCTCTGGAGCAAGTCGAGTACACGCTCGGGCGAGTCGCCGTAGATGCGGTGCTCGTTCTCGTGGAACAGCGTCACGTTCGCCTTTGCCGCCAACTCGGCCTTCGACCGCATCCGGCCAATCACCTCGTCGCGGTGCGGGGCCCAGTTGCCGTCGAAGTCCTTGCTGTTCCCCGGCGGGTAATAGCTGAAGACGCGGATGTTGGGCGTGCCGAGGACGCCGCACAGCTCGACCGCCCGCTTGAACTTGTCCAGGTGCGGCTCGAACGGCGCGTCGATCGCCACCTTGCCGACCGGCGAGCCGATGGCGGACACCTGGAAGCCCTCGCCGTCGAGGAGCTTCTTGAACTCGCCGATTTGCCCGTCGGTGAGCGCGAGCACGTTGGTTTTGTGGATGGAGCGGAACTCGATGGCCCGCACGCCACACGATTTCAGGACGGCAACCTGCTCGCAAGGGTCGGGGCCGATCTCGTCGGCGAATGCGGAGAGTACGAACATGCGGGCTCCGGGGTTGGTAGAGGTCGGCGTCTACGGGACGATAGTAGCGGCGGGCCCGGCCGCGGCCATCCTCACCTTGAACCGGGCGTCCCGTGCGGCGTCGATCTCGGCGTGGCAGACGAGGTCTTCGCCCTCCTCAAAGGTGTCGAACCGGGAATAGATGTTGTCGCCGTGGTTCCCAAGGATCATCCACGCCAGCCGGCCGTGCTTGGCGAACACGACGATTCCGTCGTACTTCTGCCGCGGGCGGTACACGACCTGGGTGTAGGTGGGGCCGGATGTAATGTCGTCCGGCGGAAATGCGGCGACGAGACTTTCGAGCGGGTCGCCGGCTGCGAAACGGCCCTCCGCCAACTCGCGGCACATCGGTCCGGCGTCGGCCAGCAGCCGGTGGCGGTGCTGGAGGTTGCGGAAGGCCTCGTCGAGGGGTTGCGTCCTTCCCGTGGCCATGAGCGCGAATGTTGCCGCAAACGCGGCGAAGGCCACGAGAGCCGCCCAATTCCGCCAGCCGATGCGTCGCATGGGCCACGCTCCTTATTTCCGCCGGACCACCCGCAGCTTCACTTTGTCGGCCACGAACGTCTTCTCGCCGCTGGCCGCGAACCGCACCTTGAGCCGCCGCAGGGCACCGAAGCCGCTCACGTCCGTCACCTGGCCGACGCCATACTCCTCGTGCTGCACCACAAGCCCGACCGAGTAGCCGGTGTCCGGGGCGTCCGGGATCGCCGGCTTCAGGCTGCCCGCCGGCGACGGGCGGCCTGAGAGGGCGGGCTTCACGCCGGTGTCGGCCCACCCCGTCACCTTCGGGTTGGCTTTGGCACGCCAGTCGTCCAGGGCCGACCGCGGGGCGTTCCTGGCGGCCGCGAGGTCGATCCGCTCCACCTCCGGCGGCAGCTCGTCGAGGAACATGCTCGGCACGGCGTAGAGCGCCTGCCCGCGGAACTCCCGCAACCGGGCGTGGCACAGGTGCAGCCGCTTCATCGCCCGCGTCATGCCGACGAAGCAGAGCCGCCGCTCCTCCTCCACGTCCTCGTCCTTGCCGAGGCTCCGCTCGTGCGGCAGCAGCCCCTGCTCGGCCGCGAGCATGTAGACGACCGGGAATTCGAGCCCCTTCGCCGCGTGGAGCGTCATCACCGAGACGTGGTCGGCCGACTCGTCCCAGGCGTCCACGTCGGACGCCAGGGTGATCTGTTCGAGGAAGTCGCCGGTCGTCCGCTCGGGGTCCTCGTCGTGGAACTGCTTTGCCGCGGTGATGAGTTCCTCGACGTTCGCCAGCCGGTCGGCGTCCTCGTCCTCGTTCGAGTCGGTGAGCATCTTGCGGTAGCCCGACTTCTCGATCACGAGGCGGATCAGCTCGTGCGGGGGGAGCGTGAGCTGCGAGCGGAGGTCGGTCATCAGGCGGTGGAAGTCGCGGAGCCCGGTCGCCGCCTTGCCGCGGATGTCGGTGATCTTCGCCACCTGCCCGGCCGCGTCGGTGAGGCTGATCTCAAGGTCGTCGGCATACCCCCGGAGCTTGTCGAGCGACACCTTGCCGACGCCGCGGGCGGGCTCGTTGACGGCCCGGAGGAACGAGAGCCCGTCCTTCGGGTTGACGAGCAGGCGGAGGTAGGCCAGCACGTCCTTGTTCTCCTTGCGGTCGAAGAACGCCAGCCCCTTGACGATCTGGAACGGCACCCCGTGCTTGACGAACGCCGATTCGAGCGACCGCGTGAGGGCGTTGATCCGCAGGAAGATGGCGTGGTCCCGATACCGGCACCGCCCGGCCTTCACGTCCTCCTTGATCCGCAGCACCACGCCCTCGGCCTCCTCGAGCCCGTTGTCGTAGGTGAGCACCCGCACCGGGTCGCCGGTCGGGTTGTCGGTCACCAGCACCTTCTTCTTCCGCTGCTTGTTGTGGTCTATGACGACGCTCGCGGCGTGGAGGATGGCCTTCGTGCTGCGGTAGTTCTGCATGAGCGTGATGACCCGCGTCGCCGGGTAGTCCCGCTCGAAGTCGAGGATGTTCTTGATGTCCGACCCACGCCACTTGTAGATCGACTGGTCCGGGTCGCCGACCACGCACAGGTTCGGGTGGTCGAGGGAGAGCCGCTTGGCGATCTCGTACTGGGCCGAGTTCGTGTCCTGGTACTCGTCCACCAGGACGTACCGGAAGCGGGCGTCGAGGTCGCGGCGGAAGTCCTCGTTCATCCGCAGGGCCATCGCCGGCAGATAGAGCAAATCGTCGAAGTCCATCGCGTTCGCCGCCCGCAGCCGCTTCTCGTACCCGACGTACACCTTCGCCACCGTCTGGGCGAAGAAGTCGTTCGCCGTCTTCTCGTACTCCTTCGGGGGAATGAGCTGGTTCTTCGCCTTGCTGATCGCCCCCGCGAGCCGATCCGGCGTGAACTTCACGTTGTCCATGCCGGTCGCGTCGAGGGCGTCCTTCACCAGCTTGTTCCGGTCGTCCACGTCGTAGATCGTGAAGTTGCGGTCGATCCCGAGGCGGTCGGCGTACTGCCGCAAGAGCCGCGCCCCGAGGCTGTGGAAGGTGCTGACGATGACGCGGTTGCCGGGCACCAGCGCGGCCACCCGCTGCCGCATCTCGCCGGCCGCCTTGTTGGTGAAGGTGATGGCCAGGATGCTCGACGGCCGCACGCCCTGTTGCAGGAGGTACGCCACCCGCCGGGTGATGACGCGGGTCTTCCCCGACCCGGCCCCGGCGAGAATGAGTAGCGGCCCCTCGCCGTGGGTGACGGCCGCCCGCTGGTCGGGCGTGAGGTCGGCGAGCAGGTCCGCTTCGGAAGGCAGGGGCGAACCGTGCGACATGGGCCTTTCTCCGTGGCCGTTGGGTATGCTGGGAGGAGGCAATTGTACGGCCGGGGGCGTGGAACGCGATGGAAATACAAGGGGTCGGCACCCAGGTGATGGAGTGCCTCCGCGTCCGCAAGCTGATCGACCGCCACGGGGACGCTTTTTTGCGGCAGGTGTACACCGACCGCGAGGTGCGGCACTGCCGGGGGAGGAAGCAGGCAGCCGAGCGGTTCACGGCGGTCTGGGCGGCGAAGGAGGCGGTGTTCCGGAGCCTCGGCACGACGTGGAAACGCGGCATCGAGTGGACCGACGTGGAGGTGAATTGCGACGACGGCCCGGCGGCCACGGTGACGGTCCGCGGGGCGACGGCCGACCTCGTGGCGGCCCGCGGCGTCGGCCGGCTCTTGGTCACGCTGGCTCACTGCCGGGCGTTCGCCACGGCAACGAGCATCGCGCTCGGGCCGGCTTAGACGCCGTTGTCGCCCACGTCGCGGAGGAGGCCGCGGGCCAGCTTGAAGGCGCTCCGCACGCTCATCACCCTGGCTTCCATCTGGCCCTCGGTGAAGAGCGTGCCGGGGGCCGCCTTCGCCAGTCCGGCGAGTTCGAGGGTGAGCGGCAGGAGGCTCATGAACTCCTTCATCCGATTCTGCTTCAGCTCGGGTGAGACGGCGTCGCTCATGGGAAGCCCCGTTCATGTAGGGTGGTGCCGAGTCTTCGAGGCCCACCGCGATCCACCTTCACACCCCGGTGGTGGGCCTCGAAGAC
>JANPKP010000643.1:0-3986 GCA_031426095.1 Gemmataceae bacterium
CGCTACAGACGATCGTCCCGTCCTTCACCTCCCACAGCGGGACCGACTTGCCGTCCTTCACCTCGCCGTCGAAGGCGACCGCCTTGCCCCCCACCTCGCGGGGGGTGATCTTCTTGATCTCCTTGTTCGGCGTCGGGAACATCTTCCAGCCGGTGAGGTCCTTGCCGTTGAAGAGGGCGACCCAGCCGTCGTCCTTCTTCTCGTCCGCGACCGCCGGCGAGAGGGCCGCGGCAACCAGGGCGGCCGCGAGGGTGTAGAAGCCGAAGCGGACGGGCGGGGGCATGGAGCGCTCCACGGGTGAGGCACGCCGAGCAGGCGTGGGTGCTTATCGATGGTATCCCTCGCGCGTTGTCACGGCCAGTGGCCGCGCGCGGGTGGCGTCCGGCAAATGGAGACTTGTCCAATCCGCGCGGTTGGGGGGGATAGAGTGTTTGTGGGGGAAGAAGTTTCAACCGGCAAACTCGACCCGTGCTTGCTATCCTGGTGAATCTCGGTAGTCTAGAAAAACTGCGTAGGCCGCCCGCACGTTAAAAGCGGGTCGTGAGCCGGAGGATGCTGAACCCCGTCCGAGACCGTACCCGTTCCGAGGAGTGACACCATGAAGCGTTGGATGTTGGTGACCGCCGTGTTCGCGGCGGCAACGGCCTGGTTGGCGACCACCGCGGACGAGGCTTCCGCCTTCGGCGGCAAGCTCCGCGGTAACCGCGGCGGCGCGGCGTGCGAGACGGCCCCGGCGGACTGCGCCACCCCGGCCCCGTGCGGCGTCACCTACGTCGATCAGGAAGTGACGGCGTACAAGCCCGAGTACCGGACGAAGGCCGTCGAAGTGACCGTGATGGAGCAGGTCGCAACCCAGCAGCCGTACACGTACACGGTGTGCGTCCCGTCCACCACCAAGCAGAAGGTGACGGTCAACCAGATGCAGCCGACCCAGCAGCCGTACACGTACACCGTGTGCGTCCCGTCCACCACCAAGCAGAAGGTGACGGTCAACCAGACACAAGCCGTCCAGCAGCCGTACACGTACACGGTGTGCGTCCCGACCACCACCAAGCAGAAGGTGACGTACCAGGAACTCGTGAAGAACAACGAGACGTTCAAGTACACCGTGAACGAGACGGTGCCGGTGACGGAGAAGGCCACCGTGACGAAGTGCCGGCCGGTCACCAAGGCCGAGACGTACACCTACTACGAGTGCAAGACGGAGACGACCAAGCAGAAGCAGACGGTGAACGAGTGGGTGTGCGTCCCGACCCAGGTGACGAAGCAGGTGCCGGTCTACAAGACGGTCGTCGTCGCCCCGGCCCCGTGCGAGACGCCGTGCGCGACCCCCTGTGCCGACCCCTGCCCGGCCCCGGCCTGTGACCCGTGCGCCAAGCCCCAGCGGAAGGGCCTGTTCGCCCGCCTCTGCAAGAAGAACAGGGGCGACGACTCCGCGACCGCGTACGCCGCTCCCGCCCCGTGCGCCGGCCCGGCCACCCAGACGGTGTGCGAGATGCAGACCGTGACCGTGACCGTGATGGAGCGGAAGATGACCTCGAAGGAGGTCGAGGTCAATGTGGTTTCGAGCAAGATGGTCCCGGTCCAGGGCACCCGCCAGGTGACGACCAACGAGACCTACACCGAGCAGGTGGACGTGACGACCTACAAGTGCGTGCCGAAGGAGATGACCGGCACCCGCGTGGTGTGCAGCTACGCCCCGGTGGTGAAGGAGGTCGATGTGACGACGATGGTGCCGACCCAGCAGACCGGCACCCGGACCGTCTACACGTGCGTCCCGGTCGAGAAGGAAGTGGACGTGACCGTGATGGTCCCCCAGCAGCGGACCGGCACCCGGACCGTTTACACCTGCGTCCCGGTGGTGAAGGAGGTCGATGTGACGACGATGGTGCCGACCCAGCAGACCGGCACCCGGACCGTCTACACCTGCCAGCCGGTCAAGAAGACCGTCCAGCAGTCGTACTGCGAGATGGTGGCGTACAAGACGACCGTTAAGGTCGCCGTCCCGTGCGCCGCCCCGGCTCCCGCCCCGTGCCCCACCCCGTGCGCCGCCCCGGCCCCGGGTTGCGGCGGCTGCTAAGGCCCTCGCTTGATGCCTGACAAACCCGAACGGGCACCGGCTCAAGGCCGGTGCCCGTTCGGGTTTCCGGGCCGCCTTTCGCCCCACTTCTGGCGGGGCTCATCCCGGGCGTTTAGAATCGGCGGAACAACCCTTGACAACACGGAGCCGCCCATGTCGCGTGTATTCCTCGGAACGCTGGCCGCCGGGTTGGCCCTCAGTGCCGGCTTCACGCCTGTTTCCGCGGTCGATGGCGGGCCCCTCCGCCTCACCGCGCGGCAGCGGGTCGCCTCGCCCTCCGACCCGGCGGCGAGCGTCGAGACGTCGATGACGCGCGAGCACGACCCGCGGAAGACTGCCATCGTCGTCTGCGACATGTGGGACGACCACTGGTGCAAGGCGGCCGCCGGCCGGTGTGCCGAACTGGCCAAGAAGGCCGAGCCGGTGCTGGCCGCCGCCCGCGCCCGCGGCGTCACCGTCGTCCACGCCCCGTCCGACTGCATGGCCTTTTACAATAACCACCCCGCCCGCGTGCGGATGCTCGCCGTCAAGCCGGTGGAGCCGCCGGCCCCGAAGGACCACCCGGTGCCGCCGCTGCCGATCGACGACAAGGCCGGCGGCTGCGACGACGACCCGCCGAGCCCGTTCTCGAAGTCGTGGACCCGCCAGCACCCCGCCCTCACCATCGACCCGGACCGGGACTACGTCTCGGACAGCGGCAAGGAGGTCTACAGCCTCCTGCGGGAGAAGGGCATCACCACCCTAGTCGTGATGGGCGTTCACACCAACATGTGCGTCCTGAACCGGACGTTCGCCATCAAGGGGATGACCCGGTGGGGCGTCGACTGCCTGCTCGTCCGCGACCTGACGGACGCCATGTATGACCCGAAGAAGGCCCCGTTCGTGAGTCACGCGAAGGGGACCGAGCTGGTGATCGAGCACATCGAACGGCACTGGTGCCCGTCCATTGAGGCGAAACAGCTCGCCGGCGGGAAGTGAGCGTTACCAGATTTTACCGCAATAACGCGATTGGGTTCGCCCGATCCGCTGGCGTGAGAAGAGGATCGGGAAACCGCTACCACATTTCCCGGTAACGCGGGAGCGGGCGGGATATCCGGCCGCCCCCGGTTGACGCGGCCACTTTCGTTTTCGCCTCAGCCGACGCCCGATTGCTTTCGCAACTCGCCGATATGTCCTTCGAGCGTCGCCACCGCTGCCTTCAATCGCTCGATGTCGCTGAGCGCCTCCGACAACCGCGCCTCCAACCGGGCCACCACCTCCGGCGGCGGGGCGGCCGCACGGGCGGGGGCCGACGCGAACACCTCGTCTGCTGCGGCAGGCGCATTGGCGAACTGCGTTCGCGCCCGTGCCAACTCGTCGGGCGTGTGGAAGCCGTGGGTGAGGGCCGCGCCCCGGCGGTCGGGGGCCGTCAGGTAGACCACGAGCCGGCGTTCGACCAGCGGCCGGAGGTGGTCTTCGAGGGCGTCCATCGTGTCGATCGGCTCCATCCGGGCCGCTCGGCCGCGGAGGTCGCCCTTCGTCTGCGGGCCGCGGAGGAGCAACTCGCCGAGCACGGCCATCTCCACCTTCGTCGCCTTCCAGTTCTCGTAAAGCATGTGCCGGTAGCGGTCCACCCGGCTGCCGGTCATCTTCATCACCAGGAGCTTCTTTTGCAGGGCGGCCAGCGTCTCCTCCACGGCGTCCTCGTCGAGGTCCATGACCGGGTCGCGGTTCGACTTCTGGTTGCACCCGGTGGTGATGGCGTTGAGCGACATCGGGTAGGCGTCGGGCGACTTCGAGGTCTTCTGCTTCTCGATCAGCACGCCCAAAACCCGCCGCTCGTGGGCCGGGATCGGCTGCCAGTTCGCCACGTCGTCCATCGGGAAACCCTTTCAAATTGAACGACGGTCAGGCCTTGCCGCGGATC
>JANPKP010000644.1:0-2954 GCA_031426095.1 Gemmataceae bacterium
GGGGACGAGGACTAAAGCCCACCCGTTGCAACGGGTGGGCTTGCGCCCACTTCACTCCCATGCCCCCACCCCACCCCCGCCGGTTCCTCGGCGGCTACCGCGGCACCGGCCAGACGACCGTCGGCCGCCTCCTCGCCGACCGCCTCGGGTGGGCGTTCGCCGACGCCGACGTGGTGCTGGAAGAGCGTGCCGGCCGCTCCATCGCCGACATCTTCGCCAGCGAAGGCGAGGCCGGGTTCCGCGACCGCGAGGCCGCCGTCCTCGCCGACCTGTGCCGGGTGCCGAACCTCGTGGCGGCCACCGGCGGCGGCGCGATCCTCCGCCCGGAGAACCGCGAACTCCTCAAAACGTCGGGCTTCGTGGCCTGGCTGGCGGCCGACCCGGAGACGGTCTGGCGGCGGATGGTGACGGACCCGACGACCGCCGGCCGCCGCCCGAACCTGACCGCCCGCGGCGGGCTCGACGAGGTGCGGGAACTCCTGTCCGCCCGCGAAGCCCTGTACCGCGAGGCGGCCGGCGTGCGGGTCGTGACCGACGGCGTGTCGCCGGACGCGGTCGCGGCCGCTATCCTCACCGCATGGAATGGTGGATGAACCTGCCCACGGTCGTGTGGTGCCTGTGGGTGTTCGTGCTCGGCCTCGTGGTCGGCAGCTTCCTCAACGTCCTCGTCGCCCGCCTGCCCTACGAAAAGAGCGTCGTCTGGCCGAACTCGCGGTGCTTCTCCTGCCTCCAGTCGTTGCGGTTCCTCGACAACCTGCCGATCGTCGGCTACCTCCGGCTCCGCGGCCGCTGCCGTCACTGCGGGACGCCGTTCTCGTCGCGGTACTTGTGGGTCGAACTGCTGACCGGTCTGGCGTTCGTGGCCCTGTTCGCCCTCGAAGTGCTGTTGAACACGCACCGCATCCCGGCCATCGCGGACGCCGGGTTCGAGCTGCGGTCCGGGGTGCCGCCGCTGAAGGTGTGGGCGTTCTTCGCCTACCACGCGGCGCTCCTGAGCCTGCTCATCGCCGCGGCCGTGGTGGACGCCGGGCACCGGATCATCCCGCCGGCGATCACCTACACCGGCACCGTGATCGGGCTGGTGGGCGGGGCCCTGATGCCGTGGCCGTGGCCGTCGGACCCGGCCGTCGCCGCCCCGCTGCTGGCGTTCCCGACGTGGGCGCTGCCCGAGGAGTTCCTGGGCCGCATCCCCATCGGGGCGCAGCTCTGGCCGTTGTGCGGGCCGCCGCCCGACTTCGCCCCGCCGGGGAGCTGGCAACTCGGGCTGCTCAACGGGCTGGTCGGGGCGCTGGCCGGCACCGCGATCATCCGGGTGGTGAAGGGGCTGTTCGAGGTCGGCCTGGGGAAGGAGGCCCTCGGCCTCGGCGACGCCGACCTCCTGATGATGGCCGGGGCGTTCCTCGGCTGGCAGCCGGTGGTGCTGTCGCTGTTCGTCGGCTCGTTCGCGGCCCTGGCGATCAAGCTGCCGACGATGCTCGTGGAGGCCGTCCGCGGCAAGAAGTCGGACAACGAACTGCCGTTCGGCCCGGGGCTTGCCGTGGGTGTGGTGGCGACGTGGCTCGGGTGGCCGTGGATCGGGCCGAAGGCGCAGTTCGTGTTCTACGACCTGACGGTCCTCGGCGCGTTGGTGGTCGTGATGGGCGGCGGGATGCTGGCCGCGGGGCTGTTGCTGTCGCGCCGGGGAAGGTGAGGTCATGGCGGACGTGGTGATCGTCGATTACGGGATGGCCAACCTGCGGAGCGTCCAGAAGGCGTTCGAGCGGGTGGGGTTCGCCGCCGAAATCACGTCCGACCCGGCCCGCGTGGCGACCGCCCCCAAGCTCGTCCTCCCCGGCGTCGGGGCGTTCGCGGACGCCATCGCCAAGCTCCGCGAAACCGGCCTCGCCGACGCCATCGCCGGGCACGTCGAGTCGGGCCGGCCGTTCCTCGGCATCTGCCTCGGGCTGCAACTCCTGTTCACCCGCGGACACGAGGACGGCACGCACGCCGGCCTCGGCCTAATCGCCGGCGACGTGGTCCGCTTCCCGCACGTCCCGGGGCTCAAGGTGCCGCACATGGGCTGGAACGCCCTCAACTTCACCCGGCCCGACTGCCCGCTGTTCGCCGGGCTCGAACCCGGGGCGGCGGTCTACTTCGTCCACTCGTACCACGCCGAGCCGGCCGACCGCTCGTGGGTCGCGGCGGAGGCCGACTACCCGACGCCGTTCACCGCCGTGGTGTGGAAGGGGAACGCCTTCGCCACGCAATTCCACCCGGAAAAGAGCCAGGCCGTGGGCCTGACGATGCTCCGCAACTTCGGCGGGCTGTGACGGGGAGGCGAACGTGGCCATCGAGTGGACCGACACCGACCCGGACACCGGCGAGAAGCGGTACGTCACCGTCGAGAAGTTCGCCCGCAAGTGGCACTTCAAGACGCGATTCCGCCGCCGCACCGAGTGGGAGAAGACCGAGACCCCATCCCGCGACATGTGGGAAACGTTGCTCGACGCCCTGGAACGCCGCTACGTCCGCCGCGAGGGCGTCACCGACGAGGACTTGGCGGCCGTCCGCAAGATATTGAAGGCGTACAAAGACCCGCCGCGGTTAGAGGGGAAAGAGGAAATGAACCACAGAGTCACAGAGGACACTGAGGGAAAAAACACGCGAGAAGAACAGGACTGAATCTGTTCTTCTCGCGTGTTCGGCTCGGCTCCGTGTCCTCTGTGACTCTGTGGCTCATTCCTCTTTCCAACACCCACCCATGCCGTTCACGCCCGTCCTCGCCACCCTCGGGTACGTCTTCTCGGCCGACGGCCGGCGGGTGCTGATGGTCCACCGGACCGCCCGCCCGCACGACCCCCACTTCGGCAAGTACAACGGGCTCGGCGGCAAGTTGGAGAGCGGGGAGGACGTGGTCGCCGGGCTGCGGCGGGAACTCCGCGAGGAGGCCGGGATCGAGTGCGACGCCGTGTCGC
>JANPKP010000645.1:0-4379 GCA_031426095.1 Gemmataceae bacterium
CCGGGACGAGGCCGCCGCCCTGACCCGGGCGGCGGACGAGCGGAAGGTGGTCGAGCGGGCCAAGGGGGCGGTGGTCCGGTACGCCGGGCTCGACGAGGACGCCGCCTACCGCCGGCTCCGGCGGCTGGCCACCGACTCCAACCGCCGGCTGGTCGACGTGGCCCGGGAGGTGCTGGCCGCCGGGGAGGTGTTCCGGGCGCTCGACCAACAGGCCGACGGCCCGGCCCGCAGCCCGGCCCGCCCCCAGGACCGCCGCCGCGGCTCGCTCGTCCTCCCGAACGGCCACGGCGGGCACGACGGGACGGGAGGAACGTCATGACGAACGGCACGGACGCCCCCGACCGCCCCGCCGCCGCCGTCGACTTCGACGCGGCGGACCTCGACGTGCTGCTGGCCGAGGACGAAGAGGACACGGCCGACTCAACGGCGACGCTGCTCGGCTGGGCCGGGCACCGGGTCCGGGTCGCCCGCAACGGCCCGGCGGCCCTCGCCGCGGCGACCGAGCGGCCGCCCGACGTGGTCATCCTGGACGTCGACCTGCCGGGGGCGAGCGGCCTGGCGGTCGCGGCCGCGCTCCGCCGGAGGGTCGGGGGCCGGCGGCCGCTCCTGGTCGCCGTCTCCGGGTACGGGCGGGACGAGGACCGCCGCCGGTCGGCCGAGGCCGGGATCGACCTGCACCTCGTCAAGCCGGTCCCGCCGGCCGTCCTCGTCGGCGTCCTCCGCCGGTTCCGGGTCGCGACGGCGGCCGGGTGCTGACGCCCGCGGCCGCGCCCGGCGAACGGCATCCCGGCCGGCGGGTCACGACCGGGCCCGGCCGATGCGGTTCTGGGCGGCGACGACGGCCACCAGGAAGGCCCCCCGGAGCACCCACTGCCAGTACGACGGGATCGACCCTTCGAGGTTGAAGGCGTTGAAGACGACGGCCAGCAGGAGCACCCCGGCGAGCGTCGACCCGGCCCCGGCCGTGCGGCCCCCGGGGGAGGTCGCCCCCAGCACGAACGCGGTGATCGCCGCCAGCTCCCACCCCAGCCCGGCCGTCGGCTGGCCGACCCCGACGCGGGCCGCCAGCAGGGCCCCGGCCAGCCCGCCGAGGCCGGCCGACAGGGCGTACACCTTCACCGTCACCCGGTCGGCGTCGAGCCCCAGCAGGCGGGCCGCCTCGGCGTCGTCCCCGACCGCGTAGACGTGCCGGCCGAACCGCGTCCGGGTGAGGACCAGCCCGGCCGCCGCGAACGTCAGGAGCATCACCAACGCGGGCACGGGGGCCGGGCCGACCCACCCGCGGCCGAGCCACTTGAAGGCGGCCGCGTCCCGGGCCACCCGGACGGACGCCTCGGCCGTCGCCGCCAGGAGCACCCCGCGGGTCGCCATGTTCATCGCCAGCGTGGCGACGAACGGCTGCACCCGGGCCTTCGCCACCACCAGCCCGTTCACCACCCCGAGGGCGGCCGTGACCCCGACGGCCCCGGCCACGGCGGCCGCCGCCCCGTACGGGGTCAGGGCCGCCGCCGCCACCCCGCCGACCGCGAGCATGGCCCCGAGCGACAGGTCGAGGCCGCCGGCGAGGATGGCGAAGGCCATGCCCAGGGCGAGCAGCCCGGCCATGCTGTTCTGCCGCAGCACGTTCGCAACGTTCTCGGGCGTGGCGAACGTCTCGTACCGCACGGCCGCGGCGAGGCAGACGACGAGCAGCACGGCCAGCGCCGGCCGGTCGCGGGCGGCCCCGAGGAGTGTGCCGGGGAGCCGCGTTCCTGAGAGAGCCGGCGTCCCGGTCATGGGCTTCCCCCTCAGTCGCGCCGCGGCCGCTGGAGGGCGACCGCGGCCAGGATGAGGCCCGCCTGGAAGACGAGCGCCCAGGCGAACGGGACGAGGAGCATGTTGAACGCCGCCCCGATCACGGCCAGGATCAGGACGCCGGCGGCCGTCCCGACCGGGCGGGCCTTCCCGCCGCGGAGCGAGGTGCCGCCGATGACCGCCCCGGCGATGGCCGCGAACTCCATCCCGCCCCCGAGGTTGGCCGGGTCGGCCGCCCCCAGCCGGGCCGCCTCGACCAGCCCGGCCAGCCCGGCGAGCAGCCCGCTGGCGGCGAACGCGGCCAGGACCGCCGGCCGGACCGGCACCCCCGCCGCCCGGGCCGCGGCCGCGTTCCCCCCGACGGCCAGGAGGTAGCGGCCGAGCGGGGTGGCCCGGACCACGAAGAGGGCGGCGGCGACGGCCAGGGCGGCGAACGCCACCGGCACCGGCACCGGCCCGACGGCCCCCGAACCCAGCACCCGCTCGAACGCCGGGCAGTCGAGCGGCACCGCCCCCGCCCCGCCGCCGGCCGCCTGGGCCAGCCCCCGGGCGGCGATCAACATGCCCAGCTTGGCGATGAACGGCTCGACCACGAAGCGGGTGGCGAGCAGCCCGTTCACGAGCCCGAGGCCGAGGCCGGCCGCCAGCCCGGCCGCGGCCGCCGCCCCCGCCCCGCCGGCCGGGGCGACCTGGGCCGCGACCGCCGCCGCCACCGCCATCACCGACCCGACCGACAGGTCGACCCCGCCGGTCGCCATCACGAGCGTCACCCCGGCCCCCACGAGGACGGCCGCGGCCGCCTGGATGAGGACGTTCCCCAGGTTCGCGGCCGTGGCGAAGTGCGGGGTGAAGGCGGCGTTCGCGGCGACGAGCAGCCCGAGGGCGGCGACCGCCCCGTACCGCTCGCCGGCCCCCGCCAGTCGGCCGCTCACGCCTCACCCCCGGCCATCGCCCGCAGGATCGCCCCTTCGGACACGTCCGCCCCGGCCAGCTCGTCCACGCTCCGGCCGTCGCGGAGGACGACCACCCGCCCGCACCCGGCCGTCAGCTCGGCCAGCTCGGACGAGATGAGGAGGACGCCCAGCCCGCCGGCCGCCAGCTCGCGGACGAGGCCCTCGATCTCGGCCCGCGCCCCGACGTCGATGCCCCGGGTCGGCTCGTCGAGCAGCAGCACGGCGGGGTCGCGGCAGAGCCAGCGGGCGAGCAGCACCTTCTGCTGGTTGCCGCCCGACAGCTCGCGGATCGGTTGCCCCGGCGTCGCCTTGATCCGCAGCCGGGCCATGAAGCGGTCGACGACCGCCCGCTGGGCCGCCCGCGACACGACCCCGAAGCGGGTGAGGAGCGGGAGGGCGGCGAGCGTGAGGTTCTCGCGGACCGACAGGTCGGGGACGATCCCCTCCGCCCGGCGGTCCTCGGAGACGAACGCGACGCCGGCGGCGATGGCCTTCCGCGGGTCGCGGGGGTTCAGGGGGCGGCCGTCGCGGGAAATCTCGCCGCCGTCGGCCGCCTCCAGCCCGAACAGCACCCGGGCCGTCGCCGTCCGCCCCGACCCGAGCAGCCCGGCGAGCCCGACTACCTCCCCGCGGCGGACCTCCACCGTCACCCCGTTCAGCGCCCGGCCGCGCTTCAGCCCCTCGCCGCGGAGGAGCGGCGGGCCGGCGTCCGCGGCGTCCGGGGGCGGCGGGGGCGGGCCGGGCGTCGCCGCGTGGGCCCGCCGGCCGAGCATCAGGCCGACGAGTTCGAGCCGGGGCAGGCCGGCCAGCGGCCGGGTGGCGACGTGCCGGCCGTCCCGCAGCACGGTCACGCGGTCGCTCACGGCGTACAGCTCGTCGAAGCGGTGGCTGACGTACACCACCGCCGTCCCGGTCGCGGCCGCCCGGCGGACCACGTCGAACAGGAGATCGACCTCCCGCCCGGCGAGCGAACTCGTCGGCTCGTCGAGGACCAGCACCTGGCGGCCGACCGCCGCCCCGCGGGCGACGGCGACCATCTGCCGGCGGGCGATGGGGAGTGTGCCGAGGGTGGCCGCCGGGTCGATGTCGAGGCCGAGGGCGGCGAGGAGGGCGGCCGCGTCGGCGTTCATCCGCCGGCGGTCGAGGAGGCCCCACCGGGTCGGCTCGCGGCCGAGCAGGAGGTTCTCGGCGACCGTGAGCCGGCCGAGGAGCGGCACCTCCTGGTAGACGGCGGCGACGCCCCGGGCGGCCGCCTCCCGCGGGGAGCGGAAGTCGGCCGGCCCGCCGTCGAGGAGGACGGCCCCGCCGTCGCGGCGGTAGGCCCCGGTCAGCACCTTCAGGAGCGTCGACTTGCCGGCCCCGTTCTCCCCGACGAGGGCGTGGACCTCCCCGCGGTCGAGGGCGAAGTCGACCCCCGCGAGGGCGACCGTGCCGGCGAACACCTTCGTGATCCCCTCCATCCGCAGTCGCGGGGCGTCGTCGGCCACGGGCGGCCCCCAGGGTGTGTTCAACAGCCGCGGCCGGGGTGGCACGGGCGGCTCGCCCGCCCGTGTCGGAGTGCGACGGAGAAGATCGATCTTGTGGCCCGGGCTCCCAAGCCCGGGGTCGTGGACCAGCCCGGGCAAGGATGCC
>JANPKP010000646.1:0-19414 GCA_031426095.1 Gemmataceae bacterium
CCCCGGCGCGCCCTCGAAGGCGCCGGGGCTTGCGCCCCGGGCTAACGCGCCCCCCGCGCCCGTCGTATCTGTACACCAACTCGAAACTCAAAACTCCCGACTCGATACTCCCATGTCGCAGAAGGTTGCCCTGGTCACCGGCTCGGCCACCGGCGTCGGCCGGGCGTGCGCCGTCCGCTTCGCCCGCATGGGCTACGCCGTCGCCGTCAACTACTCGCGGTCGGAGGCCGACGCCCGGGAGACCGTGGCCGCCGTTGAGGCCGCCGGCGCTCCCGCGCTACTGGTGAAGGCCACGGTGGCGGACGACGCCCAGGTGCGAGACATGGTGGCCCGCACGAAGGAGGCGTTCGGCGGGCTCGACGTGCTGGTGAACAACGCCGGGACGACGCAGTTCGTCCGCCACGACGACCTGGCCGCCCTCACCGACGAGTTGTGGGACACCATCTTCCAGGTGAACCTGAAGGGGGCCTTCTACTGCGCCCGGGCCGCGATGCCGCTCTTGACGGAACGGCGGGGGGCAATCGTCAACGTGTCGAGCGTGGCCGGGATCACCGGACGGGGGAGTTCGATCCCCTACGCCGCGAGCAAGGCGGCCATGAACAACCTCACCCAGTCGCTGGCCCGGGCGTTCGCCCCGGCGGTGCGGGTGAACGCCGTCGCCCCGGGGCCGATCCTTACCCGCTGGCTGGCCGGCCGGGAGGCCCAGATCGAGCAGTCGCTCGAACACACCCCGCTCGGTCGGGCCGCCACCCCCGACGACGTGGCCGACGCGGTGATCTACCTCGCCACGGGCACGACGCTCACCACCGGCCAGGTGGTGGTCGTGGACGGCGGGCGGACGATGTGAGGGCACGACCGCCCCCGACTCTCGATCCGCTTCCGGTTCGCAGTGCGGGAAATGGTGGCGAAGGACGGCGCGCGCGACCGAGCCGGGCCGACCTCAAAGCCGAAATGAAAGTGCTCTTCGTCGCGGGGCCGGACGGACCGCTCCCGCGTGTGACGCCGCCGTCGCCGACCGACACGGCGACCGCCCGGGTGATCCCGCCGGCCCGGTGGGCGGCAGACACCCGCAGGGGCCGACGGGCGGCCTACTTGCGGTGGCGAATCTTGGCCCGCATCCGCCGCTTCTTCCGCCCCACCTTGCGCCGGCCGGTCCCGCGTCGGGCACCCATGTCCGCTCTCCTGGTTCGTTCCGTGCCCCCCACCTCGGGCGGCTTCCATTGGGAAGTCACTGTCTTAGGCGGGGCGTCGGGCGGTGACAAGGAGGCGGGTGCGGTTCGGGGGAATCCCGCGGCCCACGCCCCGGGGTCCTCGCGGGTGAGCGCCGAAGGTTACGCGGACGCGCCATCAACTCCCCCGCCCGCCCTCTCGGGCCTCGCACCGCGGACACGCGGAATGCCCTTCAACCGTTACGAACGGCCCCGGCCGCCCCCGTTCACAAAACCGGGCCAGCGCACACACCCCGCGTTGTCGGCGTAAAATACCCAGCATAGGGAAATTGTGACGATCCGGTGCGACCCGACGATTGCGGCCCACCGCTCGATTCGGCAGGATGACCCAAGCCGGCGCGGGTGTGCGGCCGATAGCAGTGGAGACGAGTTCGCGGGGGGGGGGAAAGCCCGGGAGTCCGGGGGGCGGCTCGGGGTTGTCCGATCCCGGCCGGCACCATATACTTTCACTCTTTAAGCGGCCGGAACGGCGGAGTTCGGGGACACGGGCGGCGGGGAACCATGCGGTTCAATCTGATCGACCGGATTGACCACTGCGACCCGGGGAAGGGCCTGCGGGCGGCCAAACTCCTGACCCGCGGGGAGGAGTACCTGGCCGACCACTTCCCCCGCTTCCCCGTCATGCCCGGCGTGCTCATGCTCCAGTCGCTCGTCGAAGCGGCGGCGTGGCTGTGGCGGGCGACCACCGACTACGAACACCCGGTCATCGTTTTGCGGGAAGTGCGGACCGTCAAGTACGGGACCTTCATGCAGCCCGGGCACCGGATGGACGTGAGCGTCGAGTTGGCCAAGCAAGTCGGCGACGCCGCGACGTTCAAGGGGAAGGGGACCAACGACGCCGGTCAGCAGACGGTGTCGGCCCAGTTCGTCCTGCACGGGTACGGGCTCACCCCCCGCGGCCCGGCCGGGGCGGCCCTGGACGCCAAACTGCTCGACCACTGGAAGGCCCGCTGGGCGCTGCTCACGGGCGAACTCAAGGGCTGACCGCACTACAGGGACGTCCCATGCAACTGCAGGATCAGGTGGCCCTGGTGACCGGCGGCAGCCGGGGGATCGGCCGGGCGATCGTACTGGCCCTGGCCCGCGAGGGGGCCAAGGTCGCGTTCGTCTTCAAGGGCAGCGCCGACGCCGCCGCGTCGCTGGAGGCGGAAGTGGCCGCGGCCGGCGGCTCGGCGAAGGCCGTGCAGGGCGACGTGGCCGACCCGGACGCCGCCAAGCGGGTGGTGGCCGGCGTGCTCGCGGACTGGGGGCGCGTCGACATCCTGGTGAACAACGCCGGGGTCATCCGCGACGGCATGTTCGTCCGCATGGAGGCCGACGCCTGGAAGACGGTGATCGACACCAACCTCAACGGGACGTTCTACTTCTGCCGGGCGGTGGTCGAGCAGATGGCCCTCAAACAGCGGAGCGGGCGGATCGTCAACGTGTCGAGCGTCGCCGCCAACCACGTGAACGTCGGGCAGACGAACTACGCGTCCAGTAAGGGGGCGGTGAACAGCTTCACCCGGGCCCTCGCGGTCGAAGTCGGGAGCCGGAACGTGACCGTGAACGCGGTCGCCCCGGGGTTCATCGAGACGGACATGAGCGAGGCCATCCGCAACAAGGCGGGCGACTTCATCGCCAAGAAACTCGTCCCGCTCCGCCGCCTCGGCAAGCCGGACGACATCGCCAACGTGGTGCTTTTCCTGGCCGGACCGGCCGGGGCGTACGTGACGGGCCAGGTCATCACCGTGGACGGCGGTCTCAGCCTCGGGGCCGTCACCGCCTGACGGGTCCGAGGCGGCCGCGGCGGACCGAATACCGGGGAGGGAGTTCCATGACGCAGGACGAGATTTTCCAGAAGGTCCGGTCCACACTTGTGGACGCCCTCAACGTGGACGACGATGAGGTGTCCATGAAGTCCCGCCTCCGGGGCGACCTGAACGCCGAGAGCATCGACTTCCTGGACATCGTCTTCCGCCTCGAGCGGGAGTTCGGCGTGAAGATTCCCCGCGAGGAACTCTTCCCCGAGGCGATCTTCCAGGGCGACCCCGGGCTCGTCGCCGACGGCAAGGTGACGGCCGCCGGCCTAGTCGAACTCGAGAAGTCGATGCCCTACGCCGACCTCACCGAGTTCCGCAAGGACCCCCGGCTGGAGAAGATGGAAGACCTCTTTACCGTGGAACTGATCGTGCGGTATCTGGAGCGGAAGCTCGGGGCCAAATAAGGCCCGGGGATGGCCATCCCCGGGCTTTGGGGGCACCGCGATGCGTTGGATCTGGATCGACCGCTTCACCGCCCTCGAATCGGGAAAGAGCGCGACGGCGGTGAAGGTACTGAGCCTGGCCGAGGACCACTTCGCGGACCACGTCCCGGGGTTCCCGGTCATGCCGGCCCCGCTGATCCTCGAAGGGCTGGCCCAGACCGGCGGCATCCTGGTCGGCGAGGCGAACCAGTTCCGCGAGAACGTGGTGCTGGCCAAGATGACGGCCAAGTTCCACCGCGAGGCGATGGCCGGCGAGACGCTGACCTACACGGCCACGATGGTCGACCTCAACCCGGGCGGGGCGAGGGTTTCCGGCACGGTGACGAGCGACGGGCGGGCGGTGGCCGAGGCCGACATCCTGTTCGCCCACGTGACGGCCGACCAACTGCCGCCAGGCACGCCCGACCCGAAGTTCGTGTTCGACGGCGAGCTGTCCCACCTGCTGACGATGGCGAAAGCCGTGGCCTCCCCCGCCGGGTGACGCGGCGGACGGATCGACGGAAGTAGTTCTCTCAACGCGGTTACGGTCACGGAGGCCCCCCACCAGGGGCTTCCCGCGTTTTGAACGACCTCACGAGCGACGGACATGGCAGCCACCTCCCGACGCGCCGTGCTGACCGGACTGGGGCTCCTCACCCCGGTCGGCCGCACCGCCGACGACTACTGGCAGGCCCTGCTCGACGGCAAGAGCGGCGTCCGCGGCCTGACGGCGTTCGACGCCTCCACCCTCCCGTGCCGGGTCGGCGGCGAACTCCCCGACTTCGTGGCCAAGAACCTGATCGAGAAGAACTACCGCAAGGCCCTCAACTCGATGGGCCGGCCGGTCCAGATCGGCACCATCGCGGCCCAGTTCGCCATGCACGACGCCGGGCTGGCGAAGGGGAGCGTGGCGCCCGAGCGGTTCGGCATCGAGTTCGCCTCCGTGATGGCGGCGACCGAACTCGACGACTTCGCCCGGGCCAGCCAGCAGAGCGTGAACTGCGCCCCCCGGGTCGTGGACATGGCCACCTGGGGCGGGCCGGCGTTGAAGGAAATCCCGCCGCTCTGGATGCTCAAGTACCTGCCGAACATGCCGGCCTGCCACGTCACCATCATGTTCGACGCCCAGGGGCCTAGCAACACGCTGATCTCGGCCGAGACCGCCGGCCTGCTCTGCTTCGCGGAGGCGGTGCGGATCATCCGCCGCGACCTCGCCGAGTTCATGATCGTCGGCGGGTCGGACAGCAAGATGAACCCCCTGAGCATGTCCCGGTTCAACACCTTCGCCCCTCTCACCCGCCGCAACGACGACCCGACCCGGTCCGTCCGCCCGTTCGACCGGGACCGCGACGGCACGGCCCTCGGCGAGGGCGGCGCGGTCTTCGGGCTGGAGGAACTCGACCACGCCCGGGCCCGCGGGGCGAAGGTCTACGCCGAGGTCGTGGGGTACGCCGCCGGGTTCGACAAGGGCAAGACCGGGGCCGGCTTCAGCAAGGTGATCCGCCGCGCCCTGGCGATGGCCGGCATCACCCCGGCCGACGTGGACCACGTCAACGCCCACGGCTGCGGGTCGGTCGAGCTGGACGCCTTCGAGGCCCGCGGCATCGCCGGCGTGTTCGGCACCGACGTGCCCGTGTACGCCCCGCTCCCGGCCTTCGGCTCCACGAGCGCCGCGTCCGCCCTGATGGAGCTGGCCGCGAGCGTCCTGGCCTTGAAGCACGGCGTCCTCCCGGGGACGCTCAACCACGAGAACCCCGACCCGGCCTGCCCCATCCGCGTCCACACGGGTTCACCGCGGGCGGTCACGAAGCCGTACGCGGTGAAGGTGGCGTACACGGACCTCGGGCAGGTCGCCGCCCTGGTCGTCAAGAAGTGGGAGGGCTGACCGATGCGCCGGAGGGTCGTCATCACCGGGATGGGCGCGATCACCCCGCTGGGGCACGGCGTGGCGGACCTGTACGCCAGCCAGCTCGAGGGCAAGTCGGCCGTCGGCCCGATCTCGCGGTTCGACGCCCGGGCGTTCCCCACCACGTTCGCCGCCGAGGTCAAGGGGTTCGACCTCCGCACCCACCTGAAGGGGGCCGGCCCGTACCTCCGGTGCGGGGTGAACACGCAGTTCGCCCTCGCCGCCACCCGGCAGGCGCTCGAAGACGCCGACCTCCTCAACACGCACACGACCGACCGCGACCGGATCGGCGTCTACCTCGGGTCGGGGGAGGGGAGCGAGGACTTCCTGTCGCTCATCTCGGCCATCGGCCGGGGGGTCGAGGGGCCGGCCCAGAAGGTGAACCCGGCCCGGTTCGTGTCGCACATGCTCGACACGCTCGACCCCCGGAGCGAGGCCGAGTTGGAGATGCACACGACCGGCGGGCACCTGGCCGACGTCTTCGACCTGTGCGGCCCGAACTACTCGTGCCAGACGGCGTGCGCGGCCGGCTCGCAGGCGGTCGGCGAGGCGCTCGAAATGATCCGCTTCGGCGAGGCCGACGTGATGGTCGCCGGCGGGTCGCACAGCATGATCCACCCGCTCGGGGTCACCGGGTTCAACCTGCTCACGGCCCTGTCCACCCGGACCGACTCGCCGACGACCGCGAGCCGGCCGTTCGACCTGACCCGCGAGGGGTTCGTCCTCGGCGAGGGGGCCGGCATGGTCGTCCTCGAAGAGCTGGAGCACGCCCGGCGCCGCGGGGCCCCGATCTACGCCGAACTCACCGGGTACGGGACCACGGCCGACGCCTACCGGATGACCGACCCGCACCCGGACGGCCGGGGGGCCGTGCGGTGCATCGCCGACGCCCTCAAGGACGCCCGCCTCTCGCCGGCCGACATCGGGTACATCAACGCCCACGGGACGAGCACCCAGGCCAACGACGCGGCCGAGACGGCGGCCATCAAGGGCGTGTTCGGCGAGTATGCTTATAAGGTGCCGGTGTCGAGCAGCAAGAGCATGATCGGCCACCTGATCGCGGCCGCCGGGGTGGTCGAGCTCATCATCAGCGTGATGGCCATCCGCAAGGGCGTCCTCCCGCCGACGATCAACTACGAGACGCCCGACCCGGCCTGCGACCTCGACTACCTGCCGAACCAGGCCCGCGAGCGAAAGGCACGGCACGTGCTGAGTAACAGCTTCGGCTTCGGCGGGCAGAACGCCTCGCTCGTCGTGAGCGAGTGGTTGAAGTGACGGGGCGCTCCGGATGGCCCCTCGCGGCGAGTGACGACTGACCACGGCTGAACGGCAGACCCAGAACCACGGACGGCTGTCCCCCGTCTCCGTTCGGCCCCCGTCACTCAGACTTTATCATTGGCGAGGAACCCAAGTGGTATTCTGGTTCTGGGTCGGGTTGGCCGTCGTCGCGGTGCCGCCCATCGCCTACGGGCTGGTGATGGCCGCCCTGTTCCTGTACGTCCGCTGGAAGTACCTCGGGTTCGTCGTCCGCATCTTCCAGGAGCGGCCCCTCTTCGTCATCCCCCGGGGCACCGCCGACGACGACGCCGAGGACGTGCGGGTGCCGGCGGCCGACGGCCTCGGCCTCCGCGGCTGCTACCTCCGCACGCCTGCCCCGGCCCGCAAGGGGGTCGTCCTCTTCGGCCTCGAATTCGGCTCGAACCGCTGGGCCTGCCGCCACTACTGCGTCCGCCTGCTGGCGGCCGGGTACGACGTGTTCACCTACGAGCCGCGGAACCAGGGGGACAGCGACAAGGACGCGAACTACGAGCCCCTCCAGTGGGTGACCGACCGCGACCTGTCCGACATGCGGGCCGCCGTCCGCTACCTCGCCGCCCGCCCCGACGCCGACCACCGGGGCGTCGGCGTGTTCGGCGTCAGCAAGGGCGGCAGCACGGGACTGCTGGCCGCCATGTACGAGCCGGCCGTCCGGTGCGTGGCGACCGACGGGGCGTACGCCACGTACACGACGATGGTCCCGTACATGCGGAAGTGGATCGGCCTGTACAGCAACAAGTACCGTATCCAGCGGGCCCTGCCGACGTGGTTCCTGGGGCTGATCGGGGTGAGCGGGGTGCGGAAGGTGGCGAAGAACCGCGGCGTCGTCTACCCGAGCGTGGAGAAGGCCGTCCGCAAGATGCGCCGTCCGCTCCTGATGATCCACGGCGAGGCCGACTCGTACATCCGCCCGGAGATGGCCCAGAGCCTCTACAGCCAGGCGACCGGCCCGAAGGACCTGTGGATCGTCCCGAAGGCCCGCCACAACCAGGCGCTGGCGGTGGCCGGCGACGAGTACCACGCCCGAATCGTGGCCTTCTTCGACGCCCACCTCGGGGCCGCGGACGGCGGCCCGGCCGACGCCCCGGCGGCCGCCGACGCGAGGGCGAAGGGCACCCCGGGCCCGCGGCAGGTGGGGTGACCGTCGAGTGGGCAGCCCCGCGGCCTGGAGGCGTCGTGGGCAAGCCCGACCGACTCGAAGCCCTCGACGCCCTCCGCGGGGGGGGCCGCCCTCGCCGTCGTCCACTACCACCTCGTCGGCTTGCTCCCGCTGGCCGGCGTCCCGGTCGGCCCCGTCGGCGGGGCGGTCGTCGCCGCGACCCGGTACGGCCACCTCGGCGTGCCCGCCTTCTTCGTCCTCAGCGGGTACGTCATCGCCCTGACGGCGGCCCGCTACCCGTCCACCCCGGCCACCGGCGGCCGCTTCCTGCTCCGCCGGTTGGCGCGGATCGCCCCCCCGTACTGGGTGATGGTCGGGCTGATCGCCGCGGCGGTGGTCGGCGGGCACGCGGCCGGGCTGTTCCGAAGTAAGGCGGTCTCCCCCGGCCAGGTCGCGGCCCACGTCGTGTACGCCCAGACCCTGCTCGGCTACCCCCCGCTCGACGTGGCGTACTGGACGCTCTGCCTGGAAGCCCAGTTCTACCTCGCGTTCGCCGCGGGGGCGGTCGTCGTCCACCGCCTCGCCCCGGGGCTCAGCCCGCGTGGCTCGCCGCCCTCGTCGCCGGGTCGGCCGCCGTCGATTGGTACGACGCCGTCTCGCGGGCGTGGTTCCCCCGGCTCTGGTACCAGTTCGGGGCCGGGATGTTGGCCTACCACGCGGGCCGGGGTGGTCCGGCGCGGGTGACGCTGGCCTCCGTGGTCGCGGCCCTCCTCGGGCTGGGGGCGGCCCGTGGAGAGGCGTCCGACGCGACGGTGGCCGTCATGGCAGGGCTCCTCCCGTTCGTCGGCCGGTTCGAGCGGGTGCCCGGGGCGCTCCTCGGGCTGGGGCGAATCTCGTACAGCCTGTATCTCGTCCACGGCTTCGTCGGCCTCGGCCTGTCTGTGGCGTTCCGGACGCCGGCGGTCCGCTCCTCCGGGGCGCTGGCGTGGGCCGGGGTGGTCGCGGCGGTCGCCTTCGCGACGCTCTTCTACAGGGTCTGCGAGTGGCCGTTCGTGGCCGTGTCGCGGCGCGTCCGCGTCGGCCCCGGTCGGTCGCCCACCGACCCGCCGGCCGCCCCCGGTACGGCGACGCCCGTCGTGCGGGCGGTCGAGTGAGGGCGTTCCGGGGCCGCCGCGAACTCGCCTTCCGACGCCCGGGCGGTGCGGTAAACTTGGAGTGACCACGACCCCCCCGGGAGGCCCACCGTGCCCGCCGCCGACTCACGCCGCCCGCGGGAGGAATACGCCCGCCTCGGGCGGACCGCCTACTCACACGTCGTGGAGCCGCAGTTGAGGCCCGAGGACGACGGCAAGTTCGTCGTCCTCGACATCGACACGGGCGATTACGAACTGGACGCGGACGAACTTGCCGCGGCCGCCCGAATGAAGGCGCGGAAGCCGGATGCCGACCTGTGGTTGGAGTGCGTCGGACAGCCGGCGGCGTACCGCCTGAGGTCGCCGCGATGATCCGGGGCGTCGTGAACGCCCGACTCGAGATCGTCGTCCGGCTGCGGATCAGCGGCCCTGCGGGAATCGAGGCCGAGGTCGATGCCGTTGTCGATACCGGGTTTACCCGGTTCCTGACGCTCCCGCCCGAAACGGTCGACGCGCTCGGCCTCTCATGGGAGATGGAAGGCAACCTGACCCTCGCCGACGGCTCGGTCGGCGCGTTCAGTATCTACACGGCGGATGTCGATTGGGGCGGGTCACTGCGGACGGTGCCCGTCTCGGCGGTCGGCGACACCGCACTCGCCGGCATGAAACTCCTCGACGGTCACGAGCTTTGGGCCGAAGTGTTCCCCGGCGGCGCGGTCGAAATCCGCCCCCTCCCGTGACGCGCACGCTCTCCCCCGAGGGGTTGCCCCATGTCCCTGAAGCGCTACCTGCTCGTCCGCCTCGGCCGGGCCATCTCGTACCCCATTCGGGCCAAACTCGCCCGCTTCCTGCGGGACTGCGACGACCCCGAGGCCGTGCAGCGCGAGCGGCTGTTCGAGATCCTGCGGAAGCAGGCCGGGACCGCGTTCGGGCGGGACCACCACTTCGGGGACGTGCGGTCCGTCGCCGACTTTCGGCGGAACGTGCCGTGGGCGACGTACGAGTACGTCTCGCCCTACGTGGACCGCGTGCAGAAGGGGGAGACGAACGCCCTGCTCGCCGACCCGCGGGTGCTCATGTTCGCCCTCACGAGCGGGACGACGGCGAGCCGGAAGCTCATCCCGGTGACGGACGAGTACCTGCGGTGCTACCGCCGGGGGTGGAACTTCTGGGGCGTGAAGATGTACCGCGACCACCGCGGCCGCCGCATCGCCATGCGGCCGATGGTGCAGATGGTCGGCGACCCCGAGGAGTACCGCTCCGAGGCCGGCACCCCGTGCGGGAACCTCTCGGGGTACACCGCCCAGGTGCAGAAGCGACTCATCAAGTTCCTGTACGCGGTCCCGCCGATCACGGGGAAGATCAAGGACGCGAAGGCCCGCTACTACACCGCCCTCCGCTTCTCCGTCGGGCGGAACGTGTCGCAGTTCATGGCCGCCAACCCCAGCACCCTCGTGCAACTGGCACGCACGCTCGACGAGGAGGCAGAACCGCTGCTGCGCGACCTCCGCGACGGCACCCTGCGGGCCGACCTCGACATCCCGCCGGCCGTGCGGGCGTTCCTCACCCGCCGGCTGAAGGCGTACCCCGACCGGGCGCGGGAGTTGGGGGCCATCGCGTCGAAGAACGGCCGCCTGCTCCCGAAGGACGTGTGGCCGCCGGAGGCGATCATCGTCGGCACCTGGACGGGCGGGAGCATGGGGCCGTACCTCCGGCAGTTGCCGCAGTACTACGGCGACACGCCCGTCCGCGACCTCGGTCTGCTCGCCAGCGAAGGCCGCATGACGATCCCGTTCGACAACGGCACCGCGTCCGGCGTCCTCGACATCTGGTCGCACTACTTCGAGTTCATCCCCGAGGGGGAGATCGACAGCCCGTCGCCCACCGTGCTCGGTGCCCACGAGTTGAAGGAGGGCGGCAGCTACTACCTCCTGCCGACCACCGCTTACGGGCTCTACCGCTACCACATCGTGGACCTCATCCGCGTCACCGGCTTCCTGGGGCGGACGCCGCTGGTCGAGTTCCTGGGGAAGGGGAGCCGGTTCGCCAACCTGACGGGCGAGAAGCTGAGCGAGCACCACGTCACGAAGGCGATGGACGCCGTGCTGGGGCGGGTGCCGCAACCGCTCACGGGGTACACGCTCGCCCCGATCTGGGACGACGTGCGGCCGTACTACGGGCTCTTCCTCGAAGAACCCGATACGGCCGACGGCGACACCCTGCGGCGCTTCCTCGGCGAGTTCGAGCGCGAGCTGGGGGTGCAGAACATCGAGTACGAGGCGAAGCGCGGCAGCGCCCGCCTCGGCCCGGTCCGGGTGGAGGTATTGCCGGCGGGGGCGTGGGCGAAGTGGGACCGCGAGCGGCTGGAGAAGACGGGCGGTTCACCGGAGCAGTACAAGCGGCCGTGCCTGATCGGCGACACGAAGTTCCGCGACGGCGTGCCAGTGATGCGGGAGATCGGGTGACGCCGTGCGGGGATTCGGGAGCCGGTTCGACCGCGAGACGGTCGGCGACTGTTGGTGTGAAAGGCTGCGGGCCCTCGGCCTATCGCGGACCCGTGGCGGTGATGGGCTGCGAGCCAGCAGGCTGCGTTTCGGCCGGCTCGCATGCTAATACTAAGTTCGGCGGCGGAGGCTCGGTGCGATGAAGGAGCAACCAGAGGTTGAACTGGCCGAGTGTTACTCGGCGGTTACGGGTTTGCAGGGGTACGGCTGCTTCATCGTGAACCGCTCCGGTCGGTCGATCGAGCGGGTTCGGTTCATGGCCGGGAACTATTACTACGGCGGCCGAGACCCGGTTGAAGTCTCTGCTGTCCCGCCGCACAGCTGCGTCCCGGTGGTCCAGGTGTCCTTCGTCGAGGTCGGGCCGGAGATCAGCCAACTGGTGGAACTGGTGTGGGCGGATGGAGCCGTCGAGCGCGACGCCCCGCTTCCTCGCCGGCACTACGACATCGACTCCCGCTCCGACGGCATCGCCTGCTTGCTCGGGCGAGTGGTCGAGCTACCGTCGAGACGGTACGACCACGCCACCGGCCAGTCGTAGCGTGCGTCCTAACGCCGAACCTATCGCTTAGCAGACCGCGGGGGGCATGGAGGCTTTCAGAGGTTCGTAGCTCACCCGGCCCCCGGCGCCGCTGAGCTGTGCCCTTCGGCGACGGAGACCTCGCGGCGGTGCCGGCCGCCCGACTGGCTCACTTCGCGTTGGATGCGAACCACCGACCCGACTCGTGCCCGGCGACGGGTGGTGTTTCGCCGCGGAGTTCGGCTGTGGCCATCCGCACACGGATGCAAGGTGTCGAAAGGAATCTTCACGATGCGCGGCTGTGCGTTGACATGGCCGTTCTGCTTCGGCGTGCGGCTTGGGTGGGCCACGGCCCGAACGCCGAACCCGGACCCGGCCGGGGCGCTCGGGCGGGCGTACCTGCTGAGGGGCAACGCGGTCGTCTTCAGCCGGGGGTTCGGCGTGATCTGCGACCGGCTCCGACGGGCCGGGGTGTGGGCCGAGGATCTGCGGTGCGTGGGCGACCGCTGGGTGCGTCGGAGCCTCATCGCCGACCAGCAGGCGGGGCGGCTCCGGGGGCCGATCATCCTGGTGGGACACTCGTGCGGCGGCCGCTACGCCCTGTTCACCGCCCGGCAGTTGGCCCGCCGGGGTATCTCCGTCGATCTGCTGGTGTGCATCGACGTGGCAATCCCCTTCGCCGTGCCCGCGAACGTCCGGCAGGCCGTCCACATCTACCGCAGCCGGCGGCGAATCTACCCGGCACGGCCGCTGCGGCCCGCGCCGGCCTCGGGGGCGGAGATCGTGAACCTGGATTTGGACGCGCCGGGCTCGCCCATCGACCCCCGTGGGCTGCACCATATGAACATCACCGAGAGCCCCGCCGTCCAGGACTGGGTGGTGGCCCGAGCCCTCGGAGCCGTCGGCGACCGCGGCGGCACTGACGGCGAGCGACGATGGTCGCACAAGGCATAGCGCAGCAGCAGACACGGCCGCCTGTGGCCATCCTGCGACGACATTCTCATTCGAGCGGCCGGGCTGCTGAGCTGGTCGTTCGGCGGGGGGGGGTAAGGGTTGGATCGCATAGTCGCCCCGGTGTTGCTCCTGGTCGCAGCAATCGGCCTTGCCATGGCCGCATTCCCGGGCCTGTTCCTGGCGCTGGACCGGTGGAGCAAGCGGTCGAGCGGCTACGTCCCCGACCCCCGGCACCCCGATCAGCAGCCGCGGACGATTCGCCTCGTCGGGCTGGTGCTTGCAGGGGTAACGTTGGCAGGCGGCCTGTGGGTGTGGGTCCGGAGGTTGCCTTAACGGGTGCCGGGGGGCCGAACAATCGCTTCCGCTGACACCCTCGCAAGGCAGGGGTGCGGCCGGTCTGTGTCGTTCGGCGAAGGAGGGAAGCGGCGATGGTCGGTCGCGGGTCGTTTCGTTGGTGGCACGGCGTCGCCATCTTTGTGGCGGCCAACGTGGCGAGTGCTCTGCCCGTTGGATTGGGTGGCGACTTCGCCTTCTACAACAGTTTTCGTCAGCCGTCCGTCGCCCCGCCGGATTGGGTTTTCGCCCCGGTCTGGCTGGTCCTGAACGTGACTTCGCTGGTCGCTTTGTGCCGGGTCGCCAACTCCCCGGTGCGGTCCCGCTGCCGGGTGGTGTTCATCTGGGCCGAGGCCGCGGGGTGGGTGCTGTTCGCGGCCTTCACCACCCTCTACTTCCTCATGCGTAGCCCGACCCTCGGGGCCATCGACACGGTGGCCGGTCTGGTCGTCGGGCTGGTCAGCTTGGTGTGCGCGGCAGGCGTTGATCGGCAAGCCACCGGCTACATTCTGCTCCGCGTCCTGTGGCTCGCCCTCGCGAGCTACGTGTCGGTCTACGTGGCGTTGTCCAACGCCGACCCATTCCTGGGCACGCCGGCGGCCCGGTAAGGCCGGCTGATCCAGGCGCTGCAGCAAACTGCGGGGCACGACGGCTTCTCGGGACGTGTGGCTCACCCGGCACCGCCGGCTGCCGAGCCGTGTCGGCCGGCGAAAAGGGGGGAACGCCGGATGGGTGAGTCAAACGACGCGCGGGTCCGGTTGTTCACCCCGGGCGACTGGGCGCGGGGCGCGCCCTTCCACGCCGGCCGGGACGCCAACGGGCATGGAATACTGGCCGGGCCGGGCCGTGATGGCCTCGTGGCGATCCGCTTCGACGCGGAGGGGCAAGTCGCCGCGGTGGACGAAGTGCCGTTCGCGTCATCGGCCCGGTCCCTCGCGGGCGGGGCGTCCCCGGACGCCGAGGGCTGGACGGCCGAGGCGACCCGCTGGCTTGAGGGGGTCGGCTTCCGCCCCGCGGTGGTCGAGGTCCAACCGTTCCGGATGACCTCCCCGGAATACGTCTGCGTGCAGCGGTATCCGACGTGGGCCGAGGACTACCTCGCCGACCCCGACGCGGTCGATCCGGACGAGCGGCCCCGCCTGGCCGCCAAGGTGGCGCGGTGGGACGAGCAAGGCCGGTTCGTCGTCCACTGGGGCGGCGGGACCTACCACCTGGACCGGGACGGCGGTTACTCGTCCTGAGCGGGGGGCCGGCGACGCAACTTCGGAAGCGTTTGCCGTCCCGGTTCGCTAACTCAATAAGCCTGCATCAGCTCGTTCGGCGTGCTAAACTCGGCCAGGCTCGCGTGGCAAACGCTGAATCGCCGGTTCCTACCGACCCGACCCGCATCGACTCCTGTTCTCACAGGGTGTTGCAGAAGGGGTGAGATCGTCACATCGAACGTCACTGTCCCGGCCCCGTCGGATGCCGGCGTCCGGCCCGTTACGGCACCTGACGGCGGTACGATCGGCTATCGTCCCGGGCTCGACGTGCTGCGGTTCCTCGCGGCACTCTGGGTGATGGTCTACCACGCGGGTGCCGTGAACGGTGGGGGGCACGCCGTCTCGATCTTCTTCGTTCTCTCGGGTTACTTGATTGGCGGTCAGCTCTTCCGGGAGAAGCGGCGGAGTGGCACGATTCGGTTGAGGGAGTTTTACTTCAAACGCATCACCCGCATTTGGCTCCCGTATTTCGTCGTACTGTCCGGGATGACGGCCCTCTTCATAGCCCGCGGCCAGGACTCGATACCCGGCTTCTACGAGCGGGCCTTCGGCGCGCTGACGTATACGTACAACTTCGTGAATGACTTGAGGGGCAACATCCACCCGACGTGGATCAGCTTTAATCAGATCTGGTCCCTCTCCGTCGAGGAGCAATTCTATCTAGTTGTTCCCTTGATGTTCCTCTGGATGCCGACCAGATGGCAACTGCCCGTGAGCACGTTTCTCGCCGTCGTGCTACTGTTCGCGGTGCCGCTCTATGCGGGTTTGGCTGTGGGGGTGTTCCTGGCCACGGTGTTGGAGCGGGGCACGGTCGGCGTGCCATTCCCGCGGGCGTCGATCCTCTTCGGCGCGTCCGCCGTGTTGACCTCTGCGTTGCTGTTTGCCGTGGCCCAGAACGAGATTCCGGAGAGTTCTTGGCTCGTTTACCTGCTCTGCGCCGTCTTGGTCGTCCTGGCCTCGCGGGTTTCGCTGCCGACGCGACTGCACGCAGCCCTCCGCAATCTGGGACTCATGACGTACTCGTATTATCTGATCCACGGCTTGCCAGGATATTTCCTCGGTGCCGCGTACCGGCACGCTACGGGCTCCGCTCTCACCCCCGTCTGGATGAACATCATCTTCGGTCTCTTGGCATTGCCCCTGAGTTACTTTTTCGTGCGTTGGATCGAACTCCCCGGCCTCCGCGGACGGGATGCGATGCTCAAATCGAAGTCGGGCTGGATTGCGTGGGCCCCGTGGATTGCGTGGGGCCTGAACCTTGTAGGGCTGGTCGGCTTGCTCTACATCGCCATCCGCAGTTGAACTCGATGCCGGCGAGTGCGACGCTGGTGCCGGGGGCCGGTGATCAGCACCGAGCCGGGTTGCGGGTTGTCAAGCGGCGATTCGAGACCCTGGGCGGGGTCGAACGGGGAGTGCCGGCGGGCGGCGGGTCGCCACCGGGTTCACGAGGTCGGCGCCTCATCCGCGGCATGCGGTTGTTCAGGCCGCCGGGCTCGTCCCTTACACCACCTCACGGTAACGTGTGAGCCTCTGCAGCAGACGGCGGCGGCTCCCGGCTTCCCAGGTCCATAGACCCCCGGCACCCGCCACGACCGAGCGGGGCGTCCGCCCGTCGGGTGAGTGGAACTCGACCCACGCAAGCTCGGTGCTGCCGATCGCGTCGGAATTCCGCGACGCTCCCGCGTTACCGCACCTTTTTTGTGAGCGGGAATTCGATCTCGTTCTCCGGCCGGCGGTTGTGGCGATTTCGAGCGCCCCGCGCTAGGAGAATGCGGTAACGTTTTCGCCGCCCGCCCGGTTCGGCACGCGGGCTTGCCCCGCTTACCGGGCCGCGTTATCGTGTCCGACGGCCCCCCCGCCCGGCCCCGGACCCCGCAGGACGCGACTCCCATGCCCGCCAGGCTCCTCGCGTTGTTACTCCTCGCCGGCGCGGTCGCCGGCTGCACCCGTGCACAGTCCCGCGACCGGGCCTCGGCCCGCCACCCCTTGCCTTCGCCGTACGCCAGCCGCGTCCCGGTCGGCACGCCGCAGGGCCGTTCGCCGCTGGCGATGACCGGCAGCCCGCCGGCCGGCCCGGCGAGCCGCACGCCGACGGAACTGAACCTCGTGCCGCCGCCGCCGCGGGAGATGGCGACCGGGGCCGAGGTGAACCCGCCGACCGGCCCGAAGCCGCCGAACGTGCCCGCGGCCGGGGGCGGGGTGGTGCCGGCGGCCGCGGAGAGCGTCCCCGCGGCCGGCCGGCTGTCGAAAGACCCGCGGCCGGAACCGCAGGCGTCCGACCTGCCGCCGCCGTTCGCCCGCGGGGCCACCCCGACCGGCCCGGTGAGCGGGAACCTCGCCCAGCTCAAGCGGCTGTCGGCGTTGGCTACCCGCAAGTGGCAGTCGGTGGACACCTACGAAACCCGGTCGGTCCGCCGCGAGGTGGTCAACGGCAAGCCGCCGAAGACGGAGGAGATGCTCATCCAGTTCCGCCGGGAGCCGTTCGCGGTGTACATGCGGAACGTCGGGGAGACCGGCCGCGGGCGGGAAATCCTGTACGCCCCGTCGAAGACCGACGACAAGCTGCACGTCGTGGTCGGCGAGGGGGACACGGTGTTCCTCAAGGCCGGCACCCGGGCCCCGTCCCAGGACCCGGACAGCGCCCGCGTCCGCAGCGCCAGCCGGCACAGCATCAAGGAGACGGGCTTCGGCACGCCCATCGCCGGGTTCGCCAAAGCCGTCAGCCGCATCGAGACGGCCCGGGCGGCGGCCGACTCGCTGAAGTACGCCGGGGCCGTGACCCGCCAGGAGTTGCCCGGGGCAACGCTGGAGGCGGTGGATCAGACGCTCGCCCCCGGCGACGACCCGCTCCTGCCGAAGGGGGGCCGGCGGCAGTGGTTCTTCGACGCCAAGCCGGAGTCGCCGTCGTACGGCCTGCCGGTGATGCTCATCACGTTCGAGGGGAACCGGGAGGTCGAGTTCTACAGCTTCGACCGCTTCCGCCTCCCCGCCGGGCTCACCGACGCCGACTTCAGCCCGGACCGGCTGGGGCAGAAGAAGTGACCGGCCACCCGCGGCCGACCGGCCGGCCGACCGCCGCGGCCCCGCAGACGCGGCCGGACTACGGCATCGACGCCCCGGACGTCGTCCGCGGCATGTTCACGGCCGGCGGGGTCGGCCTGTTGGCGGCCGCGGGTGCCGCGGTGGCGATTGGGACGACGCGGTGGTACGGCGTTGCTGCCATCGCCCTGGCTTCCCTGGTCGCGGCCTACGGGGTGGGCATGGGCACGTTCATGGTCTACTCCAGCCGCGTGGGGAAGCTGCGGACCCGCGACCGCCTCCTCGGGCTCGTCCCGTGGGCGGGGGCGGAGAGCGTTCTGGACGTGGGGTGCGGCCGCGGCCTGATGCTGGTCGGGGCGGCCCGGCGACTGACGACGGGCCGGGCCGTCGGCATCGACCTCTGGCAGGCGTCCGACCAGGCCGACAACCGGCCCGACGCGACCGCGGAGAACGCCCGCCGGGAGGGCGTGGACGGGCGGGTCGAGGTGCGAACGGCGGACATGCGGGAGTTGCCGTTCCCGGTCGAGTCCTTCGACGTGGTCGTTTCCCACTGGGCCGTCCACAACCTGTACGCGGCCGACGACCGGGCCGTGGCGTTGGCGGAAATGGCCCGCGTCCTCAAGCCCGGCGGCGTCCTGATCCTGGCGGACATCCGCCACCACGCCGAGTACCTGACCACGCTCGCTGGCCACGGCCTGACTGACCTCCGGCACGTAGGCGGGTCTTGGAAGCGGGCGATCCTGACCGTCCTCACCTTCGGCAGCTTTCAACCGGCCGCGTTGTACGGGCGGAAGCCTGTCCCGGCTGCGTGACCGCGCACACCCTGCTGCCACACTGACAGCCGAGCCCCTCCCGCATGGCAGGCTTGCCCCCCTCCCGCCGCCCGGTGCCGCTAGAATGCCCTTGAAGTGGGGCCCCGATCCGCCGCATACTTCAGTGGTTCGGGCCGGTTTCCCGCCCGCCCGGCGTCTCGGCACCGTGATTGCAGATGGGGTGGGCGAATGGTCCTTCCGCGAAGGACGATCGACCCGTGCCGGGCGCGTGGCCCGCAACTGCACGGGGGGGGTGTGTGGCATGGTGAGTGACATCCGCTCCGGGCCCCCGGCCCGACCCGACGACGACCGCTTCACGATTCTCGTGGCCGACGACGACCGCGGCAACCGGGAGGCGATCCGCGACGTGCTGGCCGGCCGCGGGTTCGTGCCGCTGTTGGCCGGGTCGGGGGAAGAGGCGGTCGAGATCGTGCAGGTGGAACTGGTCCACCTGGTCCTGATCGACATGCACATGCCGCGCATGACCGGGCTCGAAGCCCTCGACATCGTCCGCCAGATGCGCGACCTCCTGCCGGCCATCCTGATGACGGCCGACGCCACGAAGGACCTGCTCCGGCGGGCGTTCCTGGCCCAGGTGTACAGCGTCATCCCGAAGCCGGTGAACGCCCACATCGTCCTGCACACGATGGGGCGGGCCCTGACCCAGGCGTACGGGCCGGGCGACAAGCCGGCGGCGTAAGCAGACTTTCGCGGATAGGCGACCGACCCCGACCGACGCACCAGGAGACCGAGGCGATGAAGATCGTGCCGCTGAACGACAAGATCGTGGTGGAGCGGGTTGAGGCCACCGACAAGACGGTCGGCGGGATCATCCTGCCGGACACCGCCAAGGAGAAGCCGAAGGAGGGGAAGGTGCTTTCCCTCGGCGAGGGCAAGCCGCTGGAGACCGGCGGGCGTGCCAAGTTCCAGGTGGCGGTCGGCAACCGCATCCTGTTCACGTCGTACTCCGGCACCGAGGTGACGGTCGACGGCAAGGAATACCTCATCATGACCGAGGACGACGTGCTGGCCGTGGTCGACTGACCCGGCCGGCGGCGCGAACGCGGTTCCGGTCGGGGGGGGGG
>JANPKP010000647.1:0-1608 GCA_031426095.1 Gemmataceae bacterium
GCGCGAGCCGGCCGCCGGCCCCAAGTCGTACAAGCCCGCCGTCGTCGTGAAGGCCCAACCCGTCGGCAAGCTCCTGGACGACCTCCGGGCGCAAATCCGCGTCGCCGAGGGGCCGGTCGAGGGCCCCAAGGCCGTCGAGAAGTTCCAGAAGAACCTCGAAGACGCGGTCGGCCCGAAGGGGTTCGAGGGGCTCGACCTCTTCCGCCCGCTCGCCGCCTACCTCGTCGTCCGCCTCCCGGCCGACGCCAACTCGCTCGTCCTGGCCGTGCCCGTCACCACCGAGGCCGAGTTCCTCGCCCTCCTCGGCCGGCTCGACGTCGTGCCCACGCCGGTCGCCGGCAAGGCCGGGCTGTTCGCCCTCAAGCTGCCGGCGACCGCCCCCCCGCCGCTGCCGGCGAAGGACCTCTTCCCCGGCCCGGCGTTCGCCCGCCTCGTCGACGACGTGGCCTACGTCTCGCTCAACGGCGACGACGTGACCGACCCGGCCAACCTCGTCCCGGCCGCCGACCTGTTCGACCCGGCCCAGAAGGCCCAGGTGGCGGCCGCGTACTACCCCGACCGCCTGCCCGAAAAGCTCGTGGCGGGCAAGCTCGACGAGTTCGAGAACCTGGTGAACGCGGTCCGGGGCTTCGCCGGCGGCGGCCCCGCGAACGTTCGCAACGGGGCGAACACCATCGCCGCCGCCCTCATCAAGCTCGCCCGCCGGTCCACGGCCCTCGTCCAGAGCGCGAAGGAGGTCACCGTGACGTTCACGGCCGACGCGGCGACCGGCGACCAGACGCTGGCCGTGGCGCTCGTGCCGAAGCCGGCGTCGCTCCTGGCCCTGGCGGCGGCCGCGACCGGGCCGGGGCGGAACCGCTTCGCCGGCCTCGTCCCGGCCGACGCCGCCGGCGGGCTGACGTACCAGTTCCCGCTCCTCGCCCCCGAGACGCGGACCATCGCGGCGGCCCTCCTCGAAATGCTGGCGGTCGAGTCCCACAAGGAGGCGATCAAACCGCTGCGGCCGGTCTCCGACGAGGCGTTCGAGGCCCTCATCCGCTCGGTGAAGGCGGCCGACGCCGACGCGGCCGTCGCCCTCCTCGGGCCGGACGCGGGGGGCACGTTCACGGCCGTGGCGGCCCTCCCGTTCGACGCCCCGGCGGCGATGGAGAAGGCCCTCCGCGAGGCGGCCAAAGACCCGGCCCTCGGCAAGCGGCTGGCGTGCGACGTGGAGAAGGCCGACGGCCTCGCGCTGCACAAGTTCGCCCTCCCCGATCAGATGGTGGACGACGAGTACCGGGCGGTCTTCGGGCGGACGGGCGAGGTCTACTTCGCGTTCGCCCGCAACGGCGTTTACCTCGCGGTCGGCCCGGACGCCCCCGCCGCACTCAAGTCGGCGGTGGCCGCGACCGCCAAGCCGGCGGCCGCCCCCTCGACGGGCCTGTCGGGCAACCCGAAGCGGCTCCACCGGCTGGTGACGGCCCTCCACGGCGAGAAGGCCGCCGCCGGCTTCACCGCCCGCGTGGGCGACGCCGACGCCCTCCAGCGGATGCTCTCCTTCAGCCACGACGGCGGCGCGGCCCTGACGTTCAAGGCGACGGTGAACGTGAAGTGGACGACCGCCGCGGC
>JANPKP010000648.1:0-4266 GCA_031426095.1 Gemmataceae bacterium
TGCGTCCGGCACGTTCGGCTAGGATAGACAATCGTAACGAACCCCCACCCGCAGGACACCCATGGCGCGGAAAGCCTCGAAGTCGCAGATCGTCGCGTTCAAAGTCGAAGAGGAGCTGGCTGAGTTCCTCGACAAGCTCCCCAACAAGAGCGACTTCATTCGGAAAGCGATACTGGCCCAGTTCGCCATGAATTGCCCCCTCTGCACCGGATCGGGTGTCGTCCCTAGGGGCGTCCACGACCACTACAAGCCCATTATCGCCCAGCAAAACAAGCGACCTTGCGACAAGTGCCGGGCCGAAGTCCCCTTCCCCCTGACGGGCGAGGGCGTGCCGGCCACCGACCGCAAGCGACTGGAGCAGTACCTGCACGGGGGCCCGCTATACTGCACCAAGTGCTACCCGACAGTACCGTCGTGCGACGACTGCGGTTGGCACGTCGCCATGGAACGGGTCGCCGACCACTTCAAGAAAGTCCACTCCCATTCATCCTGATACGTGCCACGCGGGTCAAAACTGGTCGAGCCAGAAGTGATTGCCCCGGTAATACTTCATCGGGGTCCACAACTCGTACCGCCAGCCCGGCTCCTTAAATGCCGGGTAGGCCTGGTATGCCGGCGGTCTGACGTAGGGATGGCCCTTCGGCTCCGGCCACTGCGGGCTGTTCGCCGGCCAATAGCTGTGGGGGAAGTAGACGTAAGGATAGTAGTAAAAGCGAGGCAGCGGGGGCTCGCTGGCCGCCGACGCGGTCGATGCCGAGGTGGCCCACGAGCCAAAAACCACCACCACGGCCGCAAGCCGGAGCGTCCATTTCAGAAGCATCAGTGTGTCCTCCATTCGACACTCGGTCGAAGCGCTCCGACCGAGCCTTCCTGTCCGCCGTGACACATCATTAATTCGACCGCTCGGCGTCTATTCTAAGTCGCCGCGCCCCTGGAATTGTAAAACAGCAAGTACGCCGCAACGCTTGGCCCGGACGGGCGGCATGAGCAGGCGGTCCGCCCACGATCCCGTTCTGCCGTCTTTTTCCGACCCAATTCCTTCAAGTTCGACACCCGCATGACTGACACGCGAGACGTATACGACAACCCTCTGATCGAACGTTATGCCTCAGCCGAGATGGCCGAGCGGTGGGGACCGTTACGCAAGTTTCGGACGTGGCGACGGCTGTGGCTCGCGCTCGCGGAGGCCGAACACGAACTCGGGCTCGCGGGTGCCGATGGCGTGACTCCCCGTATCACGGCCGCGCACTTGAAGGAATTGCGTGACCACCTCGACGACGTGGACCTCGGCCGCGCCGCTGAGCATGAACGCCGACTGCGCCATGACGTAATGGCCCACGTCCATACGCTCGGCGAGGTAGCCCCGTCCTGCCGCGAGATCGTTCATTTGGGTGCCACGTCGTGCTATGTCACCGACAACACCGACCTCATCCTGATGCGTGAAGGGTTGAGCCAGATTTGCGACACGCTAGCGGGGGTGATCGACCACCTCGCCCGGTTCGCGGCCGAGTGGCGGGCCGAGGCAACCCTCGGATTCACGCACTTCCAGCCGGCACAATTGACCACCGTGGGCAAGCGGGCGACTCTCTGGCTCTACGACCTCGTGCTTGACCTCGAAGAATTGGAGCGCCGGCGGGACGAACTCCCGTTCCGCGGGGCCAAGGGGACGACGGGCACCCAGGCCAGTTTCCTGTCGTTGTTCCGCGGCGACCACGACAGGGTCAAGGAACTCGACCGCCGGGTGGCTGCCAAGATGGGGTTCGAGCGCGTCTTCCCGGTAACGGGTCAGACGTACCCCCGTAAGATCGACACGCAAATCCTCGAAGGCCTTTCGGGGCTCGGCCAGTCGGCCCATAAGTGGGGCAATGACCTCCGCCTCCTAGCTCACCGTCAGGAGGTGGACGAGCCGTTCGGGGACGAACAGATCGGTTCATCTGCGATGGCATACAAGCGAAATCCGATGCGGGCCGAACGCCTCTGCTCGCTGGCACGGTTCCTCATGGGACTGCCTGCCATCGCCGCGAACACGGCCGCGACCCAATGGTTTGAACGGACTCTCGACGACAGCGCGGCCCGACGGCTTTATATTCCACAATCTTTCCTGACAGCCGACGCGGTGCTGCGGATCGCTCTCAATCTTGCCGACGGACTGGTGGTCAACCGTCCCGTCATCGCCCGGAACGTCCTCGATTATTTGCCGTACATGGCGACAGAGAACCTGATGATGGCGGCCGTTCAAACGGGCGGAGACCGTCAGGACGTACACAGGTTGGTCCGCGATCACAGCCACGCAATCACAAAGAGAATCAAGGACGGTACAGGCATGTCGGGCGAATTAATCGAACGTCTCAAAAGGGAAAAAACCTTCGAACTGGTCGATTTCGAGACTGTGATGAATCCCGCCGAATATGTCGGCCGGGCCCCGCAACAAGTCGATGAGTTTGTTGAAGGGGTCATCACCCCGATCCGCCACCGCTACCGCAGTGTTCTCGGGAAGAAAGTTGAATTGCACGTTTGAAGTGGCACGACCGTAATGACTAAGTTGCAACACCAAGGGACAACGCGAGACGGCCGGCGGGCATGTGCCCCGCCGGCCGTCATTTAAAAGCTTTATTCGGGGTGTGGTATCACAGCCTGCTGCTGTAGCGACGTTGTGACTTGCCGAAGACCGGTTTTTTCGTCGGGGCAGGAGGCGGGTCGTCCAGTTGTGTGCTTACTTCCCCTTCAAGCCCCGCTCCGAAGGTGTCTTCGGGCGCCTCTCCGGCCGCGGTAGGCTCGTCGTTGGTTGCTCCGGTGCCGAGCTTCTCCTCTGGCGGGAGTTCCACGCCGAACTCTTCCTCCGTCGGAGGTGCCATGATGACCATCGGTGGAGGCTGCGGCGGGTCGTACCGCTTCGGCCTCGCCTTGAACGCCTCGAAGCCGTCGATCACTTCGGCCTCGATCAGACGATTAATGGTCATCTCGATGTCAGTGAGCATACCGCCCTGTTCGGGCGTGGCGAACGAGATCGCCACGCCGTCCTTGCCGATGCGGCCCGTCCGTCCGATCCGGTGGACGTAGTTCTCGATGTCGTTCGGCAGGTCGTAGTTGATGACGTGCGAAATGTCCGAAACGTCGATCCCCCGGCTCATCACGTCTGTGGCGATCAGGAACTTAATCTCGGCGGTCCGGAAGCCGGCCATGATCCGTTCCCGTTGCGACTGGGCGAGATCGCCGTGGATAACGGCCACATTCGGAGCCACCCGGTCGAGCCTCTTATAGAGATTGTCCGCCCACCGCTTCCGCTCGACGAATATCAAACACTGCCGCGGCTTCTCCCGCTCGATGACCAGCTTGAGTAGGTCGAACTTCCGCTCGTCATCGACCGTAATGTACGTCTGACGAATCTTGTCCACCGTCAAAACGTTGGGGGACATATTGAGGTGGAGAGGGTCGGTCATGTACCGGTTGACCAGTTTCTTGATCTCGTCCGGCACTGTGGCTGACATGAGGAGTGTCTGCCGGGCCTGCGGACACTTACGAAGAATGCGTTCGATGTCCGGTCGGAAGCCGATGTCGAGCATACGGTCGGCCTCGTCGAGGACGACGTACCTCACGTCGTTCAGGACCATCGTCCCGCGGCGGAGGTGGTCCAACATGCGGCCCGGGGTGCCGACGACGAGGTCGCACCCCTTCGACAACCCTTGCAACTGCTGACCCATACGCGCCCCGCCGTAGACCGGAACGCAGCGGAAGCGGCGGGATGGGGCGAGCTTTTCGGACTCGCGGGCGACCTGCATGGCCAGTTCCCGGGTCGGTGTCATGATCAGGCCGATTGGGCCCTTCAGTTTGTGCGGTCGCCACCGGCTCAGGAACGGGAGGACGAACGCGGCCGTCTTACCGGTGCCGGTCTGGGCCTGACCGATTACATCCTTGCCGCGGAGGGCGGGTGGGATGACGGCCTTCTGAATCGGCGTCGGGTGCTTGTACCCGGCCTGATTCAGAGCGTCCATTAATGGGCGGTTTAAGCCGAGGTCGGCAAAGGCGATCTCGGCCACGGTCGGCGGTTCGACGAGACCGGCATCGTCCACGGCGGCATCGGCAGGCTCGTCGGCCGATTCAGGTTCGTGGAAGTCGGCATCGGGCGCAGCGGCATCGGAGCCACCCTCCGCCCGGGGGTCGTGCGCGGGGCGATCAAGGTCGTCCGCGACGGATTCAGGACTCAACTCTGGCTCCAGTTGACGAAAGCGGCTGGGCGTGGATCGTGGATTAGTCGCAACGATCTTC
>JANPKP010000649.1:0-5575 GCA_031426095.1 Gemmataceae bacterium
CGTCGACGACAGCCAGCCGAACGCCGAGCTGCTGGAAGCGCACCTCGACGGCTCCGGGCTCGACACCCGCATCACCCCCGACGGCGAGGCGGCGCTGGCCGCGGCCCGCGACTGGCAGCCGGACGTGATCCTCCTCGACGTGATGATGCCGCGGCTGAGCGGGTTCGAGGTGTGCGAGCGACTCCGCGCCGACCCGGCGACGCGCGCCGCCGGCGTGCTGATGGTGAACGGGAAGGCCGGCCCGGCGACGGATCGCGTGGCCGGCCGCGGCGCGGAGGATCAGCCGGCTGACGCCGGCCGCTCGCCTAAAGACCCTGCTGCACCCGCTTCACGTAGGCCAGCGCCCGGTCGACCTCGGTCGCCTCGGTGCGGCTTTGCAGGAGCGCCTTCACCCGCAGGAGGAGTTCCGTCTTGTTGATGGGCTTGGTGAGGAAGTCGTCGGTCCCGGCGTCGACCGCCCGCTCCACGTCCGTCGGCTGGTCGAGGGCCGTCACCATGAGGACGCCGACGGCCTTCGTGGCGTCCGCCCGGCGGAGCTGCTGGCAGACCTCGAAGCCGCTGAGCTTGGGCATCATCACGTCGAGGAGGATCACGTCCGGCGTCCACTCGCGGGCGGCCGCCAGGGTGTCCTCGCCGTTGACCGCGATGCGGGTGTCGTACCCGGTCCCGTCGAGGTGGGCTTCGAGCAGCTCGGCGTTCGCCTGGTTGTCGTCGGCGATCAGGATTTTGGGCACGGGGTCCGTCCTCGTTCACACTCGCGGGCTACGCAAACCCACGGGCAAAGCCCGGGGATGGCCATTCCCGGGCTTTCGGGGTGCGTGGGGGAGATTGTACGTAACTGAATCAGAAACGCAAAAACGCCCGGCTACCTGCCGGGCGTTGTCGCGTGTTCCCCGCACCCGCGTCAGTTGGCGTTGTCGAACTCGCCCTTGCGGCGGGCCAACTGGGCCTGGAGCCGCTGGACGATGCTGCTGTGCATCTGGCTCACCCGGCTCTCGCTCAGCCCGAGCGTCGCCCCGATCTCCTTCATCGTCATCTCCTCGTAGTAGTAGAGGATGACGATGAGCCGCTCGTTCCGGTTGAGCCCGCGGGTCACGAGCTTCATCAGGTCGCCGTTCTGGAGCCGGTGCGTCGGGTCCTCGGCCTTCTTGTCTTCGAGGATGTCGATTTCCCGCACGTCCTTGTAGCTGTCCGTCTCGTACCACTTCTTGTTCAGGCTCACGAGGTTGGCGGCCGTCGCCTCCGCCAGGTGGGCGTCGATCTGCTCCATCGGGACGCCGAGCTTGATCGCCAGCTCCTCGGGCGTCGGCGGGCGGCCCAGGGCGGCCTCCAGCTCCTTCGTCGCGGCCGACATTTTGCTCGCCTTCGACCGCACGAGGCGGGGCACCCAGTCCATCGTCCGCAGCTCGTCGAGCATGGCCCCGCGGATGCGGGGGACGCAGTACGTCTCGAACTTCACCCCGCGGGTCAGGTCGAAGGCGTCGATGGCGTCCATCAGGCCGAACACCCCGGCCGAGATCAGGTCGTCGAGTTCGACCCCGTCGGGGAGCCGCGACCAGATCCGCTCGCCGTTGTACTTGACGAGCGGCAGGTACTTCTCGACCAGCCGGTTGCGGACCTCGACGGTCGGCCGCTCGCGGTACTCGGCCCACACCGCCGGCATGTCGATTTCGACCTGGGTCACGTTCTCATCCTCCCTGATAGACGGCGGGTGGCGGATCGCGTGGCCCGTTCGAGTCGGCCCGCCGGGGTTTCCCCCGGAGGTGGTGCCGCGGCCCCAACAGCCGCCGCCCCGTGCCGAACTCGCCCCCCGGGCACTCCGTGGGGGCCGCCGTCGGACCCCGCCCGGACCTGCCGTTGCACCCGGGGTTCCCCCTCCCGTGGTGCCGCGTCGTCGGTCCGGGCCGGGAAACGGCCCCCTCGCTGCGATCCGCCGCCCCGCTGTTTCCCCCGAGGCGGCCGGCGGGAAAACGCCGATACCGCCGTGTAGACATCGACCGTCGAAACCCGTCGGCTGGAGCGAAACCTCGTGCGTCGCCCCCGCCACGTCTGACCCGCCGCGGCGCGACCCGGACGACCGGGCGCACCCCTCCCGCACGCCCCCCGCGGTCGCCCCCCGGCGGCCACTGACGGGCGGTTGTCACTCGCGGCGGCGGCCGCGTCCGCGGCCGGCCGGCCCCCGACGGGCGGCCGCGGCCCGTTCCCCCGACCCCGTGTCTCTTGCGTGAGGGGGGCTGTATGCCGGCAACATTTGCGGCCGGGAAGGGCAACATTTACAATTCGCCGGCAACTTCCGCCGGCCCTCGTCCGGCCCCCGCGTTCGGGGTAAGATGTGCAAAATCGGACCCCCACGGGGCCGTAGTCTGGGGGCACGCGATGAGCCGAGCAACGGGGTGGGTCATGGGCGGCATCGGGGTGGCCGTCGTCGTCGCCGCGACCGCCGGGGCGGCCGCGTGGTGGGCCGCCCGGTCGGACGCGCTGCCGCCGCTCTCCGCCGCCGGCGGCGACGACAAGGGCAAGCCAAAACCCCCCGGCTTCGCGGAAGACAAGGCCCCGCCCCCGCCCGCCCCGGTGGCCGAGGTCAAGTTCGACGGCGACCGGGCGATGGGGTACTTGAAGGCCCTCTGCCAGATCGGCCCGCGGGTCAGCGGCACCGACGGCATGGCGAAGCAGCAGGCGGTGGTCGAGAAGCACTTCACCGCGCTCGGGGCGACCGTCACCCGGCAGGCGTTCAACGCCAGGCAGGCGAGCCGCAAGGGCGAGACGCCGATGGTCAACCTGGTGGTGACGTGGAACCCGGACGCCGCCAAGCGGGTCGTCCTCTGCACCCACTACGACACGCGGCCGATCGCCGACCAGGAGGAGAAGCGGACCAACTGGACGAGGCCGTTCGTGAGCGCCAACGACGGCACCGCCGGCGTCGCCCTCCTGATGGAGCTGGGCCACCACATGAAGGGGCTCAGGAGCGAGTACGGGGTCGACTTCGTGCTGTTCGACGGCGAGGAGTTCGTGTTCGAGACGGACCGCTTCGGCGGGGGCGACCGCTACTTCATCGGGTCGGACCACTTCGCGGCCGAGTACACGAAGGCCGGGGCCGGGCGGAAGTTCACCTACGCGGCCGGCATTCTGATGGACATGGTGGCCGCGAAGGACGCCCGCATTCGTGTGGAGACGTACTCGTACAACGCCGCCCGCCCGCTGGTCGAGCAGCTCTGGGGCACGGCGGCCGACATCGGGGCGAAGTCGTTCGTGTACGAGCGCGGCTTCGACCGCGACGGCCGGCAGGGGGTGCAGGACGACCACCTGGCCCTGATCCGGGCCGGCATCCCGAGCGTCGACCTGATCGACTTCGACTACCCCCACTGGCACAAGTTGAGCGACACGCCGGAGCAGTGCTCGGGGGCGCAGATGGCCGAAGTGTCGAAGGTGCTGACGACGTGGCTGCAGCGGGTGAAGTGAGCGCCGCAGTTCCGGGCGAACCCCGTCCCGTGTCTCATGTCCGAGTCGCCCCCGTGGTCGCCGGCCTCTCGCTCGCCGCCGTGCTCGTCCTCCTCGGCCTCGGGACCGGGTGGCGGCAGCGCCGCGCCCTCGCCCGCCTCGCCGCCCGGCGGGTGGTGCCGAGCGACGAGCGGGCGTACCTCCGCGGGCAGGCCCGCCGCCGGCTCGCCGTCGCCGGGGTGCTGGTCGTCATCGGCGGGATGATCGGCGGGTCGTTCCTCTCGGGCATGGAGGCGCGGGCGGACGCCATCGGCGACCGAGGGGCGGCCGCCGGGGACGGGCCGCGGCCCCCGGCCGACCCCGACGATAAGGCGTTCTTCCGCTTCTACACCGGGTACTGGATCGCGGTCGTCGTGCTGGTGTTCGCGGCCGGGTGCCTGGCCGTCGCCGACTTCTGGGCCACCCGCCGGTTCTGGCTGCGGGCCTACGTGCAGATCCGGGACGACCACAACGCCCGCCTCCGGCGCGACCTCGCCCTCCACCGGACCCAGAAGATGGACGAGCGCGAGACCCGCATCAAGAAGGGGCTCGGGGACGGCGGCCCGCCCGCGGGCGGCGGGTAACATCTGCCGGCTTTTCCGAACCTGCCGGTTGACGCGGCCCCACCGGGGGCCGCAGAATAGGGTTCGCCCCGGGTTCCCCCACCCGCCCCGCCACCCCGCCCGCCGCGGCCCCCCGAGCCGCGCCGCCCGGTCGCCCGCCGGCGGCCCCACCCTCCCCGCGGGAGACCGCCCGAATGCCTGCCGCCCGCCGTTTTGGCGTTCCCCTTTGCGCCGCCGTCCTCGCCCTCCTCCCGGGCGTCGCCGTCGCCCAGTCGCCGGCGGACAAGGCGGCCGACGCGCAACTCGCCGCCGCCCGCAAGGCGTCCGCCGACGGCAACCCGAAGGCGGCCGCCGACGCCTACGCGGACTTCCTCAAGAAGTACGCCGGGCACCGGGACGCGAACGCCGCCCGCCTCGGCCTCGGGCTGGCCCTGCTCGACGCCCCCGAGCGGGACTACGGGAAGGCGGCCGAGGTTCTGGGTGCCCCGGCCAACGAGGAGAAGTTCGCCGACCGCCCGCTCGCCCACTACTACCTCGCCGCCGCCCGCCGCGGGCTGGGGCTCAAGGAGGCGGACGCCGCGAAGGCGGCCGCCCGCTTCGCCGAGGCCGGGCGGGACTTCGCCAGGGCCCGCGGGCTGTTCGACGCCCGCAAGGCCGACGGCGACGCCGAGTGGGCCGCCCGCTGCCGGTGCGACCAGGCCGAGATGGACTTGCGGCTGAACAAGCCGAAGGAGGCCCGGGCGGCCGTCGAGCCGTTCGGGAAGGACGCCGCCCTCGCCGCCTCCAAGAGCCGCCCGCTCGGGCTCTACCTCCACGGGTTCGCCAGCTTCCTCCTCGGCGACGCGCCCGCCGCCGGCCGGTCGCTCGGCCAGTGTGCCCCGTTCGACCAGCCGTTCGGCCCGCACGCCCGCTTCCTCCTCGGCCGCGTCCACCAGTTGGGCGGCGAGAACGCCGAGGCCGCCGCCGCGTTCGACGCCGTCCTCGCGGGGTACGAGGCGCAGAAGAAGGCGGCCGCCGAGGCGCTCAAGCAGCCGGACCGCTTCAAGGCCGACCCGTGGGAGAAGGCCCGGCTCGAAGCGCTGGCGCGGGGGCCGGCCCCGGACTACGTCGCGGGGGCCACCTTCCACGGGGCGTGCCTCAACTACGAGGCCGGGAAGTTCGGCGAGGCGCTCGGCAAGTTCCAGGCGTTCGCCAAGGACAACCCCGCCGCCCCGCTGGCCCCGGACGCACAGTTGCGGGTCGGCTTCTGCCTCGTGCAGAGCAAGCAGTACGACGAGGCGGTGAAGCTCCTCCGCCCGCTCGCCGAGAAGCACCGCCGGCTCGCCGACCAGGTGCTCTACTGGACCGGGAAGGCGCAGCTCGCCCAGGCGCTCGCCGCCGAGCCGGCCGCCCGCAAGCCGCTGCTCCAGGCCGCGGCGGCGAGCCTGCGGTCGGCCGCCGACCGGGCCGCCGACCTCTCCGGGTCCGACCCCGACGCCAAGCTGCGGCGGGCCGACATCCTCTGCGACATGGGCGACTCGCTGCTGGCCGCCGGG
>JANPKP010000650.1:0-4518 GCA_031426095.1 Gemmataceae bacterium
GGCGGCGGCGGGACCGAGCGGTCCGGCCGCAGCAAGAGCAAAACCCCGGCCCTGGACAGCTTCGGCCGCGACCTCACCGAGCTGGCCCGCCAGGGCAAGCTCGACCCGGTCATCGGCCGGGCCAACGAGATCGAGCGGGTCGTCCAGATCCTCTCCCGCCGGCAGAAGAACAACCCCGTCCTCCTCGGCGAAGCCGGGGTCGGCAAGACGGCCATCGTCGAGGGCCTGGCCCAGATGGTGATCGAGCAGAACGTCCCCGAACTGCTCCGCGACAAGCGGATCGTGGTCCTCGACCTGGCCATGATGGTGGCCGGCACGAAGTACCGCGGCCAGTTCGAGGAGCGGATCAAGGCCGTCATGAACGAGGTCCGCCGGGCCAAGAACACGATGCTCTTCATCGACGAGCTGCACACCCTCGTCGGGGCCGGCGGGGCCGAGGGGGCCATCGACGCCAGCAACGTCCTGAAGCCGGCCCTGGCCCGCGGCGAGATCCAGTGCATCGGGGCGACCACCCTCGACGAGTACCGCAAGTACATCGAGAAGGACGCCGCCCTGGCCCGCCGCTTCCAGGCGATCATCGTCAACCCGCCGAGCATGGCGGAGGCGGTCGAAATCCTCAAGGGCCTGCGGGACCGGTACGAGGCCCACCACCGCGTGCAGATCACCGACGCCGCCCTCAAGGCCGCGGTCGAGTTCTCCGAGCGGTACATCAGCGGCCACTGCCTGCCGGACAAGGCCATCGACGTGATCGACGAGGCCGGTGCCCGGGTGCGGCTCAAGGCCATGACCCGGCCGCCGGACCTGAAGGAGCTCGACGACCAGGTCGAGAAGCTCAACCAGGAGAAGGAGTCGGCCGTCGCCGAGCAGGACTTCGAGAAGGCCGCCCACCTGCGGGACCAGGCCGACAAGCTGAAGAAGAAGAAGGAGACGATCACCAAGGAGTGGCGGGAGAAGGCCAAGGAGACGGACGGCGTCGTCGACGAGGAGGTGGTGGCCGAGGTCGTCAGCAAGATGACCGGGGTGCCCCTCAAGAAGGTCGGCGAGGACGAGACGAAGCGGCTCCTGAAGATGGAGGACGAGCTGCACGGCACCGTGGTCAGCCAGGACGAGGCCATCAAGGCCATCGCCAAGGCCGTCCGCAAGAGCCGGGCCGGCCTCAAGGACCCGAAGCGGCCGATCGGCTGCTTCATCTTCGCCGGCCCGACCGGCGTGGGGAAGACGCTCCTGGCCAAGCAGTTGGCCAAGTTCATGTTCGGCGACGAGAACAACATCGTCCAGCTCGACATGAGCGAGTACATGGAGAAGCACAACGTCTCCCGGCTGGTGGGCGCGCCCCCGGGCTACATCGGGTACGAGGAGGGCGGCCAGCTCACCGAGAAGATCCGCCGCAAGCCGTACTCGGTGGTCCTCCTCGACGAGATCGAGAAGGCCCACCCGGACGTCTGGAACATGCTCCTCCAGATCATGGAGGAGGGCCGGCTGACGGACAACGTGGGGCGGGTGATCGACTTCAAGAACACCATGCTCATCATGACCACCAACATCGGGGCCATGCAGATCCTCTCGAAGGAGGACTTCGGCCTGAGCCGGTACACGACCCGGGACGCCGAGGGCAACTACGCCGACATGAAGAAGAAGCTCAAGGCCGAGATGGAGCAGAACTTCAAGCCGGAGTTCCTGAACCGGCTCGACGACATCATCGTGTTCCGCCAGCTCACCACGGCCGACCTGAAGCAGATCGTGAACATGGAGCTGGGCAAGGTGATGAAGCGGGTGAAGGAGAAGGGGCTGACCCTGGTGGTGAGCGAGGACGCCAAGGAGTTCATCATCGACAAGGGGTCGAGCACCGAGTTCGGGGCCCGGCCGCTGCGGCGGGCCGTCGAGCAGTACCTCGAAGACGTCCTCTCCGAGGAGTTGCTCCGGGGCTCGTTCCACGGGTTCGACCTGATCACCGTGGGCGTCGGCGAGGTCGAGGGCGAGAAGCGGCTGGTGCTGGAGCCGGGCAAGGCGGCCGCCGAAACGGCCGCCCCGGCGGTCGCCGCGAGCTGACGGCCGTGAGGCGAAACGCGAAGCCCGCCCCGGGTTCCCCGGGGCGGGCTTTTTTCGTATGCTGGGGCCGTCGTTCCCCGGAGTCCGCCATGAACGCCGCCGCCGCCCCGGCCCCCCCGCCGGTCGACTACCCCGACTCGGACGGGCAGCCGATGGCCGACAACACCGTGCAGTTCGACTGGATCGCCCGGCTCAAGTGGAACGCCGAGGCGCAGTTCCGCGACCGGCCCGACGTCTTCGTGGCCGGCGACCACCTGATCTACACGGTCGAGGGGGACATCACCGCCCGACAGGCCCCCGACGTGTACGTGGCGTTCGGCCGGCCGAAGGGCGACCGCGGCAGTTACCGGGTGTGGGAGGAGGGGGGCGTCTTCCCCCAGGTCATCTTCGAGGTCTGGTCGCCCGGCAACCGCTACAGCGTCATGCGACGCAAATTCGACTTCTACGAGCAGAATGGGGCGGAGGAATACTACATCGTCTACCCCGAGTTCCCGGCCCACCTGGAGGGGTGGCGGCGGGCCGGCGACAAGCTCACCGCGGTCGCGGAGATGAACGGGTTCACCAGCCCGAATCTCGGTTGGTCATTCTCGCTGGTCGCCGGCGACCTCGTCATCCTCGACCCCGCCGGCCGGCCGCTCCGCAAGCCGGACGAGATCGCCGCCGAGCGGGACGCCGAGCGGGAGCGGGCCGACCAGGAACAGCAACGCGCCGACGCTCAGCGACTGCGGGCCGAGCGGCTGGCGGCCAAGTTGCGGGAACTCGGCCTCGACCCCGACGCCGCCTGACCCGGCCGTCAGCGGGCGTTCTCGACCGTGTACGTCTGATACGCCGTCCGCAGCGTCCCGGCCCACACGCCGAGCTTGACCGCGTCGTCGTCCGGGGGCACGCAGTACCGCACCCGCATCTTCACCTTTCGGCCGACCCGGTCCTTGAGCCCCAGGTCCTTCCACACTTCGTTGGTGAGCGTCACCGGGAACAGGATCGACTCGCCGGGGGCCAGCTCGGCGGCGTCCGGGTAGTTCTTGTTCCAGCCGCGTTGCTCTTTTTCCACCACCCGCTCCGCGTCGCCGTCCTCGAACCCGAGCGACAGGTTGAAGTACCCCCACGAGCACCAGTCCCGCCACACCCTCACCGGCTTCGCGGAGGTGTTCGTGACCACCACCGTGAACGTGCCGCCGTAGGGGAGAACCCGCTGGCCGTGGACGGCGGGGAGGGCCACCGACAGCGTCAGCGGCGGCCTTTCCGGCTCCCGGTCGGCGGGCACGGGGGCGGCACTCGCGACGGCCAACAGGCCGACGAGGGCGGGGGCGGTGAACATGGCGGGCCTTCCGGGGAACGGGGTGAACGACGCCGACACCCGTACCGACGACGCTTCGGACGCGGCGGATTGGCGGAAGCGTTCCCACCTTTTACCGCTTTTAAACGGCGCGTTCTGCCCGATCTCTCGTACCGGTTGAGGCTTCCGCGTTCCCGCTCCCGCCCCCCCTGGGAAAGCGGGGGCGGGCCGCTATTTCGCGCCGGGGATGAGTTCCACCCGCCGCTTGGCCCGCTCCGGCACCGGCCTGCCGACCGTCACCACCAGCGACCCGTCCTTCGCCGCCGTGTCCGCGTAGTCGGGCACACCCTTCGGGTAGACGGCCGACGCCGTCGCCCCGTCCACCGCCTTGCCGTTCACCCGCGGCGGGCCGAACGTCACCGTCACGCCCGGGATGTCCGCCACCGGCTTCCGCTTGCCGTAGACCTCCACGAAGTTCGCCACCTTGCGGCCGAGGGTGAGGTTCTCGCCCTTGAACCGCAGCGCCCCGACGAAGACGTTCTCGCCCTTCGCGTGGCTCTCCACGAACGCCCCGACCCAGGTGTGCGGCTTGCCGTCCACCGTCTCCCGCTCCATGCGGCTGAGGCGGTAGGTGTACTTGCCCTTCTCCCAGGCGTACGGCCGGCGGACGCTGACGAAGTCGCCCTCGTGGCCGGAACTCTGGAGGAACCCGCCGTCGGACGGGCGGACGGCGTCGAGGCCCCGTTCGCCCCACATCGAGAAGAGGGTGCCGCGGCCGAGGGGGCGGAGCTTGGGGTCGGCCTTGGTGTTGCCGTCGCTGTTGGTCTGGAAGCCGCCGTAAAAGGCCGACCCGCCCAGGTGTCCGAGGCCGATCGGCGCGACGTACAGATTGACGCCGGCCGGCACGTCGTCGGAGAACGAGACGTCGACGCTGAGGCTCTCGAAGGGGTGGTCCTTGCCCAGGTCCCACCACGTATCGACGAGGTGCCACGGCATCGCCTTGTACGCCGGCTCGTCCGCGGCGACCGCGAACGGGGCGGTGGCCGCGAGTGCGACGGCGAACGCGAGGGTAAGGCGGGGCATGGGTGGTGTCCGGTGCGAGTGTGGCGGGCGGTTTTGTCCCGTGTGTCAAGGCCCGCTCGGGGGCCGCAGACGCACCACGTACGGCTACGCGGTTCGATTCGTTCCGTGTG
>JANPKP010000651.1:0-4347 GCA_031426095.1 Gemmataceae bacterium
AAGTGGGTCCACGGCAAGCGGGCCGTGGCCGAACCGGACCGGAAGCTCACGGCCGAGGAGTTGCGGCAGCGGGTGTGCGACTACTACGGCTGTCCGACCCACCCCGCATTACCGAATCCTCAGCCGTGAGCCTGCACTAGGACGTGCGGCGGGTGAGTGAGGTCGTTCAGAGTCGTCATGGCGTTTTCCTTCTGTGGTGCGGTGGGGGTAGAAAACCCGCGGGCCGTGCCTGCACCTCTGCGCGGCCCGCGGGACCAGTCAGCGGGGCGTCTCGGGCGTCTCGGGCGTCTCGAAGTGGTGGAAGTAGTTCGGGAGCGCGGCTGCCCCGACGAGCCAGACCATCGCGTAGAGAAACACTGGCGGGAGCAGCACTGCGGCGATCGCGGTAAAGACGAAGTGCGGGACTTGCGAGCTGGTCGGCGGCGTCTCGGGGGCCGTGCCACCCGGTGTCGCGGGAGCAGCCGATGCCGGCGAGGTCGGCGCCTCGAATGGGCGAGGCATGAGGTCGTCGATGTTTCTCCCTTCGATGCGGGCCGCCTCCCGGTCACCCTCGGGGATGAACCGCGGCGCGGGCTGAGGCCGAGGGGTCCACGGAAGCTGAGGGGCAGCCGGCGCGGCGGCCGGAGCCGGCTTTTGTGGCTCGGCAGGCATCGGCGACGCTTCGCGGACCGTGAATGTGGTCGCCATCGCCACGAGCACGGTCACGGCAGCCGCGAGCCGCACCGAGAGGGGCCGCAGCCACGGCGTGTGGATCCAGTGCGCGAGCGGGTGTGCCGTGTCGGGGTACGTGAGGAACACGACGAGCGCGTCCCAGGCGAGGCGGAAGGCGAGGTCCGGTCGCGGCGGCCGGAGGGAGTTCAGTGCCGAACTCACCATGACGAGCGCGGCCGGTGCGATGAGAAGCCCGAGGGGACCGAGTAAAAGCTGAAAATCCGGAATGCCGACGGCCTTTGCGAGTGCAGGTCCCTCACCGCTCAGGACGAGCGGGGCGCAGAGCCCGAACGAGAATCCGAAGAGGGCCGCCCCGAGGAACGCTCCGCCGCGGTCGATGCACGGGGCCGCTTTGCGGGGCTCCCCAGCGGTGTCGGTCACCGGCCCGTCGAACGCCATCATTCGTTTCAGACTCCGGGCCGGGTTCGCCCGGGCCCAGGCCGCGTACTCGGTAACCACGAGCCCCGCGAGCCCGCCGGCGAGGACGCACGTTATGAGCGGTAACACTCCCTTTGGGAGCGTCTGACTCGCGACTGCGACGCCGAGCGATACCAGCATCGCGGCCGCGGCGACGCACAGGTCCCGGAACGGGATGCTGAGCGTGATCGTTCGGTAGGCGGCGGCGAGCGGCCGGTAGAGGCCCCCCACGACCGAGACGACCGCGATGAGGATGAAGACGGAGCCGAACAGCTCCGTGCCGCCACCGCCCCACCCTTTCATCGGGAGCGAGCTGAGGTAGGCGAGCCCGACGCCCAGGAGCGCGACGAGCAGCAGCAGCGGCAGCCGCTGGAGCAGCTCTTCGAGTTGCAGCCACCGGGCGAAGGCGACCGCGAGGAGCGCGCCCGCGGTGACGAGCACCGCCGCGACGGCGAGGCCGAGGGAGTGCCCGGCGAGCCACCCGATGCCCCAGTGCACCGGCAGCCCGAGGAAGGTGAAGCCGGCCAGAAGTCGAAGCACCTCCTTCCGGGCGACGGCCTGTTCCATCCCTGCGCGAAACACTGGGTAGGGTCTCGCGTAGCCGGTTGAATCGACGGCGGCCTCGTTGAACAACGTGGTCTTCCGCGCGGTCCACTTGCGTGACATCGCCGCTACCTCCGCTTCACGAGGAAAAAGTCTTCGAGCTCCGGGTGGGCCTCGACGGTGACGTCCACGCCGAGGGATCGTTGCTTCCGGGTGAGTGCGGCCGCGAGGTTCGCCCGCTTCCCCTCGGTGGCCGTGACGACGTGGACGGCGATGCCGCCGTCGAGAACGAGCCGGCGGAGTGCCGGGCGGTCGGTGGCGAGCATCGCGCCAATCCGGCGGCGTACCTTCTCCGGCATCCGCGAGCTGAGTTTGTCGTGGTCGACGATGAGCAGCCCGAGCCGGACCGTGCCGGCGGAAGCGTCGGGGAAGAAGTTCTTCGCGGAAAACCCGCGCTCGGTGAGATCGGGGAACAGGGCGCGGAACTCGGTCTCGGTGTACACGTCGCAACCGCGCCTCGCGGCGGCGAGGAGTACGCCGTAGTGTTCGAGAATCGCCTGCTGCCCGAGTGCCGTCGTCGGCCGCCGGACGCCGAGCGCCGCGACCGCCCGGCCGCCGAGGACGAAGTACGGCCCCTGGTCGGGGAGCGTGTGGCGGGCGAGCCACCCGTCCTCGGCGGCCCGGGAAAGCACCTTCCGGGCCGCGTCCGGACTGAGGTCCGGCCAGCGCATCCGCCGGGCGACGTCGGCGGTCATCATCCAGTAGCGGTAAACGTCATCCACGAGCCGCTGCACCCTTTTGGGGAGTGCGGCGAAATCGGCGTCGGCAGTCACGGCGTCCCTCCGTCGGAAACGGTCCACATCTCGTAAGGCAGCGACCGGGCGGCACAGTCCCGGTGAATGTCTCGCAGGCGCTCGCCGTTCGAGGCGGCGTAGGACGAGCCGGCGAATTCGATCGCGAGGGCGGGCGTCGCGGTCGAGTCCACGACGCACGCGTCGACGACCTTCTCGCCGTGCCCGCGGGCGTCGGCGATGACCTCCTCCGCCACCCACGCCCCTGCGAGGAGCGGGTGGTGGAGGGCGAACTTCGCGTACACGTGGCCGAGGCCAATGTTGTGCCCCACCGCGCCGGCCGATTTCAGCGGGGTCCGGACCACCCGGCCGTAGTGCCGGGCGGCGGACTCGGTAGCCGTGAAGAACACGACCCGTCGCGGTTCGAGAGCCGCCCATCGCCGGTCCAGCTCCCACGCGCGAGCGCCGAAGTCGGGTTCCTCCATCCCCGGGCACCAGCGGTAGAAGAGGGCGACGTCTTCTGCCGCCTTGGCCTGGGCGACGTGCCGGGCGAGAAGCCCCTCCCCGCAGAGCTGGGCGAGGCGCCGCGCCACGTTCGTCCGGCCGGCATCGGTGTCCGGCCAGAAGTGGGCGAGGACGAACTCCGCGAGGAGGGGCACCCGGAAGAGCAACGCCAGGATGATCAACCGGTCGCGTTCGGTGAGGGTGATCATTCCTGCGGCGGCTCTTGGAACTTCCGGGGGCGGCCCGGCCCGCGCCGCTGCCCGTCGGGAAGAGCGGCCGGGACGTTTCCGCCCGGCCCGGCGAGTTGCTGCGGTGGCGTTGCGGGGCCGGGTGGGGCGGCGGGGTCTCCGATCACGGCCCGGAGCGCCTTCACCGCCTGCTCGTCGCTGAGGCCGCTGTTGGCGTTCCCGGAGACGAGCGCGTCGTGCACGCCGGCGAGGAGTGACTCCGTCGTCTTCCGCCGGAAGTAACCCCAGAGCCAATTCATGTGGACCTCCTGTTAAGGGGAGCGCGGATCCCGTCAGCGGGCGGAGAGCATCGGGGCGAGGAGATCGCGAACGCGGGGGGCGACCGTGAACGGCGTCCCCCGGTCGCGTGCGTCTTTCGCCCGGAGGATTTCGCACTCCGCTTCGGCGAGGAGCCGCAGGTATTCGGCCGTGAGGTGGTGCAGGTTGGCCCGGCGGTCGAGGTTGGCCCGGCCGAGCTGTGAGAAGCTGTCGGCCACCGCGTGTTGCACCTCCAGCCACGCGGTGTCGCTCGAGTCCTTGTGCTCCACGGCACGCTTCCGGCACTCGGCCGCCCGGGCCTTGAGGTGCCGCGCCGCCTTCTCACAGCCCGCGGCCTCGTCCTCCAGGGCGAGCACGACGGCCTGGGCGTTCCGGTGGTCGGCCTCGGCCCGCTCGATGTCCGTCGAGCCGAGCATGTAGACGAAGACTCCGGCGAGCCCTGCGACGGTTACGGTGGTTGCGGCGAGGGGGACTCGCAGTTTCCAGGCGAGACTGGGCGTGCGGTATCGCCGGGCGGAAAAATCGGAAGCGAACTGGGAACGCGAGCACATGGAACTCTCCTACGTGTGTGGGGACGTACCGCCCCCTGGGCCGGACCCGGGTGGGGCCGGTTTTGGTGGTGATGTCGGGTGTCAGCGGCTGGCGTGCGTTCGCCGGGGTGGTGCGGCCCGATGGGCGGGTTCGGCATCCGGGCCGTCGCCAAGATAAAGGACCGATGGCCCGGAAAATTCAGCACTAGTGTCGGTTCGGTAGCGGCGTAGCGAGTGGGGCCGGGTTTCCATAACTTGTTGTGGTGTCAGGAGGGCACCGCATGCGGGCGTACTCGATGGACCTCCGGGTCCGGGTGCTGGAGGCGGCCGAGGGCGGCGAGACGA
>JANPKP010000652.1:0-17464 GCA_031426095.1 Gemmataceae bacterium
GAAGACGGTGCGGTCGTCGGAGGCGTTCGTCAAGCTGGCCATGATCCACCTGATGCTCAACCGATTGGAACCGAAAGGCCTGGATGCCGAGTTTCACTATCGGGTGGCGGCATAACACCCCTTATGGGACAGTCTTTTAGCTTTAGCCAGGATAACCGAGCTGAATTGCGTCGAATGCAGAAGCGGCTCAGCAGCGTGTTTCTGGCGCTCGTCTGCGCCCAAGCACGCCAGATTTGCTGCCTTCCTTACGCAACGTTCGCATCCCTCATTCAGGCCCGACGTGTTGCGGCGGGTTTCACAGAGGAAGAGTACGTCATCGAGGTTTTTGTGCCCAAAGGGCGGCAGCTGCGCGTTTGGATCAGCCCGCCCGGGTCCAAAGGAAAGTGGTTACAAGAGGCACGCATTCCCCGAAGCGATTTTCCTAACGCCCTGTTTTCAGCACAGGTTAGCCACAAATGACGCTTGACCGATCCGATGCCAGTCAGCGAGTCGCAGCCGAGCGCATCAAGCGGACGCGGCTGGTTCAGACGGACCGCTACGTCGTCGCCGTCGAGGTCGAGATGGTGGTGCCGCCGGACGACCCGGGCGAGCCGTGCTACGAGGCCGAGACGGTGCGGTTGCTCCGCGAGGTCCGCGAACACGCCGAGCGCGGCGACGAGGCATGGCTTCACCAACACGGCAAGGTTTACGTCGCTTCCGCCGTCGCATAGTTCCCCCGCCCCCGCTTTCCCACCCGACGCGGTAGCGGCGGCGTCAACCGCTTGTTCACTCACACCTTCGGCCAACTCGCACGCGCGGAAAGCGGGAGAATCCGGGCACGCTTTCCCCGCTTTCTCATTTGCACCCGGCGGGCCGCCCGCCGATCATGGGGCTGCTCCTCGCCCTCACCCCACGAAGGACCGTTCCCATGCGCTCCCGCTTCCTCCTCGCCGCCGTCGCGGCCGTCGCCGTCGCCGCCCCGGCGTCCGCCGCCGACGGGCTCGTGAAAGGCTCGCCGGCCGTCAAGTCGATCTCCGCCCTCGCCTTCGGGCCCGGCGGCGTCCTCTTCCTCGGCGACCCGGCCGCCGCCACCGTGTTCGCCGTCGATACGGGTGACACCACGCCGGCCGCCACCACCGCCGACGTGAGCGTGGCGAAGGTGGACGAGAAGGTCGCCGGCCTCCTCGGCGTCGCCGGCAAGGACGTGGTCATCACCGACGTGAAGGTGAACCCGGCCAGCGGCAACGTCTACCTCGCCGCCACCCGGGCCAAGGGGGCGACGCCGGTCGTCGTCCGCGTCGGCCGCGACGGCAAGCTCGCCGAGTTCCCGCTCACCGACGTGCCGTTCGCCTCCGTGAAGCTGCCGAACGCGACCGGCGAGGCCATCACGAGCATGGCTTTCGTGGGCGGCCAACTGGTCGTCGCCGGCCTGTCCACCGAGGAGTTCGCCAGCACCCTGCGGGCCATCCCGTACCCGTTCAAGGAGGCCGACAAGGGCACGGGGGTGGAGATCTTCCACGGGGCCCACGGCAAGCTCGAAACGAAGTCCCCGGTGCGGACGTTCGTGACGTACACCGTGGGCGGGGCCGACTTCATCCTGGCCGCGTACACCTGCACCCCGCTCGTCCGCGTGCCGGTGGCCGACCTGAAGCCGGGGGCGAAGGTGAAGGGGACCACGATCGCCGAGCTGGGCAACCGCAACAAGCCGCTCGACATGGTGGTGTACACGAAGGACGGCAAGGACTTCATCCTGATGGCCAACAGCGCCCGCGGGGTAATGAAGATTCCGGCCGCCGGGGTCGAGTCGGCCGTCGGCATCACGACGAAGCCGAAGGAGCTGACGGCCGGGGTGCCGTTCGAGACGGTGGCCGGGCTGACGGGCGTGATGCACCTCGACAAGCTCGACGCCGGCCGGGCGCTGCTGCTGGTGAAGGGCGAAGCCGGGTTCGACCTCAAGACGATCCCGCTGCCGTGATGAACGCGGTTTCGTGACCCACGCGGAAAGCCCAGGGATGGCCATCCCTGGGCTTTGTTCTTCCCCCTCCACACCCGCTCGCCATTCTGGTACCCCCATGTTCCCCCTCCTCCTCGCCCCGCTGCTCCTCGCCGCCCCCGGCCCCGCCGTCCGCCTCACCGCCGACGCCACCCCGGCCGTGGAGGTCAGTGGCCTCACGGACGCGGAGGCCGAGTGGCTCGCCGCACGGAAGCCCGGCGACGCGGCGTGGGTTGCCGTGTTCCGCGTGGTCGTTGCCGAAGGCGTGAAGGCCGACGACCGGCCGCCGCTCCTCGGGGCCTACCGCGTCGAAGGCCGGCGGCTCGCGTTCACCCCCCGCTTCCCGCTCGTCCCCGGGGTTCGTTACCGTGCCGTGTTGGACCTCAACGCGATCCCCGTTCACCCCGCCATCCACATCGCCCTCGTCACCGCCGACCTCGTCGCCCCCGAACCGCCGGCCGGGCCGCCGACGCGGGTCACCGCCGTCTACCCGTCGGCGTCGATCCTGCCCGAGAACGCCCTGCGGCTCTACGTCCACTTCTCCGGCCCGGTGAGCCGGCAGGACGTTTACCGGCACCTCGCCCTGACCCGCGACGACGGCACGAAGGTGGCCCTCCCGTTCCTCGAACTCGACGAGCAACTCTGGTCGGCCGACGGCACCCGGCTGACGCTCTTGTTCGACCCCGGCCGGGTGAAGCGCGGCCTCGTGCCCCGCGAGGAGGACGGCCCGATCCTCGAACAGGGCCGCCGCTACACCTTCGCACTCGACCCGAAATGGGAGGACGCCGCCGGCCGCCCGCTCGCGTCCGGCGTCCGCAAGACCTTCACCGCCGGCCCGCCGGACGACGCCCCCGTGGACCCGGCAACGTGGTCGCTGATGACCCCCCGCAGGGGCAGCGACGCCCCGCTGATCGTCCGCTTGGCCAAGCCGCACGACCACGCCCTGCTCGGCCGCATGGTGTGGGTGACGAACGCGGCCGGCGAGAAGGTGACCGGCACAGTCACGGTCGGTGGCGGCGAGCGGGTGGTGACGTTTGCCCCCGCGAAGCCGTGGCCCGCCGGCAAATTCCACCTCGTGATCGACACCCGCCTGGAGGACACCTGCGGCAACCGCGTGGGCGAGCCGTTCGAGGTCGACGTGTTCAAGCCGGTGACGCGGAAGGTGGTGGCGGAGACGGTGACGCGGGCGTTCGAGGTGCCGTGAGCCGGGCGATTGCGTTCCCACCCAAGTCCGCGGTATCGTGCGGGTGTGCCGCGAGGCGACCCTGGAGGCCCGATCATGGAGAAGCTTCTGCTGGACGAAACCGTCCTGTCCAAACTGCGCGAGGTAAAGGAACACGTCGAGGTCTGCGACCTCGAAGGCCGGATCGTGGGGTACTTCAAACCGAGCATCTACGCCGGGTACATCATGCCTCCTGATCCGACCGAGGAGGAACTGGCCGAGAGCGAAGAAGGGCCGGAGTACACTCTGGCCGAAGTGTGGGAGAGGATTCACCGCGGGGAAACCAGTTGACGGCTGCGGGTGGCAAACTCAGCGCGGCCCACAACTCGCGGGAATGATTTGGCCAGAGAACAACGCATCGCCGGTTCCTACCCCGGACCGGACACCCCAGCCTGATCGAACTGCTCAGCTTCCAACCTCCGACGGCGTTCGTCCAGCAATTCGCCGTCAATCATCCAGTGTTCGGACCCGCTCGCCGCCGGCGTCTTGTACCCCAACTTGTGGAGGGCTTTAAGGGCAGCAGCCGACGGACTGAGCGTTTCCCCCTCGAACACAACCTTCCCGTCGGCGGCGACGATGGCCAGGATCGACTCGTCCCGTGAGAAGTGCAGCACGTCGCCCGCCTTGATCCCAATAGCATCGAGACGAATACGAGGGCGGCGGGCCTTGACCCGCTCCAACGCCTCCTGTTCTTCGGGCTCGACCTGAGCAATGCCCGGCGTGACTTCTCTGAATTCACCGATGCTGATGGCGAGGACTACCTTCTCCGGGTCGAGTCGGAAGAACTCCCGCTTCGGGTTGAGCCGGTACTCGGCGAACAACTGGTGCAGGGTCTTCTCGATCCGCACCCCGTTCTTCACCTCGGCCGCGAAGTAGCACTCGAACGCGAGCGGCACGCCGGTGTGCGAACTGAGCGCCGTGAGCCTCGCTTCGACGCTGTCGGCGGTCAAGCCAATCTTGATGAGGCCGGGCATCGCCTCGTTGGTGAGGACATAGACGATCTCTGCCATCTGTCGACCTTCGGCGAAGGAAGTGCGTGGGGGCGGCCGCTTGGCCGCCCCGCACTCGTCGCGTCACTTCTTGGCCCCGCTGTCGGGGTAGCTCAGCTTGCGGTCGGGGTCGAGGACGCGGGCGTAGACTGCGCCGCCGGCGGCGTCGGCTTTCGCCACGAGTGTGAGGCGGTGCGTGCCCTTCGCCAGCGTCACCGCGTGGGACGAGCGGTCGGGTTGCACGTCCTTGCCCGTGCCCTTGCCGGTGCCGACGGGCTTGCCGTCGAGCCGCACCTCGTAGTCGGCGGAGGAGCCGACGAGGAGTTGCGTCGTGAGGTCGGCGGCGGCCGTCACGTCGGCCTCGATCACCACGGGGCCGCCCTTCGCGTCGGGCAGCGGCAGCCGGCCGTGCGGGCCGACGGCCAGCGGCGAACCGTTCGCCGTCACGTCGGTGACGAACGGGCTGGCCATCACGTAGCGGACGAGGTCGCGGAAGTCCTGCGGCGTCACCGTCGCCCCCAGCCCCTCCGGCATCAACGACTTCTCGACCACCTGGATCGGGCCGTCGAGGTCGTCCTTGCTGATCCGCTTCAGAGCCCCGTTCTCCACCTTGAGCGTGATCGACTTGTCGTCCTCCTCGGCCAGCACGCCCTGCTCGACGCGGCCGTCGAGGGTGCGGGCGATGCGGAGGAAGTACGGGGCCCCGATCACGCGGTTCGGGTCGATGACGTTCGCTAGCAGGTACTCGATGTCGCGGGCCGCCCCGTCGAGGGCCGGCCCCACGTCGGCCCCGCGGCCGTCGAACTTGTGGCACTTCGCGCAGTTGTTGTCGAACGCCAGCTTGCCGCGGGCGAACGACGCCCCGCCGGCGGCGAGCGAGTCGCGGGTCTTGTCGATGAGCGCCAGCAGGTCGGCCGGCGTGGTGCGGGTGCGGCCCCACGCGGTCTCGATGAGCTTGTTCAGCGCGGCGTCCTTGAACGCCTGCATGCGGATGACCGTGTTGTCAGTCACGGCCGCCCGGTCGACCGCCTTCGCGGCCATCGCCTGGAGCAGGGCGGTGGCCCACTCCTTGCGGCCGGCGAGGGTGTTCACCACGTCGGTGCGGACGGCCGGCGGGTAGTCCTTCCACGCCGCCAGCACGTCGGCCGCGAGCGTCTTGCCTTCGAAGCTGGCGAGCGCCCGGGCCGCCTCCGCCCGCACGGGAACGGGGGCGGCCGCGTCGCGGAGGACGGCCAGAACGAGCGGCATCGTCTCCGCGTTCCGCATGGCCCCGAGCTGTCTGACGGCCTCGACGCGGGCCTCGGCGGGGAGGGCGGCGTTCCCCGCGGCGGCCACGGCCCGCTTGAGGGCGGCCGGGTCGCGGAAGCTCACGGCGAGCTTGTTCGCCAGGGCCACCGCCTTCGGCTCGTTCGCCTTCGTGATCGCCTCCTGGAGCGCCGCCCACCCCTCGGGCGGGGCGACGGTCCGCCCGGCGAGGGCGGTCGAAAGCCCCTCCAGCGCCTTCGCTCGCAGGCCGGCGTCCTTCGCGTCGGCGGCGAACTTGACGCACAACGCGAGGTCGCCCGGCTGCCCGGTGGCGACGAGCCGCCGCATCACCCGCGGCACGATCTGGTCGTTGACGAACGGGTTGCCGGCGGCGTTCTCGCCGAGCCACCCTAGCTCCTTCTCGGCCGGCGTCGAAGCGCCTTCCTTCTTGCTCACCACCTTCTCGTAGGCCAGCCACACGAGGTTCGGGATGACCGGGTCGGCGGCGTCCTCCTTGCGGGCCATCAGGGCGTGGAGCAGCGGGCGAACGTCGTGCGTGTCGGCGAGGCGGATGGCGGCCGACGCGAGTTCGCGGCGGACGGCGGGGGACGATTTAGCCGCCGCCACCGCACCAAGCAACTTGAGGTGGCGAGGAGAGAACTCGGGAGACTCGGCGATGCCTCGGATTGCGGCATCAACATTAGGCGTGGCGGAAACGTCGGTCTTCGGGTCGAACTCGCCATCGGGCAAGTAGCCGGCCAATCGAATAGCCCACTCACGACGCAGCGGTGGCATGCCCGATGGATTGAAGCGGTCGAAGGATTTCTTCCAACCGTCGTCCCGCCGCTCCGCCACCAATCGTAGAGCGGTTCGGTAGCGATACGGGTCACTGTCGGTCAGCAACTCGGTAAGCTCCGCCGGCGTCTTCTTCCCCAAATCCTCCGCCTTCTTGGTCTGCGTCCCCTTGAGCTGGATGCGGTACACGCGGCCGCGCTCCTGGTCCCAACTGTCGGCGGCGGCCTGGTGGCACGGGTTCTGGTCGTGCCAGTCGATCAGGTAGATGTCGCCGGCCGGGCCCCAGCGGAGGTTGATCGGCCGCACGTTCTTGTCGCCGCTCTGGAGGAAGTCGTCGGCCCGGCTGGCGGTGAACGTGCTGCCGTTCGGCTTGAGCGTGTTCCGCTTCAGCGAGCAGCCGTGGATGCTGCCGAAGATCACGCTGTTCCGGTACTTCTCGGGCATGTGCGGCACGTCCAGGCTGATGAGCCCGGCGTGCGCCCACCCGCTCTCCTTGTGGAAGGTGTGGTCGCAGATCTCGTTGATGAAGCCGTAGGCGTAGGGGTTGGCGCTCGGCCCGCCCTGCCGCTTGTAGACGCCGCCGGGGACGATGTGGAACAGGTGCGGGATCACGCACGCGGCCACGATGAACTGCCCGTCGGTGTTCCGCCAGTCCATGCCCCACGGGTTGCTCGTCCCCTCGGCGAACTGCTCGAACTTCTTGGTGCGGGGGTGGTACCGCCAGACGGCGGCGTTGATCCGCTGGCCGGGGCCGTCCATCTGGGCCGGCTTCACGTCGGACTGCGTGTAGATGCCGTGCAGGCCGTAGAGCCAGCCGTCGGGGCCCCACTGGAAGGTGTTGAGCGTCTCGTGCGTGTCCTGGCTGCCGAACCCCTTCAGGAGCGTCTCGAACTTCCCCGCCTTGCCGTCCTTGTTCTCGATGAACCAGAGGTACGGCGGGGCCCCCACGAACACGCCGCCGTGCCCGACCTCGATGCCCGACGCCATGTCGAACGCCCCCAGCCCGGCCTTCTTCCGCTCCTCCGGCACCGGGAAGTCCTTCCCCTCGGCGAACACCGTCCGCTTGTCGCACACGCCGTCGCCGTCGGTGTCTTCGAGGATGACGATGCGGTCCCGCGGGGCCTTCCCCGGCGGCGTCTTCGACGGGTACTCGAAGCACTCGACCACCCACACCCGGCCCTTCTCGTCGATGGTGAAGGCGACCGGGTTTGCCACCTGCGGCTCGCCGGCGAACAGCTTGACCTCGAACTCGGGCGGCACGGTCATCCGCTTGACCGTCTCCTCGGGCGAGAGGTACGGCTGGCCGGACGCCTTCTTGTTGTCGAAACCGAACTGCTTCTGGGCGTGGGCGGCGGAGGTGAGCGCGAGCAGCGCGAGGAGCGAAAGGGGGAGCCTTCGCATGGCAACCTCACAAAGTGGACCGCGGATGACGCGGATCATGACGCGGATGAAGAGGATCGGCAGTGGGGATTGTACAAAACGAGAGCGGGACGGTGCTCGCGTCTTGTGACGCGCCCCTCGCCCCTTCCCGCCGCCCGCCGGGGGTGATACTCTGGTGTGGCCCCGCCGCCGACGTTCGCCCCCGCCCGTGAGGTTCCCATGCGTCGCCCCGTCCGCGCCGCCGTGCTGCTCGCCGTCGCCCTCTTCCCCGCCGCCGCCCGCGGGCAGGGGCTGTCGGCCGAGACGCTCGCCGCCGTCAAGCCGGCCACCGTGTTCCTCAAGTCGCCCAACGGCACCGGGTCCGGGTTCGTCGTCCGGGTGGACGGGACCACCGTGTACGTGGTCACCAACCACCACGTCGTCACCCCCCGGGGGCAGGACGAGTCGGTGCCGGGGGCGACCTACCGCAAGGTCGACGTGGTGTTCGAGAGCGGCACCGACAAGGAGCGGGTGTTCCGCGGCGAGGTGGTGGCCGCCGACCGCCACGACGACCCGACCCCCGCCCGGGCCGGCAAGCAGGACCTCGCCGTGCTCAAGGTCGAGGGGGTCGAGAACCCGCCGGCCCCCATCGACCTCGCCGACCCGCCGGCCGTGGTCGAGACGACGACCGTGTTCGCGTCCGGCTTCCCGCTCGGCAACGTCCTGGCCGCGGAGGGGAAGAACCCGACCATCAGCGTCACCCAGGGCGTCGTGTCGGGGTTCGGTGCGGGGGAAATCCGCATCACCGGGGGCGTCCTGCCCGGGAACAGCGGCGGCCCCGTCCTGGCGGCCGACGGCAAGCTGGTTGGGGTGGTGGTCAGTGGGTTCAAGGGGGCCGGGCTGTTCATGGCCATCCCGCAGAACGAGGTGGCGTCCCTCCTCCGCGGCCGCCCGGGGAACCTCCGGCTCGTGCCCGGGGCCGGCGGCGGCGACCCGCGGCTCGAAGTCGCCGTGGTCGACCCGTTCAAGACCGTCAAGTCCGTCACCGCCCACGTCCGGCCGGCGAGCGGGTGGGCGACCCCGGCCGCCGCCCCCGGCGAGCCGACCGTGCTGCCCGGGGCGAAGGCGGTGCCGTTGAAGCGCGTCGGGGACGTGGCCTCGGCGGGCGTGAAGGCCCCGGCCGGCGTCCGCAAGGACGTGGTCGTGCAGGTCGAGATGGAGTTGGCCGACGGTACCACCGTCGTCACCCCGCCGGGCGTCGTCAAGCCGTTCGAGGAGCGGCCGGCCGAGTCGCCCGGGGGCGAGGAGCCGGCGGGGGGCGGGCTCCGCCTGTGGGAGATGACCCAACTGCCGCCGGTCCCGGCCGACGCCGTGAGCCTGAGCGACCTCAACGGCGACCCGGCCCGGTTCGCCGACAAGGACGTGAAGGTGTTCGCCCTGAGCCCGCTGCGGATCACCCCTTACGAGGGGCTGTTCGACCTCGACGTGCTGACCGACGGACTCAACGCCCCGTCGGCCGTGCAGGTGGTGGCGGTGAAGGACCTGGCCCTCCAGTTGCACGACATCGGCCTGGAACGGCGGATCAGCCGGAAGGGCATTTCCACCATCGCCATCCGGGCGGCCGGCAAGCTCAAGAAGCCGGCGGTGGCCAACGGCAAGTACCGCCTCGAAGTCGACGAGGTCGGGTTCCTGAAGCCCGACGGCACGCCGGACCGGGCGTTCAAGGCCGAGGCCGCCCCGCCGGCCGGGCCGCCCACCCTGGCGGGCGTGAACCGCTTCCCCGAGTTCTTCAAGGGCAAGCCGCTCACCCTCGACGCCTGCCTGCTGAACACCGCCCTGGCCGGCAAGGAGTACGGCCTGTCGATCGGCAACGCGCTCGACACGCCGCCGCTCAACCTCCAGTTCTACACCTCCGAGCCGCTGTTCAAGAAGGTGGACGACGACGCCGCCAAGCTCACCCACCCGCCGGCGAAGGTCTACTGCTCGGTCGAGCGGATCGACCCGGACACCGGGGCGGGGATCGTGGGGGTGACGAAGATCGAGGTGCTCGACGACAAGACGATGGCCGTGGTGCGGACGTTCGACGGCAAGGGGGCGGCGATCACCTTCCCGCCGCCGCCCAAGCCGAAGGCAGTTCCGTCGGCCGCCCCGCCCAAGCTGGCACCGCCCCGGGCCGACGCCGGGAAGGACGACAAGCCGGGCACGTCCGGGGTGATGATCGGGGCGGCCGTGGCCGGGGCGTTCGGCCTGACCGGGGCCGGCGGAGCGGCCTGGTGGATGCTCCGCCGGCAGGCCAAGACGGGCCCCAAGTACGGCACCGCCCGCGACCCGAAGGACGCCGAGGAACTGCCGGACGACGACGAGCCGGCCCCGCCCCCGCCGCCGAAGGCCCGCCGCCCGGCCGCCCCGCCACCGCCCGCGCCTCCGAAGCCGGCCGCCAAGCCCGCTCCCAAGCCGGCCCCGAAGCCGCCGGCCGACGACTTCCCGGGCTTCGACTTCGAGCGGTGAGGTAGCGAAATCCGGATTCACCACAGAGTCACAGAGGACACCAGAGGACACCGAGCCGAGCCGAACACGAGAGAAGCGAACGAATCGTTCTTCAACATCCCGTCCTCCTCTCGCGTGTTTCTTCCCTCGGTGTCCTCTGTGACTCTGTGGTTCATTCTCATCGAAAGCTTCCCATGCGATTCCGCCTCGCGCTCGCGGCCCTGGTCCTCGGGGGGTTCGCAATGACCGGCCGGTCCGACGAGGGGATGTGGCTGCCGAACGACCCGCCCCGCGACCTCCTCAAGCAGAAGTACGGTTTCGACCTCACGCCCGAGTGGCAGCAACGCGCCATGCTCGGGTCCGTCCGCTTTAACAACGGCGGCTCCGGCGGGTTCGTGTCGGCCGGCGGGCTGATCGTGACCAACCACCACATCGCGGCCGACGCCCTCCAGAAGCTGAGTGCGGCGGGGAAGGACTTGTACCGCGACGGCTTCCACGCCGCCACGCGGGCCGACGAGTTGAAGTGCCCCGACCTGGAGCTGAACGTGCTCCAGGAGATCGTGGACGTGACGAAGGAGGTGAACGCGGCGGTGACGCCCGACATGCCGGCGGCGAAGGCGTTCGCGGCCCGGCGGGCGGTGACGGCCGACATCGAGGCGAAGTCGCTGGCCGCGACCACGCTGCGGTCCGACGTGGTGACGCTCTACAACGGCGGCCTCTACCACCTGTACCGCTCGAAGAAGTACACCGACGTGCGGCTCGTGTTCGCCCCCGAGAAGCAGGTCGCCGGCTTCGGCGGGGACGTGGACAACTTCGAGTACCCCCGCTTCAACCTCGACGTGGCCTTCTTCCGGGCCTACGAGGGCGGCGAGCCGGCGAAGTCGCCGCACTACTTCAAGTGGAGCGAGGCCGGCCCCGCGGAGAACGACCTCGTGTTCGTGACCGGCCACCCCGGCACGACACAACGCCTGGAAACGCTGGCCAAGCTGATGCACCGCCGCGACCACTCGCACCCGTACACGCTCGCCCGGCTGCGGGCGCTCGAAGCGGCCCTGCTCCAGTTCAGCGAGGCCGACCCCGAACACCGCCGGCAGGCCGCCACCGACCTGCACCGCGTGGCGAACGCGAGGAAGGCGTTCGCCGGGCAGTACCAGGGGTTGCTCGACCCGCAGGTGATGGAGCGGAAGGCGGCGGACGAGGGCAAGCTTTGGAAGGAGTTGGCCGCGATGCGGCCGCCGCCGGGCAACCCCATGTTGGTGTCAACGCCGCTGCTCGTCGAGGTTCAACTGATCCAAAAGAAGCTCCGCGAGTTCGAGAAGCCGCACGCCCTGCTCGAAACGGGGCACGCCTTTTCCTCCGAGTTGTTCGCCATCGCACGCCACCTCGTGCGGCTCGCGGACGAGGCGCGGAAGAAGTCGTCCGACCGGCTGCGGGAGTACCGCGATTCCAACCTCGAATCGCTCAAGTTCCAACTCTTCAGCCCGGCCCCGATCTACCCCGACCTGGAGCGGGTCAAGCTGGCGGCGTCGCTCACCTTTCTCGCCGAAACGCTCGGCGGCGAATACCCGAGGACCACCGAAGCGTATGCCCTCAAGCCGATCGTCCCGATCATCCTCGCCGGCAAGAATCCCGCGTCTCGGGCCGACGAGTTGGTGGCCGGCACCAAGCTCGCCGACGTGGCCGAGCGGAAGCGGCTCTTCGACGGCGGCAAGGTGGCAATCGACGCCAGCACCGACCCACTGATCGTTCTCGCCAGGGCCATCGACGCCGACGCCCGGGGGTTGCGCGGGCAGTATGAAACCGAAGTGGAGGAACCGGAGCGGCAGGCATACGCGAAGATCGCCGAGGCCCGCTTCGCGGCGCTCGGCAAGACGGTCGCCCCGGACGCCACGTTCACGCTGCGGCTCGCGTTCGGCACCGTGAAAGGGTACAGCGTCGGCGGGAAGGTGCTGCCGTTCCACACCACCTTCGGCGGGGCGTTCGACCGGGCCGCCGCCCTCGGCGGCCGCGAGCCGTTCGACCTCCCGCCGCGGTGGCTGGAGGGCAAGGCCAAGCTCGACCTCGCCACCCCGTTCGACTTCGTGAGCACGGCCGACACGATCGGCGGCAATAGCGGCAGCCCCGTCCTGAACCGGGCCGGCGAGCTGGTGGGCGTGAACTTCGACCGCAACCGCCACGGCCTGGTCCGCAACTTCGTGTACACTGACGAGCAAGCCCGCCACATCGCCGTCCACTCCCGGGCCGTGCTGGAGGCGCTCCGCAAGCTCTACCCGGCCGGCCACCTGCTGAAGGAACTGACGGGGATGGAGGCAAGGCCATGACCGCGAAAGCCACAGTCCGGAAGTACGAGACGGTCGCCGACGTGCAGGACCGCGTCGGGGACGTGCCGGTCCACCGCATCCGCCTCTTTCCGGCCCCGGGGACGGCGACCGAGGCCGATCTCCTGGACATCGCCGTCACCGGCGGCCGGTCGTGCGAACTCGTGGACGGCATCCTGGTGGAGAGGCCGATGGGCTACCGCGAAGATTACTTGGCGTTCTGGATCGGCCATCTGATCCAGAACTACGCCACGGCTGGCGACATTGGTGCCGTCGCCGGGGCACAGGGCGGGCTTCGCTTCAAGGTCGGACTGGTGCGGTACCCCGACACTTCGTTCATCCGCTGGGATAGCGTCGAGGACACGGACCAGATCGAAGACCCCGACGGGGCCTTCCTCGAAGTCGCACCGGATTTGGTGGTCGAGGTGTTGAGCGAAGGGAATACGCGGCGGGAGATGGCGATCAAGTTGGACGAGTACGCCAAGGCCGGGGTCAAGCTCGCGTGGTACGTCGATCCGGAGCGGAAGGAAGTGACGGTCTACCCAAAGGCCAAGACGCGCGGGTCGAAGGTGGTCGGGCTCGACGGCAGCCTCGACGGCGGGGCGGTGCTGCCGGGGTTCACGCTGCCCGTCGCCAAAATCTTCGAGAAGCGTGCCCCCGCCCGGAAGGCCAAGAAGGGCGGCCGGTGACGCCGCCCCACTTTTCAAGTCAGCACTTGCGGATCACGCCGACGAGCTTGCCGAGGATCGACACGTCCTGCCGGGCCGGGTCCACGAGGATCGGCTGCATGGTCTCGTTCATCGGCTCCAGGCGGATCTGGTCCTTCTTCTTGAAGTACTTCTTGAGCGTCATCGCCTTGTCCACCATCGCCACCACCTTGTCGCCGTTGTCGCACGCCTCCCGCTTGCGGATGACCACGTAGTCGCCGTCGGCGATCTGGCCGTCGATCATCGACTGGCCCTTCACCTTCACCACGTACAGGTCGTCCCCGCCGAACAGGTCGCGGAGCTCCAGGCGGTCGTCCTGCTCCTCGGCCTCGATGGCGACGCCGGCCGCGACCGTGCCCCGCAGGGGCAGGCTGAACCCGCCGGCCGACACGCCGGGGATGGTGATGCCGCGGGCCTGGGCCCGCTGCTGGTTGTCCCGCTTCTCGACGCGGTGGATGTACCCCTTCTTCTGCAGCGCCTTCAGGTGGCACATGACGCCGTTCGGGGACGAGATGCCGAACTCGTCGCAGATGTCGCGGATGGCGGGCGGGAAGCCCTTGTTCTCGATGTGGCCGCGGATGTAGTGGTAGATCGCTTCCTGCTTGGTCGTCAGGGCGGTGGCGGGTTCGCTCACGGTACGGACTCCGTGCGGGGGCAACGAGGCGGGGGAGGGAAGGGGGTCGGGTCGGGCCTCCGGCGCGGACCGCTACACCTGTCCATTATGTATGGGAGTATAAGTTGTGCCCGCCAGCGGGGGAAGAGAGAAATTGTCCGTTCGCCCCCCTTTCCGGTAGGATTCCCCCGGGGAACGCCGGCCGGCTCCACGGCCACAACCTCCTCACGGGAGACCGCAGTGGAACTGCCCGCCCCGTCCTGGTTCCCGCCGCTGTTCGCCACGCTGCTACGCGGCGAGGACGCCGACCCGGCCCGCGTTACCGAGGCCGTCCGCGACATGGTCGCCGGGCGGGTGGACGACGCCCGGTCCGCCGCAATCCTGACGGCCCTCCGCATCAAGGGCGAAACGGCCCCCGAAATCGCCGCCGCCGCCCGCGTCCTCCGCGAGCAGATGGTCCGGCTGGTGCCCGTCAGCGGCCCCGTCCTCGACACCTGCGGCACGGGCGGCGACGACAGCGGCACGTTCAACATCAGCACCGCCGCCGCACTGGTGGCGGCCGGGGCGGGCGTGCCGGTGGTGAAGCACGGCAACCGGGCCGTCTCCAGTTCGTCGGGCAGTGCGGACGTGCTGCGGGAACTCGGGGTGCCGATCGAGGCGGGGGCGGAGTGGTCGCAGCGGTGCCTCGACCGGGTCGGGTTCGCGTTCTGCTTCGCCCCGCACTTCCACCGCGGCATGGCCCACGTCGCCCGCCTGCGGAAGGCCCTCGGCGTCCGCACCCTCTTCAACCTCGTCGGCCCGCTGTCGAACCCGGCGAGCGCCCCGTACCAGCTCCTCGGCGTCGGCAAAGCGGACCTGCTTGACCGCCTCGCCGGGGCCGTGGCCGAACTCGAAGTCCGCCGGGCCGTCCTTGTGTGCAGCCGCGACGGGCTGGACGAAGTCTCCCTCTCCGCCCCGACGATGGTGCGGCTCGTCCGCGGCGACGAGTACGAGTCCCGCGAGTGGACGCCGGCCGACTTCGGCCTCGCGGACGCCCCGCTCGCCGCCCTGAAGGCCGACGGCCCGGCCGCGAGCGCGGCGGTGGTCCACGGCATCCTCGACGGCGACGACGGCCCGGCGCGGCGGATCGTGCTGGCGAACGCCGCCGCCGCCCTGTGGGCCGCCGAGGCCGTGCCGACGCTCAAGGACGGCGTCGAGAAGGCCCACGAGTCGCTACGGAGCGGGCACGCGAAGGGGATACTGGAAGGGCTGATTCACGGGTAAGGTCTTCAGCGACCGGACGCGGATAACGCTGCCCGCATCCGCTCCCGAACCTGCGTTCCCGCTGATCCACTTCGTCCGCGTCTTTGATCCGCGTCGTCCGCGTTCCATCGCCGGAGACCGAAGCCATGCCACGCAAGGTCATCCTCATCGCCGACCCCGGGATCGACACCGCGTTCGCCGTCGCCCTGGCGCTGGCCGACCCGGCGTTCGAGGTCGTCGGCCTCCTGCCCACGGCCGGGAACGTCTCGGCCGAGCAGGCGACGGCCAACGTCCACACGCTCGTGGACGTGCTCGACCCGCCGAAGTGGCCCAAGACGGCGGCGGCCCTGCCGGCCGAGTACGAGTTGAATGGCGTCGCCCTCCACAGCCCCGGGGGGCTCGGCGGGGTGAGCTTCCCGTCCGCCTCCCGGCACTCCCTCCACCCGGCCGACAAGGTGCTCTGCGACCTCGTCCGCGAACACCCCCGGCAGGTGAGCGTCGTCTGCCTCGGGCCGATGAGCCTGCTCGCCGCCGCCCTCGACCGCGACCCGGCGTTGCCCGCGGTGATCGACCAGACGGTCCTCATCGGCGGTTGCTGGCGGGAACCCGGGAACGCCGGCCCGCACGCCGAGTTTCATGTGTTCCTCGACCCCGAGGCGGCCAAGCGGGTGCTGCGGAGCGAACTCAACCCGCTGCTGATCCCGCTCGACGTGACCCGCCGGCTCGTCCTGTCGCCGAAGGACCTGTTGGAGCTGCCGAACGCCGACTCGAAGACGTGCCGGTTTCTTCGCCAGATCGTGCCCTACGGCATACGGGCCAGCTCGAATCTGTACGGCATCGAGGGCTTCCACCTGAAGGACGTGCTGGGCGTCGTGGCCATGGCCCTCCCCGGCTGCGTGACGAGCGAGCCGCACCACGCCGACGTGGAGACGCGGGGCGAGCTGACCCGCGGCATGGTGGTGGTCGACACCCGCCCGCACCCGGTCGGCCCGGCGAACGTGCAACTGGCCACCGGCGTGTCGGTCGGCGAGGTCCGGCAGTACATCGACCGCATCCTACGGCAGGCGGCGTGAAGGCAGCCGTGCGACTCAATCCTCTCTTGTGGCCCGGGCTTCTAAGCCCGGGTAAGGTCTGTTAGAGCGGGGTGCTAACGGTGGATTGGCTCGAACCGTGGCAGTCACTTGAAGGAACCGGCTCCAGCTTGGCTGCGGGGTTGGAGCATGAGCTGCGGCGGGAAGTCGGTGTCGGTCACCCGTTACACGGTGTGCCGTTCGCAGCGATCGGGATCACCGGGTCCGACGACGTACTCGTTCATCTGCTCGACGGGTCCGACCGGGTGGCCGTCGTCCACCTGACTTGGGCTCAGTCGATCCCCGAACCGTTACCGTGGCCTATGACCGACATTTACCGCAGCCTTGCGAAGTGGGCCGAAGAAGGGATGCGCTCCGACCACGAGGATTACCGCAACTGAATCGCATGCCCCGGGCTTGGAAGCCCGGGCCACAAGAAAAATGCATAGCCATCGTGTACGCGGCGAGCTATGCCGGTCGTACTGCCTTCGCCGTCGCCCGTTCATCCCCCCGCCCCAGTCATTCGCCCTCCCGCCCGGCCGGCGTGACGGATAGAATCCGTAGCCGTTCGCCCCCCGCCGGCCGAGGACTTGCCGTGGTCCGCCGCTTCGCCCCGTTCGCCTCCCTTCTCATTCTCGCGTGCAACGCTTTGGCGCAAGAATCAGGGGGCTCACGCCCCCCGCTCGCCAAGCCGGTCGCGGTGCTGTCCGACGCCGAGACGGTGGCGCTCACCAAGACCGTCCGCGAGTTGCTCCTGAAGAACCTGCCCGACCCGGTCGTGCAGTCGGACCGCGGGTGGGGGGCCCAGAAGGACGTGACCGTGGGGGTGGACTTCCGCCGCGACGGGCTCAAGCTCACCAGCGTGCCGAGGAAGGCCCCCCGCAACGACGGGACGTGGCGGCGCGTCGCCATTCGTGCCAGCAACCCCGACGGCACCCTCGCCGTCGGGCTGCTGGACGTGGTGTCGCCGGAGCCGGGGCGGGTCACGTTCACGGCCCACATCGGCATGAACTGCGACATCAAGTTCGAACAGCAAGTCTGGCGGCACGGCACCCGCCTCTACAGCGGCGAGACCCGCGGCCGCTGCCGGGGGGCGCTGGCCCTGCACTGCGAGGTCACGAACCGCGTGGAAGCCAAGCCGGGGTCGCTCCTGCCGGACGTGGTGTTCCGCCTGCGGGTCACGAGTGCCGAGGTCTTCTACGAGAAGCTCGAAGTCGTCCACACGGCCGGCGTCGGCGGCGACGCGGCCAAGTTCCTCGGGGCGGCGCTGATTGACACGGTGAAGGCGGTCAAGCCGAACGTCGAGAAGGACTTGCTGACGAAGGCGAACGCCGCCGTGGTGAAGGCCGGCGACACGAAGGAGGTCCGCGTGGGGCTCGGGAAGCTACTCGACGGCAAAGCGCCGACGGTGAGCAAGGGGAAGTGACCCGCCGCGGGGGGGGGGG
>JANPKP010000653.1:0-18548 GCA_031426095.1 Gemmataceae bacterium
CGGGGAGGACGCCGTTGCCGGTCAGTTCGTCGGACTCGTCGAGGCCGTCCGGGGGCTCGCCCAGCCGGTAGACGCTCACGGTCCGGTCTTCGGGATAAACCACCCACACGAGCGGGACCCCACGCCGCTGGTACTGGCCGATCCGCTTGCTCAGCTTGCCGGGCCGGTCGGTCGGGGAGTAAACCTCGACCACGAGGGGCGGAACCCGGTCGCAGAAGGAAAGATTCATCTGACTGAGGGGGCGGCTTTCGAGGAACAGCATCACGTCGGGACCACGCACCGAGTCCGGCCCGCGGCCGACGATGAGTCCGGTGTCGTTCGTGAGCAGGTAGCCGCCCCGGCGACGGAAAATGTAATCGCCTAGCAGGTGCGACACGAGCCAGCAGATCACGCCGTGCAGTTCCCCGGGCGAAGGCAGCTCGACAACCTCCCCGTTATCGAGTTCGTACCGCCCCCCCAAGTTCTCCGGGCGGTTGGCCCACTCGAAGAACTCCTCGGCCGTCATGGGTGGGGCTGCCACCGTCGCCATCTCGTCGCCCTCCGGGTCCGCCCTCACTTCGCCAGTTCGACAACCAGCTTGGCCGCCTCGGTCAGGCCGGGGGCGGTGCGGATCATCGGCAGCTCGTCCTTCACGGACGCCAGGATTTCCCGGGCCTTGTCCACCTCGTTGCCCTCCAGGCGGACCACCACCGGGATTTTGAACCCGACCTCGCGGCCGGCCTTCACCAGGGCCTCGGCGATGCGGGCGCAGCTGGCGATGCCGCCGAAGACGTTCACGAACACGGCCTTCACCTTCGGGTCCGAGAGGATGATGCGGAACGCCTCGATGGCGTTCTCGGCCGTCACCCCGCCGCCCACGTCGAGGAAGTTCGCCGGCTCGACGCCGAACTGCTTGCCGTGGTAGTTCACCATGTCCATCGTCGCCATCGCCAGCCCGGCCCCGTTGACCAGGCAGCCGACCGTGCCGTCGAGCTGGATGAAGCTCAGGCTCGCCTTCCCGGCGCGGATCTCGGCCGGGTTCTCCTCGCCCTCGTCCCGCAGGGCGGCCACGTCCTTGTGGCGGAACTGGGCGTTGTCGTCGAAGTCGATCTTGGCGTCCAGCGCGACCACGTCGCCCTTCTTGGTGATGGCCAGCGGGTTGATCTCGGCGAGGCTCGCGTCCTTCTCCAGGAACACCTTCGAGAGGGCGAGCATGATGGCCTCGGCCTTGGCCACGTGCGGGCCGGTGAAGCCCAGCTCGAAGGCCACGCGGCGGGCCTGGAACGGCTGCAACCCGTTCTCGGGGCTGACGGGCACGCGGATGATCTGCTCGGGCGTCTCGTGGGCCACCTTCTCGATGTCCATGCCGCCGGCGGCGCTGGCCATCAGCACGGGCACCCCGCGGCCGCGGTCGAACACCATCGCCACGTAGAACTCCTTCTCCGGCTCGGCGTCGGCCTGCACGATGAGGGTGCGGACGGGCTGGCCGGCCGGCCCCGTTTGCAGCGTCACGAGCGGGTGGGCGAGCATGGCGGCGGCCACGCTCCTGGCCTTCTCGCGGGTGGGGACGAACTTCACCCCGCCGAGCTTGTCGGCGTACCCCTTGAGCTGCCCGGCCCCGCGGCCGCCGGCGTGGATCTGGGCCTTGATCATGGCCCCGGTGCCGCCGAGGGCGTCGAACGCGGCGGCGGCCTCGTCCGGGGTGGTGGCGACGATGTGCTTGGGGATGGCGGCCCCGGCGGCGGCGAGGAGTTCCTTGGCCTGGTACTCGTGAATCTTCATCGGCGGCTCCGGTGGTGGGGGTGGGGGCGTTATATCGGCCCGGTTGACACCCGGGAGGGGGCAAAGGGGCCGGAACCCGTTGGCACCCGCGACACTTTTCTGGTTGAATGCGGTCTATGACGCCGCTGGCCCACACCCTCGCCGAACTCGTCCGCCGCCCGTCGATCAACCCGATGGGCCGGACCGACGTGCCGCCCGACCTCGCCCTCGAACACCGCGTCGCCGACTACCTCGAAGGGCGGTTGAAGGCCCTCGGGTGCGAGGTCCGCCGGCACGAGGTCGCCCCCGGCCGGCCGAACGTGGTGGCCCATTACAGGGCCCCGACGCCGGCCCCGTTCACCGTGCTGTTCGAGTGCCACACCGACACCGTGCCGACCGACGCCATGACCGTCGACCCGTTCGGGGCGGTGGTCGAGAACGGCAGGCTCTACGGCCGCGGGGCGTGCGACGTGAAGGCCGGGGCGGCGGTCATGCTCCACGCCTTCGAGCGGCTCGTACGCGAAAAGCCGGCCGGGTCGGCGGACGTGGTTTTGGCCTTCACCGTGGACGAGGAGCACACCTTCCTCGGCGTCCAACACCTGATGAACTCGGGGGTGAAGGCCGACTTCGCCGTGGTGGCCGAGCCGACTTTGCTGAACGTGGTGAACGCCCACAAGGGGGTCGTCCGCTGGCAGGTCGAGACCGCGGGGCGGGCGTGCCACAGTTCGCGGCCGGAGCAGGGGGTGAACGCCGTCTACCGCATGGCGAAGTTGTTGCGCGGCGTGGAGGAGTACGCCGACCGGCTGCGGGCCGGGCCGGGTGACGCCCTGCTCGGGCCGCCGACGCTGAGCGTGGGCCGGATCACCGGCGGGGCCAGCCCGAACACGGTGCCCGACCGCTGCGTCATCGAGATCGACCGCCGGCTCACCCCGGGCGAGACGCCGGCCGCCGCCGTCGCCGACCTCGACGCGGTCTTGCGGGCGTACCCCGGGATCGACTTCCCGTTCGTCAGCACCCCGCCGACGTTCGCCTGCCCGCCGCTCGCCGCGGCCGCGTCGAAGGAAGTGGTCGCCCGCCTCGGCCGCTGCATCGACGCGGTCGCGGGTAGGCACGACGTGGTCGCGGTCCCCTTCGGGACGGACGCCTCGACGGTCGCGGAGGCGGGCGTGCCGGCGGTCGTGTTCGGCCCCGGGGACATCGCCCAGGCCCACACGAAGGACGAGTGGATCGACCTCGCCCAGTTGGAGCCGGCGGCCGAGATTCTGTTCCGCTTCGCCTGCGGCCGATGACCGGATCAGGAGACGGGAGTCAGGGGACGGGAGCCAGGGCCGCATTCTTTCCGCAGTGGCTCCTGTCCCCTGACTCCCGTCTCCTGTTACACTGACCACAAGGACGCAATCACACACGACACAGGGCACGGCGGCCGGCACACACCGACAGCAGGGGGCAGGCCGTGAGCATCGTTCGGGTCGGGATGGCGGAAGACAAGACGTTCGGCGACGGGTGGGACGCCATCTTCAGCAAGAAGAAGGCCGCCGGGAAGAAGGCCGAGCCGGCGAAGGCGGAGGTCAAGGCGGCGAAGAAGAAGGCGAAGAAGAAGTAAGTACCCGGACTCACCACAAAGGCACGAAGGGCACGAAGGAAGACGGGGCGAGATGAGGGGTTTCAAACACTTCTCATGTCTGCCCTCTTGGTTTGTCTTTGTGCCCTTCGTGCCTTTGTGGTGAGTCCGGATTCCGTTGTTCACTCCGGCTTCGCCACCCTGCCGGGGTCCGCCCCGCTGTCGCCCGGCGTCGCGGCCGCGAGGTCGGGGAACTCCACCCCCTTCACCGCCGCGTCCGCCGGCACCACGCCCGCCAGCGCCTTGACGCCCGCCGGGGGGGCCGCGAAGCGGACGGTGCCGACCGGCCGGCCGACCTCACCGGCGAACCGCAGCCAGGCGTCCCAGTCCCACGGCTTGGGCGTCACGCCGTCGTCGCCCGGGACGTTGAACACGGCCGGCGGCGTCTCCCCCCAGTTGGCGTACCACGTCGGCCGGGCGTCCGCCTTGCGGTCGGCCTGCCACGAGAGCACGTCCTTCGCGTCGGCCGGGTCGATGCCGTCGAGTTCCACCAGCGGCCGGCCCGCCCCCGGCACCGCCGCGAACAGGCAGCCGTCGGCCGTCACGTGCGTCGTCACCAGCCCCGTGCCCGGCGGGTCGCCCGCCTTCCCGCCCGCCGCGAGGTCGACCACCGGGCCGCCCAGGAGGGCCGTCGAGCCCGTGAACGCCACGCGACTGCCGGCCGCCCGGTCCACCTCGCGGCCGGCCGGGTCGACGGCCACCAGCGGGCCGTCGAGGGCCGTCAGGCCGTTCACGCACTCCAGGTCGAACGGCCGGCTCGCGGGCACCCAGAGCATCCGCCCCTTGCCCCGCACCAGGCAGTCCTCGAAGCGGATCCGCGGGGCCTTGCCGGTGGCCGGGTCCATCACCATCACCCGCTCGGCGTCGGCCACCGTCACCGCCGACGCCCTCGCCTCGTCCTCCTCCAGCGTGAACACGCAGGCCTTGAAGGTGCAGCCGCGGCCCGTCAGCACCGACACCGCCGTGCGGGCCGCCATGTCCTTCGCCTTGCCGGCGCGGACCTTGAAGTGCAGCCCCTCGAACGTGGCGGTGCCGTCTTCGAGCTTGAACAGGGCGGCGTCCACGGCCCGGGAGGCGGCGAACGTGAGGACCGGCTTGCACCCCTCGAACGGGCGGAAGGTGACGGCGAAGTCGGCCGCCATGTCGGGCGTCGCCCCGCGGGCCGGGCGGTACTTCACCGTCTGCGGCTCCACCATCACGGGGCCGTCGTGGCGGACTAGCACGGTGTCGCCGGAGCGCAGGTCGTACAGGAGGCGTTCGAGGCTGGTGTACACGCCCGAGCCCTCGGCCGGGGCCTCCGGCCACCACACCTTGAGCTTCGCGCCGCCGGCCGCCCCGGGGGCGTCGGGCGGCCACCCGAGCCGGTCCGGGTAGGCCCGGTGGACGCCCTCGCGGACCACGAACTGGGCCCCGAGCAGGGCCACCGCCCTGTCGGCCGCGAACAGCGCCGCCTCGGCGTCGGGGCCTTCCACCCGCAGGCCGAAGGCCCGCTGCGGGCGGTCCGGGTCGGCCAGGAGCGCCGCCACGTCGCCGGCCTCCCACGGCCGGCGGGCGAGGGCGGATGCCTCTTTGTCGTCGAACGGGACCGGGGGCGAACCCTTGTCGTCGTAGGGGAACGACTGGTCGCCGGCGGCCACGGCGTCGACGCGGTAGTGGGCGTTCCGGCGGCCGCCCACGCCGCCGAAGCGGACGCCCTCGGCCCCCGCCTTCGGGACGCGGAGGACGGCCCCGTGCCGCGGGGCCTCGGCCCCCGGCACCGGCGGCGGGTCGACCGTCGGCCCGGTCGGGGCGAACACACAGTACCCGGCCGACACCTTCACGTCGGCCGCCGGGTCGCCCGCGTCCACCGCCGCCGACCGGCCGTCGAGGAAGAACGACGAGCGGTCGAACTTCACCGCCGCGGGCCTCGCGGCGTCGGCCGACGGGGCGGCGTCCGGCTCGATCTGGACGCCGGCGTCGAGGGCCGCGAACCCGCAGTCTTCGGCCGCCACGTCCACCCGCGGGCCGACGCGAAGGCCGACCTCGCCGGGGAGGAAGACGCAGCGGTCGAGCCGCACCTGGGCGTTCGCCGCCGGCCCGGCCTTCCGCACCACGCCCACGCACGCCGCCCCTTCGAGGAGTCGGCGGTCGGCCAGGCCGAACACGCAGTCGGCGAGCTTGAAGTCGGCCACGTCCACCGCCGCCACCCCGACCCCGGCCGGCCCCGCCTCCCCGCCCGCCTCGACCGGCGGGACCGTCTCGAACCGCACCCCCTGGACGGACACGGACGCCGCCCCCGCGAACGTCAGCGACCCCTGCCGGCCCGGCCGCCCCGGGTCGAGCGGGACGGCCGCCACCCGCACCGTCGGCGGCCGATCCGCGTTCCCCACGAGTTCGAGCGCCCGGCCCGTGAACAGCACCGCCTCGGGCAGTTCCGTCAGGTCGTAGTCGCGGCCGGTGAGGCGGACGCGGGTCGTCTTGGGGTCGGCGAGGGCGGCCGCCAGCGCCGGGGCGTCGGCCGCGTCCCGGCGGGCCGGCGACCCCTTCGGCGTGCCCGCCGGCGGGCGGTCGGGGCTCGGTTGCGGCACGACCGCGGCCTTCTTCCCGCCCCCCCCGTTCGCGGCCCACGGGGGCACGGCGGGCGAAGGGGAACCGCCCCCGGACGTGACCGCCAGGGCCGCCACCGCGACCAGCAGCCCGGCCGCCACGAGGGCCGCCCCCACCGGCACCCGCGGCGGCCGGGGCAGCACCGACTCGCTCGCCGGGATGGCCCGCACCACCGAGTCCGACAGCGTGAAGTCGGTCGTCCCCAGCGGCTCCACCAGACGCTTCAGGTCCGCGATCAGCGACGCCGGCGTCTGGTACCGGCGGGTCGGGTCCTTCGCCATCAGCTTCGAGAGCACCGCCGCCACGCCGTCGGGGATGGCGGGGTTCAACAGCCGCGGGTCGAGCGGCTCGGTGTGCTGGTGGGCGTACAGCTTCTTGGCGGCTGTTCCTTCCGGCACCGGCGGGCGGGCCGTGAGGGCGTGGTAGAAGGTGCAGCCGAGCGAGTAGAGGTCGCTCCGCACGTCGGCCCGGCGGGGGTCGAGGGCCTGCTCCGGGGAGATGTAGTCGAACGTCCCGAGCGTCACCCCGGACTGCGTCACCCCGCCGTTGGCCGGGTTGGCGTCGAGGTGACGGGCCAGCCCCATGTCCACGATCTTCGCCCGCCCGCCCGGCGTGATGATGATGTTCGACGGCTTGATGTCGCGGTGGACGACGCCCCGCTCCGAGGCGTGGGCCAGCCCGGCGGCGAGCTGGATCATGTACCCCACGCACTCCCCGGCCGGCAGCTTCCCGCGGCGGTCGATGAGCGCCCGCAGGGTCGAGCCCTCGACGAACTCGAAGGCGATGAAGTGGAGCCCCTGGTCCTCGCCGCAGAAGTAGACGCGGGCGACGTTCTCGTGGTCGAGCTTGGCCGCCGCCCGGGCCTCCTGCTTGAACCGCGTCACCCCTTCGGGGTCGCGGGCCGACTCGGGCGGGAGAATCTTCAGCGCCACCACCCGCCCGAGTTCCTGGTCGCGGGCCTTCAGCACGGCCGCCATGCCGCCGGCCCCGATGGCCTCGATCAGCTCGAAGTGCCCGAGCGTCCGCCCGGCCAGCGTCGGGGCCTCGCCCACGACGTGCGGCGGGGCGACCGGCGGCGGGTGGGTGCGGTTCTGGGTGATGACCGTGGGGGCGTCGTCGGTGTTCCCGTCCCCGCCCCCCGCGGCGTCCGGGACGGGCGGGGGGACGACGTTCGACCCGGCCGACCCCAGGAGGTGGGCGGCGAGGTCGGACGAACTGGCCCGGCGGGGCAGCCCGGCGTTCGACCGCAGGAGGTCGGACAGGGACGACCCGCTGGCCGGCGGCGGGCGGTGCGACCCGGTCGAGCCGTTCGCCGGCGGCAACCCCGCCCCCGGCCCGGCAGAAGCGGGCTCCGGCCGGTCGGTCGGGGGTGGGTCGGGCGAGTGCATTCCGGTCGCACCACGGCCGCGGGCGGGGAGGCCCCACGACGAAAGGTTTCAAGGCCCGCCGGAGGAGGAACGGCCCGCCACGGGGCGGCCGACCGGCCCACGCGCCGGCCCGCCGTGCGAGCGGCCCGCGAGAAGGGAATCGCCAGGGTACTATAGCCCCGAACGACCCGGGGTGTCAAACCGGGCGGGCGGCGGGGAGTGGAACGGCCGGCCGGACAGCCGTTACCCCCGGCTCAGGCGGCCGGGCGGACGACCTCGGCCGTCGGGGTGGCCCCCGACCGGAACCGCTTGGCCGCCTCGACGGCCACGGCCGCCAGCTCGTCGAGCAGCCCGTCGGCCGGCCGGCCGGGGACGAACGCCAGCTCTGGTCGGCCCCGTCGGACGGGAACCCGGCCGGATGACGGGCCGGCAGGCACCCCACCGTCACCACCAGGGCTTGCGAAATCCCGGCGTCGAACGTCACGCCCGCGTTGGCACGGCACAGGACGCCGCGGGCCGACGCAAGATCCCGCCCGCCGCGACACCGGGGTCGCGTTGTCGGACGGCATCTCCCGACGCTCCCGCGTTACCGGGAAATGTGGGAGCGGGTTCCCGATGTGTTTACCGACGTGGCAGTTCCGCCCGACGCGATCGCGCCGGGGCGGTAAAAGGCGGTAACGCTCACGCCTCCGACCGGCCCATGAGGTAGGCCCGCAGCTCGACGAAGGTTTGCGTACACTTCGCCCGCCAGCCCTTGTCGGAGAGCAGGCTCGGGTGACTCGGGCGGAACAGGACGTGGACCGTCAGCTTGTTCGGCAGGCCCGGGTCGAGGTGGTGGAGGTGGAGTTCGAGGTCGATGGCGTTGCCCGTCCGCTTGCCGAACCCGAGCCACGTCAGGCTCCCGCCGGCCGCCGCCTTCCGCCCGCCGAGCCGCACCCGGACCAGCCCCGGCAGGCTCTCGACCACCTCCCCGCCCACGTCGTGGACGAACCCCCGCAGCTTCATGATGGCGATCCGCTCCGGCATCCACGCCTCCATGTGGAACGGCAGGGCCGCCTGCTCGCGGGCCGGCGGGGGGGTGTGCACGGCCGTCGGGGCCGACGCCACGGCCGCCGGGGCCGCCCCCAGGTTCCCGCTCCCGCCCGCGGCCGCCGACAGCCCCGGGGCGCCGAAGTGCGACCCGGACGACCCGGACGAGAACGGCCCGCCCCGCGAAGCCCCGGCGTCGATCTGCGTCTGGGCCCGGTCGAGGGCCGTGTCGAACCGCTCGGCCAGCTCGCGGGCGCTCTGCGGGCGGTCCTCGGGGTCCTTCGCCAGGCAGTCCATGACGAGCGCCTCGACCTCCGGCGGCACCCGCCCGGCGAGCCCGACCTCGGCGAACGACGGCGGCGGCTCGGTGGCGTGGGCGAGGAGGATGTCCATGCTCGTCGGGCCGATGAACGGGAGCCGCCCGGTGAGCAGCTCGAACATCATGACGCCCACGGAGTACAGGTCGCCGCGGTGGTCCATCTCCTCCCCGCGGACCTGCTCCGGGCCGATGTACCCGGGCGTGCCGACGGCGAAGTCGACGTTCGTGTCCGTCACCTTGCGGAGCGGCTCCCCCTCGATCAGCTTGGCCAGCCCGAAGTCCATCACCTTGATCCGCTCCCGGGGCGTGTCCGGGTCCATCACCATCAGGTTGGCCGGCTTCAGGTCGCGGTGGATGATGCCCTCGTCGTGGGCGGCCTGGAGCACCTCGCACAGCTCGCCGACGATGCGGCCGACGCGGGGGGCGCTCATCCGCCCGTTCTTGGCCAGCATCGACTCCAGGTTCACCCCGCGGACGTACTCCATGACGATGCACGGGCCGAGCGGGTCGTTGAGGCTGGCGTCGTACAGGGTGACGGCGCTCGGGTGCTGGAACCGGGCCATCAGCAGGGTTTCCCGCTGGAACCGGTCGCGGAACTTCTCGTCGGTCGCGATGTGGTCGTGCATCACCTTGACGACGACCTCGCGGCCGAGGTCGGTCTGGCGGGCGAGGAAGACGCGGCCCATGCCGCCCTCGCCGAGCAGTCGCTTGGCCTCGTAGCGTCCGAGGAATACTCGTCCGATCATCGCGCGTGGCTCCGGGAACCGCCCGGGGGTGCGAGGGGGCGGTCTCCGGAACCTAGAACGAAAAATCCCGTCGGGCCAATCGAACCGGCGGGAGCGATTACGCGGGTCGCGCCCGGAATGATGGCGGGCGCGAAACGGGGGTGGCGGGGTGTGGCGAGTCAGAGTGGCGGACGAACATACGTGGAGTGCAGTTCATCTTGGCAGTTCAATCCCGGCATGACGTGCCAGAACGCTCCACGGCTCCCAATACCAAATCAATTGTTGCTCAAGGTATTGGTGCGCGTCGAGTCGCTTGAGTTGTTCGAGATACCCGGTCCGCTCCGCCGTGATGTAATAATGGTGTCGTGACTCATTCGTTTCATCGAGCAAGGAGGGAATGTTGTGGATGTGGTCGGCCTCGATCGCGCAAAGGGCCGTTAAGCCGCCCTGGGCGGCGTTCCGAATCGCAACCAGACCACGCTCCAGGATGTCGCGGTACGCTTGGTCGCGTGGCGTTGTCACGCCCGTCCTCCACTCCATGCTGATCGTCACTTCTTCGGCGGCACCGCCGCCCCGGCCTTCTCCCAGGCCATCAGGACCACCGTCGGGGCGTCAGGCTTCGCGTCCAGCGGGATCGCCAGCTCGTTCGTCTTGAGCTTCGTCACGTCCTTGAAGTCGCTCAGGAATTCGTCGGGGGCGAGGAGGTCGTCGTACCCCGGGACGCCGTAGTGCATGGGGATCACGAACAGCCGCGGCTTCAGCTCGTCCACCACCTTCTTGGCCTGCTCGCCGTTGAGGGTGTAGATGCCGCCGACGGGGACGATCAGCACGTCCACCTTGCCGACCGCCTTGACCTGCTCCGGGGAGAGCTCGTGGCCGAGGTCGCCGAGGTGGACGAAGACCAACCCGTCGGCCTCCACGATCCAGACGCCGTTCTTCCCCCGCTGCATGCCGCCGACGGCGTCGTGGTAGGTGCCCAGGGAGCGGACGCGGATCAGGCCGACCTTCTCGTCCACCGCGTTCCACTCGGTCTTGGTGCCGCCCTTGCCGACGGTCTTGACGGCCTCGATCACCCGCGGCTTGTCCTTGAAGTTCTCCAGCACCTCCGGCTGGTTGTGGTCGTTGTGCGGGTGGGTGACGAGGACGAGGTCGGCGGACACGAGCGGGCGGCCGAAGTGGGGGATGGCGTGCGGGTCGAACACCACCTTCTTGCCGGTGGCGGTTTCGAGCTGGAAGAACGACTGGCCGAACCAGCGGAGGGTGGCCTTCGCCGGGGCGTCCTGGGCCGCGACGGGACACGGGACGAGGGACACGAGGCACGAGAGGAAGGCCCCGAGTGAAGTCGTGCGGCGGAGGTTCATCGTCTGGTCCCGTGTCTCGTGTCTCGCGTCCCGTGTCCACCAAGAGAACGACTCAGCGGCCGAGAAACCACTTCATCAGCCCCCACCCGGGGTCGAAGGCCAGGGCGGACGCGGCGGCCGTCGGCTCGTCGTAGGTCGTCCGGCCGGCGGGGGCGATGCCGGTGCCGGCGGCGGCGAACGGGACGGCCCCGTAGGCGTGGGCCCGGGTGCGGAGCGTCGTCCGGTGGTCGGGCTCGACCAGGATGCGCCACTCGCCGTACCCCGGGAGGGCGTCGAGGAGCGGGCCGACGACGTGCTCGTCGATCCGCTCCAGGGCCTTCACCTTCTCGTCCGCCCGGCCCTCGTGCGAGGCCTCGTCGGGGGCTTCGACGTGGACGCAGACGAGGTCGAACGCCCCGAGGGCCTCGACGCCGTACTTCCCCTTGTTGGCGTAGTTCGTGTCGAGGTAGCCGGTGGCCCCGGGCACGTCGATGCGGTGCCAGCCGAGCAGCGCCCCGACGCCGCGGACGAGGTCGACCGCGGAGACGATGGCCCCCCGCTTGCCGTAGGTGTCGAGGAACGGCGTGATACTCGGGGCCTTGCCGTGGCCCCAGAGCCAGACCTGCGTCGCCGGCTTCTTCCCCTCGCTGATACGCCGCTTGTTGACGGGGTGTTCGGCGAGGATCGGCTTGCTCGCCTCCATGAGTTGCACGAGGAAGTCGCGGCCGGGGCCGGTCGGCAGGTGGTCGGCGACGGGCTTGTCGGGCACGTCGTGCGGCGGCTGGGCCTTCGTCCCGTCGAGCGGGCATGTCGCAGACTTACCCCGCCAGACGAGGATGTTGCGGTAGCTGACGCCGGGGTGGAACTCCAGCACGCCGCCGGCCACCTCCCGGCCGCCGAGTTCCTTTTGAAGTGCCAGAATGAGTTCGCGGCCGTCGTCGCTCTCGATGTGGCCGGCGGTGAAGTCCCTCATGCGGCCGTCGGGGACGTGGACGAGGTTGCACCGGATCGCCCAGTCGAGCGGCCCGAGGTGAATGCCCATCGCGGCCGTTTCGAGGGGTGCCCGGCCGGTGTAGACTTTGAGCGGGTCGTACCCGCACAGGCTCAGGGTCGCCACGTCGGACGCCGGGGTGAGCGACGCGGGGACGTTGTTCGCGGAGCCGACGACGCCGAGGCGGGCAACGCGGTCCATGTTCGGGAGGCGGGCGGCCTGGAGGGGCGTGAGCCCGCCGAGTGCGTCGAGCGGCTCGTCGGCGCAGCCGTCGGGGATGACGATGGCGTACTTCATGGGGGTGATTGTAAGACCGGGGAGCGGGAACGTCACAAAAGCTCGATGACGTGCTCGCCCCCGTGGGCCGGGTTGCCGATCAGCTTGTGGGCCCGCATGTCCACGACCCAGTCCATGAACTCTAGCGGCATCTGGCCGATCAACACCGGGTTGCCCTCGGGCAATTCGATCACGTCCACGGTCGCCTTCCGGCCCCTGATCTCGACTTGGGCCGCCTGGTAGATGTTCACCATCCGCTCGCCGGCCGCCGTGATCGCACGCTTCTCATACTGCTTCGTGAGGCCGAGTTGATCGAGGAGGGATTTTGGCATGGACAGAGTCGTCGCCCCGGTATCGACCAGGGCCGCCGGGACGTAAACCGAGCGGACCGCGTCCGGCGTGAGTCTGCCACGCTCGACATCGTACAGGTCGCCGACGTTCGAAATCGTCGCCTCGGTCAGCACCCGGACCATCGTGTCGGACTCCATGATCTCTCCCGTGCTGTGCGGTAGAACGAATTGTACCCCACGGGGTTGCCCGTCGGGTATGCTCGGTTGCCTATCGCGATTCCGAAAAAAAGACGGACCCGCCCCCGGCCCGCGGGGCAATAGACGGTGACGGAGGACGACGATGGCCGTGGCCCCGCTCGAACGGGCCGTCTCCCGCGCCTGCGAGCGCGTGCGGGACGCCGACCCGGATGCCGACCTCCTCGCCCGGTTCTGCCGGGAGCGGGACGCGGCCGCGTTCGCCGCCCTCGTCCGCCGCCACGGGCCGGCCGTGCTCGGCGTCTGCCGCCGCGTCCTCGGCGACCACCACGCGGCCGAGGACGCCTTCCAGGCCGCGTTCCTCGTCCTCGCCCGCAAGGCCGCCGCCGTCCGCCCGCCGGGGACCGTCGGCCCGTGGCTCCACGGCGTGGCGTACCGGACCGCCCTGAAGGCCCGCGGCCGGGCGTGCCGCCGGCGGGCCGTCGAGCAGGCTTACGCCGCCCGGGTCGTGAACGCCGTTCCGAAGTCATTCTCGCCCGACTCCGACCTGCGGGCGGTGATCGACGAGAACCTCTGTGCCCTGCCCGACCGGTACCGGCTGCCGCTGCTCCTGTGCGGCGTCCAGGGGCTCGGGAAGGCCGAGGCGGCGGCCCGGCTCGGCCTCCCGGAAGGGACCGTGTCGAGCCGGCTGGCCCGCGGCCGGGAACTGCTCCGCGACCGCCTCTCCCGCCGGGGCGTGGTCGTGCCGGCGGCCGCGGTCGCCGCCGTGCTCCTGTCCGGGTCGCTGGCGGCGGCCGTGCCGCCGACGCTCGTCGCCTCGACCGCGGGGGCCGGGGTGGCGTTCGCGGCCGGGTCTGTGGTCGGCGTTTCTCCCACCGTTCTGTCCGTCACTCACGAGGTGCTGCGAGCCATGACTCTCCTGAAGTGGAAGCTGCTGAGCGTGCTGGCCGTGTCCGCAACCCTGGCCGGGGGTGCCGCCGGGCTGGTCGCGCTGAAGGCCGACGAGCCGAAGCCGGCCGCCGGGGCGAAGGACGGCGACAAACCGAAGGCCGGCCCACGCGACGGCGACAAGAAGCCGGCCGGGGCCCGCGACGGCGACAAGCCGAAGGGCGGCGAGCGGGACGGCGACAAGCCGAAGGCGGGGCCGAAGGACGGGGACAAGCCGAAGGTTGGGCCGAAGGACGGCGGGAAGCGGGCGGAAGGAGAGAAGGGCCAGCCGAAGACCCAGCGGCTCACGGGCCGGGTCGATAAGGTCGATGTCGCGGCCGGGACCATCACGGTCTCCCGCAAGGGGGACGGCGGCGGGTCCGAGGACACCCTGCCGGTCGCCGCGGGGGCCGCGGTCGTGGTCGACGGCAAGCCGGCGACCCTGGCCGACGTCAAGCCGGGGGCGACGGCCGACCTCGCCATCGGCCTCACCGTCAAGGAGGCGACCGCCGTCCGCGTGTACGGCCCCCGGGTCGGCGGGGTGGTGACGAAGGCCGACGCCTCGTCGATCGTCCTGTCGACCGGCGGCGGCAGCGAGAGCGCGCCCAAGACGCAGACCGTGGCCGTCGGCCCGGACACCGCGGTGACGATCGACGGCAAGCAGGCGACGGCCGCCGACCTCAAGCCGGGGACGCGGGCCAACGTGCAGATCACCGCCGACGGGAAGACCGCCCTCGTGGTCAAGGCCGGCGACGAGCCGGGCCGCGAGAAGGGCCGCAAGCCCGGCGGCGACGGCGAGGCCAAGCCGGGCGAGAGGAAGCCCGACGGCGAGAAGAAGCCCGACGGCGAGAAGAAGCCCGAGGCGAAGTGAGCCCGCGAAATCATTGAGAAGCCGCGAGACGCCCGCCCGGTCACGGGCGGGCGTCCGCGTTCCCGCCGCCCGCCGGCCGCCCGCGCCGCTTCGGCGGGGGCGATTGGGCGTAGGCCCGCCACGCGAGCACGACCGCCGTGGCCGCCAGCCACGACAGCCACGCGGCGTCGAACGTCCGCCCAACGACCGCGGGGTTCACCTCCCCCCACGCCCCGATGGGCACCATCTCCGCCACCAGGGTGCCGCCCCACACAACCAGGGCGAGGTACCCCAACCGGGCGGCCGGGCTGTGCCGGAGGACGACCGCGACCAGCCAGAACCCGGGGGCCAGGAACGGCACGAACCACCGCACCGATAGGCAATTCCCGCTCATGTTGTCCGACAGGACGGCGTACAGCAGCCACGTCGCCCCGCACCACGCCAGCAGGCACCCGAGTTCGGCCCGCCGGGCTAAGGGCCGGCGGAGTACCACGACGCCGGCAACGGCCGTAACCAGCGGGAGGTTGAACGGGAGGAAGCCCCGCTCGCCGACGAGCATGTCGGCCGCGTAAACGGCGATCTCCGCGGCCGGCCGGCGGGCGAACCCGGTCAGGTTGTCGGGGGTGAACGGGCTGCCCGGCCAGGTGAAGTACTCCGGGTACATGCCGAGCGGCTTCCACCCCCCGCCGACCGCGTAGTTGAGCCCGACCGCGGCCCCCACCCACGGGGCCGCCGCCAGCCCGACGGCCAGCACCGGCCCCGCCCTTCGGAACCGCCACCCCACTGCGACGAGGACGGCCCCCACCAGGAGCGGCCCGCCCCCGAAGTCGAGGCTCACGCCCACCCCCGCGAGGGTGCCGATGCCGACGAGCGACCCCCACGCCGTGCGGCCGTCGCGGGCGAAGTCGGCCGTCCGCGCCAGCAGCACGCAGACGCCGGCCACCGCCCCCAGCTGGAGTGCGTGGGCGTTCACGAATTCCGCGTACGGGAGGGCCACGGTGCCGAAGGCCAGCCCCGCCACGAGGGCCAGCCGCCACCCGGGCGTCAGCCCGACGCGGCGGCCGAGCGCCCACAGGCAGCCGACGGCGGCCGCGTACCCGACCCCGCCGGTGAGGACGGCCATGACCCGACAGAACAGGGCCGGGTCTTCCCCCGGTCGCGGGACGCCGGCCGCCACGAGGGGGCGGTAGGCCGCGGCCATGAGGACGGCCGGCAGGGGCGGCTGGTGGGAGTAGAAGTGGCCGCCGACGAACACCTTGTCGCGCGTCGCCCCCGTGTAGTGCTGCCGGACGAAGGGGTCGGCGGGCGGGACGCCGTCCGGGAAGCGCCAGGTCTGCGGCCGGGAGAAGACCGAGTCGTCGATGACGAGGGTGCCGCGATCGACGAGCGACTCGGCGGTGGCGAGCCGGGAGCCGTCGTTCCAGCCCCCGGCGTAGTCGCGGGCGACGGCCGCCGCCAGGCCGAGGGCGAGGGCCGCCACCACCCACGCCGCCGTCGGGCCGTCCGCCCACCGCCGCACCCGAGTCGTCACGCCCCCGCCCCCGGCCCGAAAAGCCCCAGAGTAACCGCCGCCGGCCCGCGGGGCAAGCGGCTCACGCCGCCCGCCGCACGCCTTCGCCCGGCTCGGCCGCCGCCCGCACCGCCTGCCGCTCCCGCCGGGCGACGACCGCCCACGTCAGGAGGGCCGCCCCCACCACCGGCCAGAAGAGCGGCACCATCCGCATCGCCCACGGGCCGGCCCACACCCCCAGGCCGCCGAGGACGCAACCCCATGCCGCCAGCGCCAGGAAGGCCGGGCGGCGGGCCGGCTGGTCTCGGAGGACGACGGCCAGGAGCCAGAACCCGGGGGCCAGGAACGGGACGAACCACCGGACCGACAGGCACGCCCCGCCCGAGTTGTTCGACAGGACGGCGTACAGCAGCCACGTCGCCCCGCACCACCCGAGGAGGGCCACCAGTTCGGCCCGCCCGGCGAACGGCCGGCGGAGGGCCGCCGCCCCGCCGGCGAGGGCGAGGAGCAGCGGCAGGTTGTGGACGAGGAAGCCCTTCTTGCCGAACAGCAGGGCCAGGGCGTAGACGAGCTGGTCGCCGGGGGTGCGGCGGGCGTACCCGGTCAGGTTGGCGGCGGTGAACGGGCTGCCCGGCCAGGTGAAGTAGCCGGGGTACATGTTCACCGGCTTCCACCCCCCGCCGAGGGCGTAGTTCACCCCCAGCCCGGCCGCCACCCACGGCAGGGCCGCGAGGGCGACGACCAGCACCGGCCCGGCCCGGCGGGTGCGCCACCCGACGGCCGCGAGGACCACCCCGACCAGCGGCGGGCCGCTCCCGAGGTCGAGGTTGAACCCCAGCCCGGTGAGGGTACCGACGCCGACCAGTGAGCCCCACGCGGTCCGGCCTTCCCGGGCGAAGTCGGCCGCCCGCGCCAGCAGCACGCAGACGCCGGCGGTGACGCCGAGGTGCATGGCGTGGTTGTTCACGTACTCCGTGTACGCCAGCGCCACAGTGCCGAAGGCGAACGCCCCGAGCCAGGCGAGCCGCCACCCCGCCGGCAGGCCGACGCGGCGGCCGAGGGCCCACAGGCACCCCACCGCGGCCGCGTAGGCGAGCCCGCCCGTGAGGGCCGTCAGGACGCGGCAGAAGACGTCCGGGCGTTCCGCCGGGCCGGGCAGCCCGACGGCCATGAGGGCACGGTACGCCCCCGCCATCAGCACGCTCACGACGGCCGGCTTGTCCGAGTAGAAGTGGCCGCCGACGAACAGCTTGTCGAGCGTCCCGTGGTTGCGGAGGTCGGCCCGGTCGGGCGGGTACGGCGGCGTGCCCGCGTCGTACAACGCGGCCGGCGGGCGGCAGAAGAGCGAGTCGTCGATGGCGAGCGTCTGCCGGTCGAGGAGCGATTCGACCGTCGCCAGCCGGGAGCCGTCGTTCCACCCGCCGGCGAGGGGCCGGGCCGCGACGGCCGCCGCCGCGAACGCCGCCGCCGCCAGGAGCCACGCCGCCGCCGGCCGGTCCGCCCACCGCCGTGCCGCACTCGTCACGCCGCCCGCCTTTCGATTTCGCGTTCGACGGCCGCCGGTGCGGGCCGCCCGGCCGTCGTCGGCCGCCCCGCGACGAGCCGCCACGCCAGCACCACGACTTCGACCGCCGCCCACGTCCGCCACGCCCGCCGGGCGACGTGCCAGACGACCCACGCGGGGGTGAAGTTCCACGGCCCGAACGGGAGCGTCGCCGCCGCGAGGACGTGCCCCCACCACGCCGCCACCAGGAACCCCGGGCGGCGGGCCGGCTGGTCGCGGAGGACGATCGCCAGGAGCCAGAACCCCGGGGCCAGGAACGGCACGAACCACCGCACCGAGCAGCACCGCCCGCTCATGTTGTTCGACAGTACGGCGTACAGGAGCCACGTCGCCCCGCACCACGCCAGCAGGCACCCGAGTTCGGCCCGCCCGGCGGACGGCCGGCGGAACGCCCCCCACGCCCCGGCCAGGGCGGCGAGGAGCGGCAGGTTGAACGGGAGGAAGCCCTGCTCGCCGACGAGCATCCGCCCGGCGTACCCGCCGATCTCCGCGGCCGGCCGGCGGGCGAACCCGGTCAGGTTGTCGGGGGTGAACGGGCTGCCCGGCCAGGTGAAGTACTCGGGGTACATGCCGAGCGGCTTCCACCCCCCGCCGACCGCGTAGTTGAGCCCGACCGCGGCCGCCACCCACGGGGCCGCAGCCAGCCCGACGGCCAGCACCGGCCCCACCCTTCGGAAGCGCCACCCCACTGCGACGAGGACGGCCCCCACCAGGAGCGGCCCGCCCCCGAAGTCGAGGCTCACGCCCACCCCCGCGAGGGTGCCGATGCCGACGAGCGACCCCCACGCCGTGCGGCCGTCGCGGGCCAGATCGGCGGTTCGTGCCAGCAGCACGCAAACGCCGGCCACCGCCCCGAGCTGGGGGGCGTGGGCGTTCACGTACATGGTGTAAGTGAGGGCCACGGTCGAGAGGGCGAACGCCGCCAGCCACAGCGCCCGCCAGAGCGGCGGCAGCCCGACGCGGCGGCCGAGCGCCCACAGGCAGCCGGCCGCGGCCGCGAACCCGAGCCCGCCCGTCAGCAGGGCCATCGCCCGGCAGAAGACGTCCGGGCGGTCGGCCGGGGGCGGCACCCCGAGGCGGACGAGCGGGTCGTACGCGGCGGCCAGGAGGACGGCCACGAGCGGCGGGTGGTGCGAGTAGTAGTGGCCGCCGACGAACGCCTTGTCGGCGGTGTCGGCGGCGTACGGCGAGTCGTCGATGGCAAGGGTGCCGCGGGCG
>JANPKP010000654.1:0-8207 GCA_031426095.1 Gemmataceae bacterium
CCGGCGGGCGGCCGCGTAGTCGGGCCGCCAGCGGATGTCGTCGGCGGCCGCGTGGCTGGTGAACAGGGTGACGAAAAGGAGTGCGAGAACGCGGGCGTGGAACGTGAGGGGCATGGGGTCGTCCTGACGGGGGCGGCGGCCGCGTCCTGCGGCGTCGCGGGGGTTGTACCCGCCCGCCCCGCCCCCAGGGAAGCCCAGCCGGAGAAGGCCCGCCCGCCGCAACCCCGACCGGGGCCGTTACCGCTTGGCCGGCCCGGCGTTCCACACCTTCAGGTCGTCGAACAGGCCGTCCTTGCCGCCAACCCCGAACTCGATCTTCGACTTGGTCGCGTGGCCGATGCCGGGCGACTTCAGGTAGCCGGCCGGCTTGCCGTCGAGCGTCACCCGCATCTCGTCGCCGACCGTCTCGACCACCAGCGCGTACCACCGCCCGGCTTCGAGCTTGGCCGGGTAGGTGGCGCTCTTGCCGGCCATCAGCCTGGCGACCTCGGCCTTCTTGGCCGGGTCGAGTTTCAACTCCTTGATCTTCTCGTTCTGGTTGCCGTCCCGCTCGTCCACCACGGTCACGCCGGTGAGCCGCACCTGTGCCCGGCAGAGGTGTCCGTAGTGCGACCCGGTGTACTTGCGGTCGTCGAACTCCACGTCGATCAGCGACGCCCCCTCGAAGCGAATCTTGACCTCGATCACGCTGTCCTTGGTCGGGATTTCCAACCCGTGGACGGCCGCGTGGGCGGTCACGGCCGGCTTGCCGTCGGCCGCCGGCACGTTCTTGTCGCGGGTCTGCGTCCCCTTGAGGACGCCCTTCTCGAAGGTGAAAGTCGGCACGGCCCGGTGCCACACCTTGGCGGGCACGGCGGCCTCGAAGTCGTCGGAGAACAGAAGCTCCTTCTTCTCGGCGATCGACGCGGCGGGGACGGCCGGCAGGTCGGCCGCGAGGCCGCCCGCGGCGGTGAGGCAGACGGCGGCCAGGGAGAGACGCAGTTTCATGGCGGGAGGCTCGGATGGGGTGGCGGGCGGGGGTCGGCGGCGGGTCCATCGTAAACGGCCCGCCGCCGGCGGGCAAGGATTCACTTGACGGCCGGCGGGAGGTCGTCGTCCGGCTCGGCGTCGGGCTCGCTCACCCGGGCCTTGCGGTCGCGCAGGACGGCGTCGGCCGCGAGCGAGCGGGACGTGACGTTCGGCTGGGGGACCAGCCCGCCGCCGAGGATCAGGGCCGTCAGCGTCAGCACCGCGATCCGCTCCCGCAGGCCCATGTTGAGCGACACCGTGGAGACGTGCCGGGTGCCGGTGAACAGGAGGAAGTACGCCCGCAGGACGGCGATCCCGTTGAGGGCGGCCGCCAGTACGACCGCCGCCCCGACGTGCGGCCCGGCCTCCACGCACCCGTCCACCAGGAGTTCGGTGGCCACGTACCCGAGGGTGCCGGGGAACCCGACGCTCGCCAGCCCGGTCACGAGGAAACAAACCGCGAGGGCCGGCGAGTGCTCGTACAGCCCCCGGTAGCCGACGAGCGACAGCCGGCCGAACCGGGCTTCGAGGGCCCGGAGCGTGAGCCCGAACCCGCCGAGCGAGAGGACGACCGAGAACCACAGGCACAACGCCCCCGTCAGGCTGATCGAGGTGTGCATCTCGAGCCCGACGAGGACGACCGACGAGTGGCTCAGGAACAGGTACGCGAAGAACCGCCGGCCCTCCGTCTGCACCAGGGCCATCCCGGCGGCGTACACGGCCGTGAACAGGGAGAACAGCCCGAGCCCCTGGAGCACCCAGTCCGGGGCGACCGGCAGCACGAGCCGGACGGCCGCGTACACGCCGGTCAGCGGGGTCACGAACAGCAGGGCGTTGCCGAACGAGGCGTTCTCGAACCAGTCCGTCAGCCAGCAGTGCAGCGGGAATGCCCCGGAGCGGATGAGGACGGCGGCGAGCAGCGGCAGCGACGCCCAGGCGGTCTGGTCCTGGTGGCCGCCGTCGGTGTCCACGAACGCCCACCCGAGGGGCAGGAGGACCACGAACAGCCCCATGTGCAGGGCGTACACCCGGACCGACCGCCCGCGGTTGACCAGTTCCACGAGCGGCGGGACCGTCCCGACGATCAGGAAGCCGACGAGCAGCCACGGCTCCCGGCACCCGAACACGGCCAGGCGGATCGACTCGGACGCCAGCGACCACGCGAACGAGAACCGCCGCATCTTCGTCCGGGCGGTGGCCAGGGCGGTGAGGAAGTGGAGCAGGGCGACCACGGGCAGGAGCGGGGCACTCAGCTCGTCGAGCGCCAGCGCCGGCCGGCCGTGGGCGGGCGGGAGGAGGCCCCACCCGGGTGCGGCCGCCCCGTGCCCGGCGAAGTACCCGAGGCACGCCACGAGGGCGCACGCGAGCGACGTGCCGGTGAACGCCAGCCCCCAGCGGAAGGCGACGAGCGGCTGGCGCATCCAGCCCACGCAGGCCGCCCCGAGCAGGGGGACGAGGACGGCCAGTTCGAGCCAGGGCGGGGAGAACGGGTTCATGGCAACTCCTCGATCCGCCGGGGGCGGGCGTGGGGCCGGGCCTTCGCCGCGTCCGCCGCCGGCGTGTCCTGGCCGGCCAGGAAGTCGGTCCACCGCCGCTCCAGCCGGTCGAACCGGCGGAACAGGTCGAGGAACGGGCCGACCACGTACTCGGCCAGGAGGGCGTCGAAGTACCCGCGCTCGACGGCCAGCCGGTAGAACCACGCCCGCACCCCCGGCGGGGCGAGCCGGGCCCACGGCCCGGGCGTCCGCGGCAGCCGGGCTCCAATAGCGTTCTCCAGCGTCCGGTAGTCCTGCAGGAGGCTCGGGGCGCGGACGAACTGGAGCGTCCGCAGGGAGGCGTGGCCGAGCAGGTGGACGAGGGCCACGTACCAGAAGAACTCGTACCAGCAGCCGGCCCCGACCTCGGCCACGATCACCCCCACCTGGGCGAGCGAGGCGAACGACAGGGCCGACTTGATGTCCGTCTGTACGCTCCCGGCGAGGTACGCGAACAGGGCGGTGGAGAGGCCCAACGCCACGACGGCGACCCCGAGCCACGGGGAGACCACGAGGAGCGGGCTGACCCGCAGCAACAGGTACGCCCCGAGGTGGACCGAGAGCGCCCCGTAGAAGACGGCGCTCGACGGCGTCGGCCCCTCCATCGCCCGCGGCAGCCAACCCGAGAACGGCACCAGGGCCGACTTCCCGGCGGCCGCCACCAGGAGCAGGAGCCCGACCCCGAACGCCTGGCCGGTGGAGACCGTGGTGTGCCCCTCGGGCCACGGGTGCGCCCGATCGACCCCCAACAGGGCGGCGAAGTCCCCCTCCCCGGTCAGGTGGTGCATGACCACGGCGGCCACGAGCAGGGCCGCGTCCGACACCCGGTAGACCACCCACACCCGCAAGCCGTTCCGGGCCGGGGCCGGCCTCTCCTGGAAGAACGCGACGAGCAGGGCGGACGACAGCCCGACCATCTCCCACCCGGTGAACAGCGTCTCGATCGTGCCGGCCAGGGCCGCCGTCACCATGCCGACGAGGAACAGGGCGTAGAGCACGAAGAAGCGGTTGTACCCCGGCTCCCGGTGCAGGTACTTGGTGGTGAACGCCGCGATGGTGCCGCACAAGATGAACGTCAGGATCACGAACGGGACCGAGAGCCGGTCGAAGACGAACTTGACGGCGAAGTGGTAGTGGGCCGGCCCGCCACCGTGCTGGTGTTCGATCGACACCCAGTTGCCGAAATCGACCGGGACGTGCCGCTCGCCGGTGGCGAGCATCAGGACGAGGACGGCGACCGCCGCCGCGAGGCCGGCGGCGATGGCCGCCTGGCACGCCCGGCTGGTGGCCCGCTCGCTCAGTGGCCGGCCGAACAGGGAGGTGAGCCCCAACAGCGCGAGCAACAGCAGCGGGGCTACCACGACGACCGGGCCGATGACGTGTTTGACGAACAGGACGGCGTCGGGCATCGGCGTCTCGGGGTGCGGGCCACTGCGGTGCTGGTGCGTCATCGTTCCGTGCGGCGACCGCGGGCCGCGGCGCGGAACGAGTCAGCAGCCGATCTCGGCGAACTCCAGGTGGTCCCGCCACCCGCGGTACCAGTCGGTCGAGGTCGCCGCGGCCGGCAGGCTCGCGGCCTCCGGCCGGTACGGCACGAACCGCCCGCCGTGGAAAACCTGAATCGCCGCCGTTTGCGGGTCCATGACGGCGAGTTGCACCCACCCCTTGCGGGCCATGTTCCCCACCACCGGCGTCCGGTCCATGATCCCGGTCATGGCCTCGGCCGTCGTCTCGCAGACGATGAGGAGGCGGACCGGCTCGTGGATTTCCACCATCTGCCACGGGAGCCCGGTCCGCAGGTCGCTCGCCGCCCCGTCCATCACCCCGAGCAGCGACGTGACGTTGTGCGGCAGCTTCGTCCCGCAGCCGTACCCGGGCGAGTCGACGTGCGAGAAGTAATACTCCAGATTGATGCCGCCGCACACCGGGAAGACGGCCCCGAGCGTCCGGGCCAGCACGGCCGCGTCGGCGGTGTCCTGCGTCGGGTCGTAGGACGTGAGGAACATCCGGCGGTCGAAGAACAGCCCCCGGGTCCACCGCCGCCGGCCGACGAAGCAGAGGGCGTTGGTCGCGTGCCCCAATTCCGGGCGGGTCTGGGCGAGATCTTCGGACCGGGCCTCGACGTGCTGGCGGGCGGCCGGGAACGACAGCGTCAGCGGGGCCGACATGAACCGCCGGCAGCGCTCGTGGGCGTTCCGGTCGCAGGCCGCGTCGAGGTCCCGCTTGGCCGCCTCGAACTCGGCCCGGTGGGTGTCCGGCACGCGGTCGGTGTCGAACAGCTCGACCGAGTCGTTGCAGGTGTTGTGGAACCCGCCCACGAACCAGGTGTAGCGGGGGACCGCGACGCCCTTCGCCGCCAGCCCGTCGCGGATGCGGGGGTCGTTCAGGATCTGGGCCAGCGCCCGGCCGTTGGGTGCCCCGGGGCTGCCGCCGCACGCCCCGCAGTCGTAGGCCGACTTGTGCGGGTTGTTCAGGCTGTTCGACCCGTGCCCGGTCACGAACACGAGCCGCGAGAACCCGCACAGGAGGCCGATGTCTTCGAGCAGCCGCACGGCCATCGCCGTCATCTCGTCCACGCTGAAGCCGAGCTGGTCCGGGGCCGGCCCCGGCGTCCCGTCCTTCCGTTCGAGCTTCAGCCGGGTGTCGGGCGGCAACTCGACCACCCGCCCGGCCGCCCGCCGGATGCGGCCCGCGAGCCGGGGGAAGAGGACGCGGGCGATGAGCGGCCCGGACGCCAGCACCCCGACCCCGGCGGACAGGAGCGCCCCTACGGCGAACGACCGGCTGCCGACGTGGAACTGGTGGGAGAACGACCCGAGCCACCGACGCCGCCGGCCGACCCGGGCCATCTTCCGCTCGGTCGCCGCGTCCACGCTCTCGCACACCCAGTGCTTGGGCTGCATGACGATCGGGCACAGGGGCACGAAGTTGGCGTCGGCCACCCCCCGGTAGTACATCGGCACGGCGAAGAACCCGGCCGCCCCGAACGTCTGGGCGTCCGGGGCGACCTCCTCGATGTGGCGGCGGAAGGACTCCTCCCGCTCGTCCAGGCAGGCGACGATCTGGAACCGCGGGGTGTGCACCGGGTCGGCCGCCTTCGGGGCGTGCAGGGCCAGGGCGTCGAGGCACTGGTTGCGGAGGCGGCGTTCGAACGCCAGTTGGAACACCTCCCGCCGGTCGAGGGACCCGAAGGCGTCGAGTTCCTCGAACAGGGCGGCCCACCCGGCGGCCGAAAGCCCGTGGAGTTCGCCCGGCGTCCACCCCAAAACTTGAGCGAGTTGGAAGACGGGGAAGGCCCGCCCTTCGACCCCCGGGGCGGCCGGCGGGATGACGTGCCGGCGGGCCTCGTCGCGGACGCCACTCAGCGGCCCCGTGTACCCCAACCCCTCCCACGCGGCGTAAGCGACGGCGAGCCGTTCGAGGACGAGGCGGACGGCCAGGAACTCGACCAGGCTCCCCTTCGGGATGGGGTGGGCGACGGCGTCGCCGCGCTGCTCGACCTGCCAGATCATCCCGCCCCACCCGCGGAGGGCCAGGAGGGTCGCCGAGACGTACGCCTCCCACTCGGAGGGCGGCACCCCGAGGGCGTCGAGCGACTCGCGGACCGAGTCGAGCGGGTGGACGCGGCCGTCGTCGAGCCGGGCGAGTTCGGCCGGGAGCCCGCGGAGCCAGCGGTCGGGCGGCCCCTCGGCCCGGCGGTACATGGCGCAGAACGACCGCAGGAAGCCGTCGTCCCGCTTCGGCAGCGGCCACCGGGCGAACCCCTGGTCGAGGAAGGCGGCGCAGAAGCGGATGAGCAGTTCGTGGACCCGCACGTCGGTGTCGATCCCGGTCGCGGCCAGTAACAGGTCGCGGTGCCGGACGTCGGCCGCCGGCGGGGCCGCTTCGGCCGGCACCCGGGCGGCCCCGTCGCACGCCACCCGCCAGAGGGCTTGAAGGGCGAACGTCTCCCAGGTGTCGTCGTCCCACGTCTCGATGTCGGCCTCGCCGAAGCGGGCGAACAGGTCGTGCAGCCGGCCCGCCGCCCCGCCCCCGCGGAGGTCGCGCATGACCCACCGCCGGGTGTCCGACAGGAGCCGCCCGCGGACGGCCGCCGAGGCGTCGGGCCGGACCCGCCGGAGGGCGTCCGTCTCGGCCACGAACCAGTGTAGCTCCTCGGCCGGCCCCGACCGCAGGGGGTACTGGAGCATCGCCAGCCGGAGTTCGAAGCGTGTCGTCGTCCCGAACACGGTGTCGGCGGCCCGCCCGCCCAGCGATTCGGCGAGGACCGCCTTCAACCCGTCGAACTGAATCCGGCCACGGGCCAGCGCCTGCCGGTACTTCTCCTCGGTGAGGAACGGCTGGCAGCCGAACACCTCGGACCCCCGCCTCACCCCCTCGGCGAACGGCAGGTCTTCGAACGCGTGGAGTGTGTTGTGATGGATGAAGACGGTGATCGGCCCCTGGGCGGGGAGCAGGTGTGCGGCGTGTTCGATCAGGCGGCCGAGGTCCGGCGGGGAGGCGTGGGGCGTGGGCCGGTCGGAGTAGGTGACGTCGGTCGTGGCGGGGGACGGGCTCGCGTTCATATCGCCTCGGCCGCACTCACGATCCCGCCATTCGACGCTGTAGTGTGAAAACCCATTGAGCATCTGATGTGCCAAGAACACGGGCGGGCCGGGGGATGGTTAGCTCGTTGGAATCGAATCGAAAAGCCTCCCGCGGCCGGGACTATTTCGCTCCGGGCAAGGAAAGAACTGACAGGGTGAGTGTTCGGCGTCCAGCCTGCGCCGCCGCCGGCCAATTCCGACGACCCGCCCCCCGCCTCCGAACGCATCACCCGATGCCGCCGACGCGGGCGACGAGGGCATCGAGACGGGCGGCGTCCACCGGTTTTGTCAGGTGGTGGTCGAAGCTGGCGTCGCTCGACTTGAGCCGGTCGCCGTCGCTCCCCCAGCCGGTGAGGGCGACGAGGACCACCCGTTCGAGACCGGGCACCAGCCTCAGCCGGCGGGCGACTTCGTACCCGTCCATCCCCGGCAGGCCGATGTCGAGGAAGACGAGGTCGGGGCGGAACGACGCGGCGGCGGTCAACGCGGCCGGGCCGGCGTGGGCAATCCGGACCTCGTGGCCGCCGAACCCGAGGATGATCGCCAGGCTCTCGGCCGCGTCCGCGTTGTCGTCGACGACGAGAATGCGGCGGCACGGGGGGCGGACTACGGCCTCGTCCGCGGCTACCGGCACGGGTGCCGGGAGGGGCCCCGCCGCGAGCGGCAGGCGGACGGTGAACGTGCTCCCGGCCCCCGGCCCGTCGCTCGCCGCGGCGACGGTGCCGCCGTGCATCTCGACCAGCCGGCGGACGAGGGTGAGCCCGATCCCGAGCCCGCCTTGGGAGCGGTCGAGAGACGGGCCGACCTGGGTGAACATGTCGAACACCTTCCCCAGCATGTCGGCCGGGATGCCGATGCCGGTGTCGCGGACGGACACCACGCCCTCGCCCCCGTCGCGGGCCGCCGTCAGCCCGATCCGCCCGCCCTTGTCGGTGTACTTGGCGGCGTTGTTCAGGAGGTTGGCGAACACCTGGGCCAGTCGCGTCGGGTCGGCGTCGAGGGCGAGCGGCCCGTCGGGCAGGGCCACGTCTAGAACGTGGCCGGCCGCCTCCACCCCGTGGCGGGCCGTCTCCACGGC
>JANPKP010000655.1:0-2805 GCA_031426095.1 Gemmataceae bacterium
CACGGCCGCCGACGCCGAGTCGCACCTGCCGGCCCTCGACTCGCCGGCCCTCGACTCGACGGTCAGGCTCGGGGCGGCCGACGGGTTCGGGGCCGTCGGCCCGGCGTCCGGGTGGTACGACAGCACCCCGCCGGCCCCGCGCGACGCGGCCGGGCACGACCCGACCGCCGGGTCGGCCGCCGCCCTCGGGGCCGCCCCCCAGCCGGCGGCCGAGAGTTCCGACATCTTCGGCGGCCCGTGGCCGGAGCCCGACCCGAACGCGGCGTCGCACATCTTCGACGCCCTCCCGCTGGCGTCCGACGCCTCCGGGGCCACCGACCCGGACGCGGCCGGCCCGCCGCACGCCGGCACCCCCACGGAGGTCGTCCGCCCCGGGCCGGTGCCGTTCGCCGGGGCCGCCTTCCACGCCCCGGACGACCCCGTCTTCAACCTCGACGACGGGGCCGACCTCGACTCGTCGCTCCTGGCCGAGACGCCCGACCTGCCCGGCCAGGACGCCGCCGACTTCGGGGCCGCCGTGCCGCGGTCGGTCGATTCGTCCAGCATCATGGGCGAACTGGCCGACCCCACCGGCGACGACTTCGACGGGTCCGGCGTCCAGCTCATGGACCCGTCGGCCGAGCGGACGCTGACCGACGACACGTTCACGGCCGAGGACCGCTCGTTCCTGGCCGACGGGCCGGACGCGGAGGAGGCGGTCGAGTTCACCATCGACGACGAGGACGAGCCGGTCGAACTGGCCGACGGGCCGGCGGTGTTCGGCTGGGCCGACGACGAGCAGCCGAGCGACGCCCCGGTCGCGTCCGACGCCGGCGGCCCCGACTTCCCGTCCGCCCACGACGCGGCGGAGGGCTTCGGGCCGCCGCCGCGGTCCGGGTCCGACCTGTTCGCCCAGACGCGGGCGCAGCCGCCGTTCCCCTTCGGGAGCGACGCCGGGCGGGTGAGCCCGTTCGACCCCACGCTGAAGGCCGACCAGCCCTCGCTCACGAGCGCCCCGTCGAGCATCTTCACCGGCGGGCACCGGCCCGGCGACCCCGAGGCCCCGCCGACGACGGGCGGGTCGGCCGACGTGCGGATCGCCGACGGGACCGACGAGCAGACGGTGTTCGGGGCCGACCCGGAACTGACCGCCGACTCGTCGGGCATTCTCGGCGACTTCGGCCCGGCCGCCGCCGCGGGGGGGATCGACTTCGACCTCCCGAAGCGGCCGGCGAACGGGGAGGCGACCCAGGCCGACGCCGAGGAGAGCGGCGGCATCGGCTGGGCCAAGCCGATCGGCGAGGACGACGCCGACCTGTCGTTCGGCGGGCTGGCGTCCGACGCCCCCGCGTCCGGCATCTTCACCGGGTCGGGGTACGACATCCCTGTGGAGCCCGCCGAGAACGGGCACGCGGCCGACGACGCCGACCCCCTGGACGCCACGGAAGCGGTGGAGCCCGGCGACCTGTGGGGCGACGACCCGGCCCCCGCCCGCCGCCCCGCCGCGTACGCGCCGGCCGGCGAGGACGAGGACGCCTCGCTGCTGTCCGCCGACGGCGCGAACGGCGACGACTCGCTGGAGGTGAGCTGGCTCGCCGGCACCGACGAGCCGAACGCCCTGATGAGCGACGCCGGCGACCCCGACGAGCCGATGGCGATGGTCGCCATTCCCGACGGCCCGGGCGTGGCCGACGCCGACGCCGGGACCGCGGAGGCTCCGAAAAAGAAGAAGAAAAAGAAGGAGCGCGTGCTAGTCGCGGCCGGTGGCGACCGCGGCGGCAAGGGCGGCTGGCTCGGCGGCGGCGTCCTCGGCCTCCTGGCCGGCGTCGGCACCTGCGCCGGCCTCTATTTCGGCGGCGTTCTGCCGGGCGGCGACACTTCGACCCCGATCACGCCGCCCCCGGCCGTCGCCAGCGCCGGCGGCGACCCGGTGCTGGTCGCCAAGCTCGAAGAGGACGTGAAGAAGGAGCGGGCGGCGGCCGGCGACGCGATCGCCCGGGCGGCCGCAGCCGAGGACAAGCTCGCCAAGCTGCCTGACGTGGCGGCGCTTCAAAAGGCGGCGGACGACGCGAAGGCGAACGCCGAAGCGATGGCGGCCGATCTCACGAAGGCCAAAACGCTCGCCGCCGCTGCCGACAAGGACAAGACGGACGCCTTGGCCACCGTCGCCGGGCTGGAGGCGGCCGCGAAGAAGGCGAAGGACGCGGCCGACACCGCCACCGCCGACGCAAAGAAGGCGGCCGACGACCTCGTTGTGGCGATGAAGGACGCCGACGCCGCGAAGAAGGAAGCCACCGACGCCAAGGCCGTGGCCGACGCCACACTCTCCGGGCTGGCCAAGGAACTTCAGACGGCGAAGCTCCTGCCGGCCGACGCACCCGCCGACGCGGCGGCCGTCACGGCTGCTGTCAAGGAGGCCGCCGTCCGGGCGTCCGGGCCGAACGTCGCCACGCTGGTCCCCTCGGGAATCGGGGCCGTCGCCGGCACGGGGCTGACGGCCGGCCAGCTCCTCGACCTCGCCGACCGCATCGCCAAGAGCGAGGCCGCCGCGAAGGCCGCCGCCGACAAGCTCGCCACGGAGACCGCCGCCCTCAAGGAACAGTACGGGGCCGCCGCCGAGGAGCTGAAGAAGGCCAACGCCGCCGAGCTGAAGGTCGCGGCCGACAAAGCAGCCGCCGACCTGAAAGTCGCGGCCGACAAGCTCGCGGCGGCCGACGCCGCCATGAAGGCCGGTGCGGAAGGGGTGGCCGCCAAGCTGCGGGAGGAGTTCGACGCCAAGCTCGTGGCGGCCCGCAAGGCGGCGGCCGACGACGCGGCCCGGGCGAA
>JANPKP010000656.1:0-3177 GCA_031426095.1 Gemmataceae bacterium
TGGCCGCCCGCATGAGGGCGTCGAGGTGCATCAGGTCGAGTTGGCGGGGCGGGCATCCCCGGCCGCGGAGGACTTGCCGGGCCTGCTCCACCACGTTCGTGTCGCGGTACGGGGCGGACGACTTGGGGGCGGGTAGGCGGATGAGCGACTGGGAGCGGACGAGGGTCGAATACTTGCACTGGAGGGAGGCCTGGCTGATCTCCATGATCTGGGCGATCGCCTCCCACGGGGTGCCGGCCTTCCGCAGGGCCATGAGTCGCCGTTCTAAGGCCGTCGTCCACTTCGTCTTCTTCCCGGCATACGGGTCGGTGGAGCGCTTGCGGCTCACGGGCGGACGTCCTGGAAGGTCAGCCGGGCGGCCCGCTTCTCCCGCCGCATGAGGACAACGGGTTGGCCCTCCTGGGCGTGGAACCACTTGGCCTTGAGCGTCCACACCGGGTCGGCGTAGCCCTTGGCGTCGGCATAGACCTGCCGGCCCTTGTCGTCCCGGTACGCGAAGTCCGGCACCAGGAAGCAGACGACGCTGCCGTTGTCGGCCCGGAGCGGCATCCGCACCTGGCGGCGGAGGTCGGTGATCGACCCGGCCCGCTCCATGAGCTTGAGGCTGGACCAGCACGTCGCCTCCCAGGCGGAGTCGAACTTCTCCCCGTCGAGGTAGGTGACCGTGTTCTTGTACTTGCGGTAGGCGACCACCAGTCAGCCGACTGACTCGGAGGCGGCGACCGGCTCCCGCAGCCGGTCACGGGCTTCGGCGATGGCGATGCCGACGGCGGCGAGCAGGAGCAGGAGCGCCCCGCACAGGAAGGCGGCGAGGGCGAGGTGGACGCGGGCGGTCGGCAGGTGGGGCATCAGACGGCCTCCCGGGAGGCCGACTTCCGTTCCAGGGAGGAAAGGCGGCTTTCGACGTGGGCGAGCTTGGCGTCCACGGCCGCCGCGAGGGCCTCGTCCGGGTCGTTGAACGCGAGCTGCTGTTTGGTGGCGTACTTATTCCGCTGCCGCCAGATCAGTTTGGCCGTGTCGAGTGTGTTCATGGTTCCCCCCCATTTCGTGAGACGCTATCACCTTTCGCGGCGTTCATCAACAGGTGACTGATGAGGGCGCTGACCGAGAGACCCTCCCGGCTCGCCTTGTCGATGAGCCACTCGTTGACGGGCTGCGGCAGTGCCACGCTCCTCTTCATCTTCATGCTTCCTACCCTGGTGCGAAAATAGTTGTTGACGTATTATTATTACCGTGATACTACTGTGGTGTCAACAACGGAAAGGACTCCACCATGTCAACCATTTCTAACAACCGCCGAATCTCCGATCGCTGCCGCATGGACGACGTCATGCCACACACGGACAAGGGCGGGGTCGCCCTGAGCCGGGCCGGTATCGCCGCGTTCAACGCCGCCCGCAGCACCGGGGCGTGTGCCGAGTACGCCATCGCGTGCTACCTGGAAGCCGCCGCGAGCGCCACCGCATAACTTTAATCATCATCAGCATGGAGGCAGTCATGTCTAACTACCGCGACACCAGTGAAGAAGAGTTCGAGGCGGCCCTCGAAGCCGCCGTCCATGCCCGCGTGGACGGCACCGTCCGCACGATGTCGACCGATGCCCTCACCGTCGGCGACCTGATCGACGGCGACGACGGTCAGGATTACCTGATCGGCATGTTGCAGGTCATCGCCCAGGCCGAGGTAGATTGGCCGAAGACCCGCCCGTGGCAGGCCCAGACGATGGGCCATTTGCAGACGCTGCTCCGCGAGATGATCGAGAAACAGGTTCGCAAAGAGATCGACCCGGAAGACGTTTGGAACCACAGCTCCGACGCCCGCGACCAGGCCGCCCTCGACCGCCGGGGCCTGTCCACCAACCCCGCGACCTACGCGGCACGCGGCGAGGCGGTATGACCTTCGACCGCGCCGATCTCTTCTTCTTCAAAGCCCAAGCCCTCTGCCTCGCCTGCATGCTCTCCCTGGCTTGTGCCATCTACGCCGAGCGCGCCATCGACCGGCTGGCGGCTGCGGCATTCAAACAGCAAGCAGCCGTAAGGCCGGTGGTGCTGTGGAAGGGGCTACCTACGTGCGAAACCGACGACTGGCTTTGCATCCTCGACAACCACCAACGCGAGGGGGCGTTATGAGCATCGACTACACCGACTGGAGCCGCGACACCCTCGAACGCGGGATGATCGCCGTGTGGCACTACGCCAACGGCCTGAAGCACGCCAAGAGCAAGCCGGTGGCGGGGGCGAATAAGGCCCGCTTCGACTTCGAGGCGGACGCCATCGAACACCTGATCGCGTTCTGCGAGTGGAACGTTTCGGAGATGGGGCTGCCGAGCGACTTCGAACAACACCGACACATGAAAGGATAGCCCATGACCGCCGAGATACTCAACCTGCCCGCCGTCCAGCGGGCGACCGACGATGCCGAGGTGGTGTTCAACGACCTCCTGAACGCCCTGGAGCGGTTCTCCGCGCTGCCCATGCCGACGCTCACCCGGCTCGGTTACGACGAAGGCCGGGGGGTGATCGGGGTGCTACCCGCCATCGACCGCATGAAGCTTCGGCTTACCGCCATTCAAATCCTCCTCGCCACTCACCTGGATCAGCACTTCAAAGGACCACGCTCATGACCAAAGACAATTTGGCGCTCTGGAGCACCGTTTTCGCCACCGCCCCGGAACACACCAAGGGCTTTTCTAGAACAGGCGGCTTCAAAGGAACGGCGATCAAACCGTTTTGGCTCATCAAGCGGGCAACCGAGACTTTCGGCCCCTGTGGGATTGGCTGGGGGTGGGAGGAGCTTGAAAACAAGATGGTTGCTGGGGTCTGGTGCTCGAAGGTGCGGCTTTGGTACAAGCTCGACCTCCTGGTCAATGGCGCAATCAACGTCAAAGACGCCACCGCCGCCGGCCACATCGAGCAATGGGGTCAGACGGTCATGGAGGGGGCGAACAAAAACGGCGCGTTCGTGGACGAGGAGGCTCCCAAGAAAGCCGTGACCGACGCTGTGACGAAGTGCCTGTCCTACCTCGGTTTCGGTGGGGACGTTCACATGGGCCTCTTCGACGATAGCAAATACGTGGAAGCTGCTACGGCGAAGAAGGAGACGGCCAAGTCGCGGAACGAGCGGTTTGAGTTCGTCAAAAAAGCCATTGCCTCTTCCGACGACCCGGCCGGCACCTGG
>JANPKP010000657.1:0-16436 GCA_031426095.1 Gemmataceae bacterium
GGGCGGCGTTGACGGCCCCGCCCGCAGGGTCGATAATACCTCCCAGTCCGACCGAACTCCCGTCGTTTATCGCCGTTCCACACTTGTTAGTTCCGCCGGGGTCCGGCACAATCGCCCAGAGCGGTCGGCCCGCCCCCGTTCCGCCGCCGCCCGGCTCGACCGCCCAGCCGTGACCGCCCCGCAGGGAATCGCACCGATGGGCCTCCTCGGCAAGCTCCTGATCGTATTCAACCTCCTCGCCGGCGGCGGGTTCGTGTACCTCGCCAGCCAGGACTGGGTGAAGCGGCAGACGCTCACGGCCGCCGACCTCCGCCACCGGCTCACGCTCCAGGGGCTGCCGCTCGAAAACCCGGAGCCGGCCGCGGACGCCGGCGACCCGAACGACCCCGACGCCGAGGTGCCGTTCGCGGCCGAGGGGCCGGGCGGGGTGACGGTCGGGAGCGTCAGCAAAAAGTTTCTCGAAAGCTACTTCAAGGCCGTGACCGACAACGCGCCGCCGGCGGCCGCCAGCCCCGGGGCGGCGGCCCCCGCACCCGCCCCGGCGGCCGAAGGGGCCGCAGGGGCCGCGGCCGGCGTCAACAAGCTCGGCTCGACGGAGCCGGTGGCCAGCCAGGTCGCCGAGGTGAAGCGGGCCCGGGCCGCCCTCCAGAACATCCTCGCCAGCGCCGAGGAGATGCAGGCGAGCCTCGCCCGGCAGGCCGACTCGCCGGAGGCCAAGGCCGAACTCGCCCAGGTGCGGGCCGTCACCGACCCGGCCAAGCTGGCCCCGTACTTCCTCTCGAAGATCCTGCTCCGGCAGGCCCAGACGCTGGAGGAGCGTGCCGAGGTGTTCAAGCTCCGGGCCGCCGGCGACGGGGCCAGGCTGACCGAACTGCTGCTGGCCAAGTTCGACCGGGTGATCGACCCGGCCAAGACGACCGACGAGGGCGAGCGGCGGTTCCGGCTGGCCGACCTGCTCATCACCCTGGACACCGACGCCCTGTGGCAGAAGCGGGTGGCCCTGGTCGTCGGCCTGCGGAACTACGCCCCCCGGGTGTCGGCCCAGTCGGCCCGGTTCGTCGAGCTGGCGGCCCAGGTCGAGCGGCGGGTCGAGCAGGACCAGGTGGCGTTCGTGGAGACGTACTACGAGCTGCAGAAGCTCGCCATCGACCGGACGCTCCGGGTGAACGACTCCGAGCGGGCCAAGGCCGGGCTCCTCAAGCAGGTGGCCCGGGACGCCGAGGTGAAGGCCCAGTGGGAGACGCAGGTGGCCAAGTACAAGGGCCAGCTCGCCGACGCCCGGGCCCTGGTGAACGCGGCGTTGGCGAGGCAGGCGAAGGTGGAGGCCAAGCTGTTCGAGGTCCAGCGGACGGTCGGCACCACCCTGGACGACCTGTTCCGCCTCGAAGACGAGCTGGCCCGCCGGGAGCGGGGGGGGCGGTGACGCGGGTGGCGCGAGGGGGCGGACATGACCGCGATCGGCAAGCTGCTGGTGTTCCTCAACCTGATCGTCGGGACGGCCATCCTGTCCTGGGCGGTGGGGGTGTACACCCAGCGGGTCGAGTGGATCGACCGCACCCCCGAGGGGGGGGAGAAGATCGAGGGGGAGATCACCCGCCTGCGGGCCGAGATCGAGCGGCAGGCCGCCCGGGCCGCCCTGGCCACCCGCGAGTGGGGGCCGCGGTACAAGGCGCTCGCCGCCTACGAGCCGTTCCGCGACCAGCGGCAGGCCGAGTTCGCCCGCCGGCTCGCCGAGGCCCGGACCGGGGCCGCCGGGTTCCGCGAACAACTGTACCTCCCCGACCCGGCCGACCCGGCGAAGACCCTTTCGCTCCTCGACACCGCCAAGGAGGGGAACCCGGTCAAGGGCCCGCCGGGCGACAAGCCGCTCCAGGGCGTCGTCCCGCTGGAGGCGACGTACGAGGCCAACCGCAAGGAGGCCGAGCGGCTGGCGAAGGAGAGCTACGACCTCGTGAAGGCGTCCGAGGCCCTCGGCCGGGAGGCCGAAGTCACCCGCCTGCGCGTGGACAAGCAGAAGGCCGTGTACGAAGAATTGCTGGACGAGGCTCGCTTTCTGGAGGCGTTCGAGGTCAACTGGTACGAGCAGCTGGTGACGACCCAGCGGCGGAAGGCCCAGCTCGAAAACCGGCTCAAGGCCGACTACCCGCCGTGGCCCGCGCCGTGACGGCGGGCCGTTGAACCTTCCGGGGGGCGGGCCGCCCCCGTTCCCGACTCCGACCGGCCGCCGGCGACCGACTTCCGCTCAAGGGGTGAGGCGATGACCCTGCTCGGCAAGATTCTGGCGGTCATGGTGACCCTGTTCGCCCTCGTCTGGATGTTCTTCAACGTCCAGTCGTACGTGGCCCGCACCAACTGGAAGGCCGAGGCCGACAAGTACCGGGAGCGGGCCGACAAGGCCCTCAAGGCCCGGGAGGACGACTACCGCGCCGGGCAGGCGGACAAGGACGCCCTGGCCAAGGCCCTGGACAAGACCCGCAAGGAAGTGTCCGACCGGGACGACCGGCTCAAGACGCTCTCCGACGAGAACACCAAGCTCGACGCGAACGTCAAGGCGATGGCGACCACCCTCGACCAGACCAAGCAGGCGAAGGACCAGACCGACGCCAACCTCGCCGCCACCATCGCCGAGGGGACGCGGCTGCGGGCCCAGTACGACGCCGCCCAGGACCGGCTGGTGCTCCTCGTGGTGGCCAAGGAGAAGGCCGAGGCCGACCGCCTCCAGGCCCAGATCGAGCGGAACACGGCCCAGGGGCGGGCCGAGCAACTGGCCAAGACCGTCGAGGACCTAGGCGGGCAGGTGGCCAGCCTCAAGCGGAACGGCGGCAAGCTCGACCCCGTGACCGACTCCATCGGCGGCCGCCCGGCCGTGGTGCCGGAGGGGCTGCGGGGGACGGTGACGGCCGTCAACGAGCCGTACGTCTCCCTCTCCGTCGGGCTCGACGCCGGGCTCACGGTCGGGTCGACGCTGTCGATCTACCGGCTCGCCGGGGGCGGCAAGTACCTCGGGCAGGTGGTGGTGTCGAACGTCTACCCGAAGGAGGCCGTGGCCACCTTCCGCCCGGCCACCGGGCGGGACCCGACCCGGCTCGCGGCGGACGAGCGGCCGAAGGTCGGCGACGAGGTGAGCAAGCTCGGGCAGTGAGCGACGCGGCGGGGCGCGGCGGAGTCGGCGGGCGGGCGCGAACAGGGGGACGCGGGGATGGCGAAGACCAAGGCCAAGGTGAAGCCGACCCGTTCCGCCGGCCCGAAGCCGCGGAACGACGTGTACACCACGCTCCTGTTCATCACGTTCGCGGCGATCGTGGCCGGGTGCGTGATGCTCTACCTCGACTTCGAGGGGTACGGCGGGCAGACGGGGCCGTCGGACGAGTCGTTGAAGGTGAAGGCCACGATCCCCCGGCTGGGCGACCCGAACGCCTTCGTCCCGGCCCCGCCGAAGCCGGCCGCCCCGGCCCCCACGGCCCCCACGGACCCGGCCCCCGCCCCGACGCCGGCCCCCGCGGACCCCGCCGCGCCGCCGACGCCGGCCCCGCCCGCCCCCGCCCCTTGAGCGAGAGTGGTGGAACCCTCGAAAGCCCCGGGACAGTCGTCCCGGGGCTTTGTCGCTTCTACTCCACCGCCCGCGCCTTCAGGTCGTACACCCCGCCCGCCGGCACCTCGACGTAGTCCTTCTCGCCCGCCTTCGGGGCCCCCGCCCGCCGGTCGTAGAACGCGACCTTCGACTTGCCGACGACCGCCGCCGCGTGGCCGGTGACGACGACCGCCGTCCCCTCGTCGATTCCGATGCCGAGGAACTGGGGGTACTTGGCCATCAGCCCCGTCATGTCGGCCGTGCGGCGGCGGGCGAAGAAGTGCTGGTCGATGGCGGTGCCGGGGAGGAAGGCGAACCCGCGTTCGTACCCCTCGGCCATCACCACCGCGTTGCCGAGGGGGTGGCCGCGGGGCATGTACTCGCCCTGGATCGACGCCCCGGCCGACGACCCGCCGACCACGCCGCCGCGGGCCAGCACGCCGTGGATCCGCTTTTCCGTGAGCGTGCCCGCGTAGGCGTCCACGAACCGCCACTGCCGGCCGCCGCCGAACCACACGCCCTTCGCCCTGAGCAGCCCGTCGGAGAAGGCGGGGGCGTCGGCCGTCGCCCGGTCGCGGGTGTGGAGGGTCGTCACGTTCGTGGCCCCGTACTTCTTGAGGGCCTCGACCTCGCCGACGCTGGCGGGGAGCGGGTCTTCGAGGGCGGTCGGGATCACCACGATGGGGGCGTCCGGCCCGCCGGCGAGGGCGATGAAGCGCTTCCAGATTTCCGGACCGGCCCCGCCCCCGCCCACGATCACGAGCGACCCCTTTTCCACCACGGGGTCGGCCACCTTCGCCGGCGGGAACGGCTCCTTCGCGGCCCGGTTGGCGGCCGCCCGCCGCAGTTGGAACAGGTCGAGCGACCCGCCCGTTTTCACCACGTCGGCCGCCGCCGGCCGGCCCGCCCCCGCCCCCAGGCGGACCGTGACCGCCCCCGCCCCGATCACCTTGATGTCGCGGCCGCGGACGACGATCGCGGTCGCCTCGTCGACGCCGAGGCCGACGAACCCGGGGTGCGTGTCGACGACGGCGGCGAGCCGCGGGTTCCGCTTCCGCTGGGTGAAGTGCTGATCGACGACCACGCCCGGCAGGTAGCCGAGGCCGGTGCCGACCGTCGCCGCGTCGCCGGTGCCGCCCGTGATCATCGGGTCGGACATGACGGCCGCCCCGGCCGACGTGCCGCCGATGACGCCGCCCCGGCGGTGGAGTTTCAGCAACTCCTTCTCCACAAGGGTGCCCTTGTACGCGGCCACGATCCTCGACTGGTCGCCGCCGCTGAACCAGACCCCGGTCGCCTCCGCGAGCGGCTTGGTGAACGCCGGGTCGTCGGCCGCCTTCCGGTCGCGGGTGTGGAGCAGCACCACGGACGCCGGGCCGAGGGCCTTCCAGGCCTTGACGTACCCGTCGGCCGCCTTCGGGTCGTCGGCCGATTCGCTCGCCGTGGGGATGACGACGAGCCGGGCCTTGTCCTTGCCGGCGAGGTCGAACACGGCCTTGCGGGCGTCCGCCGGCATCGCCCCGCCGCCGACGATGACGAGCGGCCCCGGCACCTCGGCGACCGGCGGAAGGGCGGGCGCGTCGGCCGCCCGCACGGCGGGAACGAGGGCGAGGGCGACGACGATCAGGGCGTGGCGGGCGGGCATGGGGTGACCTCGGGCCGGGGGCGGGAACGCGACGCGGTCGCGGCTCACTTCAGCAGCCAGGCGACCACCTTCGCGTCGTCCCACTTGTCGCCGCTGTGGGCGAGCTTGTCCTTCGCCCCGGCGGCGTCGTAGGCGGCCTTCGCCAGCCGGCCGGTGCCGGTCTTGGCGGTGTTGTGGGCCAGCACCTCGCCGGGGGCGCACAGGGCCAGGGCCGCCGCCAGCCCGCCGTACTTGACCGCCCCGGGGAGCATCATCGGGTCGTCGATCTTCGAGACGTCCTCGAAGCGGAAGCCGTGGAGGTCGGCCGCCGTCTTCGCCACCGCGTCGCCGGCCAGGGCCTTCGCCAGCACGACCCACGGCCCGGCCTCACCCCAGCCGACAAGGTGGAGAGGAGCTAGCTTCCCGTCCCGGCCGGCGACGCGGATTTGGATCGAGCGGTGGTATCGAATCACGGACAGGATGTCGTGGACGCGGTTCGCCAACACGCTGCGGTTGTAGCCGTAGGTGTAGCCGGCGTAGACGTGGTTGTAGGTGGGCGCCGTCACCGGCAGCGGCGGGGCCGACAACTCGCCGATGCCGTAGACATCGGGAGCGACGACCGTGTAACCCTTATCGACCAGTGCCTGAACCAGCGGGGCGAATTTCTCACCGTCGAGCAGGCTCGCCTTGCCCTTCGGATGAACCCACACGACGACCCCGGACAGGTTGCCCTCCTCCCTTGCGACAAGAATCGGAATCTCTTCACCCGCCGCCTTGAAGCTGTACGTGAGACGGATGAGCTTCAACCTGCCGGCAAGATCGTAGACTCGTCCCGTTTCGACGGGCCGGGTGTAGGGCGTCGCCGGCGGCGGCTCCCCCACCATCGCCCGCATCGCCGGTTTCACCACGTCGCGGAACGCCTTCAGCGTCTCCGGCGTCGTCGGGGCGAGTTTCGCCATCCGGGCGTCGCTGGCGGCGGTCATCACCTCGCGGAGCTTGTCGGCGGGGAGTTCGTCCTTCGGGCGGGGGTGGGCGTCGTCGTACACGGTCAGGGCGGTCGGCGGCACTACCGGCGTCAGCGGCGGCTCCTTCGGCGACTCGTCCTTGCCGAGCAGGTGCTTCGAGAACCAGGCGTACATGAACTCGCGGGCGAGCTGGTTGTACTGGTGGCCGAACTGGAGCCACGCCTTCGCCGCGACTTTGTCCTCGGCCCCGTAGAGCTTGTAGAGCTTTTGCAGCTCGGGGAAGCCCTTCGTCATCAGCTCCTTCGTCCAGTCGTTGGCGGCGCTCATGGCCAGCGGCTTGGGGGCGAACAGGGCCGCGAGTTCGACGTTCCCGGTGCCCACCCGCAGGAGCGAGGCGTTCTCGCACACGCACCCGCCCTGCATCGCCGTGGACACCATGACCGCCGGGAAGATCGCCGCCAGCCGGTCGTCCACGGCCCCGAGGACGAACGTCTGCGTGCCGCCGCCGCTGCCGCCGGTCATGCCGATGCGTTGGGGGTCCACGTCGGGCAGGCCCGAGACGAAGTCGAGGGCGCGGACGCTGTTCCACGTCTGGAGGCCCATGAAGCTCTGGAGGCGGAGTTCCGCCTGGGCGTCCTTGAACCCCTCGCGGTGCGGGATGGCGGTGCTGTCGGCGATGCCGACCATGTCGTACTGGAAGGCGACGAACCCGAGCTTGGCGAGCGTCGCCGGGAGGGCCTGCATGAAGTACCGGCCGCGCTCCACGTCCGTCTCGCCGCCGGCCTTGATGGAGGCTTCGGCCACCTTCCCGCCGGCGTCCTCGAAGCGGCCGTTCTTCCAGTGCCCGTGGGCGCACAGGACGGCCGGGTGCTTCACCGCCCGGCCCTCGGGCGGCAGCGGGCGGTACAGGCTGCCGGTGACGTAGTGCCCCGGCATGGAGGCGAACGACACCTTCTCGATGGTGTACCCGTCGCGCTCGATCTTGCCGTGGACGGTGGGGTTCAGCGGCGTCTTCTCGGGCATCGGCCAGAGGCCCAACGCCACCTTCACCTGCTCGCGGAGGGCGGCCCGGCGGGCTTCCCACTCGGGGAGCGTCTGCGGCACCTCGAAGGGGAAGTAGCCGTTGACGTGCCGGGGCGGGCCGAGGCGGGCGTCGGCCGGCTTCTGGCCGGCGGGGAGGACGCGGGTGGGGTCGGCGGCCGGGGCGTCGGCGGCCGCCGCGGGGCGGGCCAGGAGCAGCCCGGCGGACGTGGCGAGGGCTTCGCGGCGGGTGAGCATGGGACGGGCCTCGGCGGCGGGAGGGGGCGGCGAGACTTCCGAAGGTACGCCCTCCGCGGACGCGAGTCAACGGCCGGCGCTTGACCCGGCCCCGGCGGGGGTGTTACCATTCACACACCCGCCGACCCGCGTCTGCCCGCCCACTCGGGGGACTCACGCCCCCCGCTCGCCTCGGACCGCCGCCCCGCCCCGGAGCCTCTCTCATGCGCCGGCCCCCGCTCGGCCTCCTGGGCCTCGTTTGCGTCGCCGCGTCGGCCGGCCCGGCCGCCGGCCAGCAGAAAGCCGCCGGGCTGCCGTCGCCGTACCTCCAGAACGTCTTCCCGGCCGGGGCGAAGGCCGGCACGTTCGTCCCACTCACCGCCAACGGCAACGACCTCGACGGCCCCACCGGGTTGCTCTTCTCGCACCCCGGCCTCGTCGGCGTGTACGAGCCGCCGCCCCCGCCGCCGACGCCGGCCGACCCCAAGAAGAAGCCGCCCGTGGCGTCACCGGCCGACGCCGAGAAGGCCGCGACGAAGGGCCCGCACGCCTTCATGGTCACGGTGGCCGCGAACGTGCCGGTGGGCACTTACGACGTGCGGGTGGTGAACAAGTGGGGCGTGAGCAACCCGCGGGCGTTCGCCGTCGGCGACCGGCCGGAGGTGAACGAGAAGGAGCCGAACAACGACGTGCCCGAGGCCCAGCGGGTCGAACTGGGCACGACCGTGAACGGCGGCATCGGCAGCGCCACCGACGTGGATTACACCCTGTTCGCGGCGAAGGCCGGGCAGCGGGTCGTCCTGTCGTGCGTGTCGTCGTCGCTCGACGGGCGGGCCCGGCCGTTCGTCGAGGTGTACGCCCCGGACGGCCGGCGGCTCGCGGGCGGCCGCAACTACCGGGACGGCGACGCCCTCGCCGACTTCGTCGCCCCGGCCGACGGCGACTACCTGGCCCGCGTCTCCGAGTTCGCGTACCAGGCGGGCACGCCCGACCACGTCTACCGCCTCACCGTCGCGGCCGGCCCGTGGGTCGACGCCGTTTACCCGCCGGTGGTCGAGGCCGGGAGGCCGACGGCGGTCACGGTCTACGGGCGGAACCTCCCCGGCGGGAAGCCGAGCCCGTACTCCGCCGACGGCCGGCCGCTGGAGCAACTGGCCGTCACGCTCACGCCGCCGACCGACCCGGCGGCCGCCGCCCGGCTCGCCTTCCGCGACCGGGTCGAGCCGCCGGTCGGGCTGCAGGACGGCTTCGAGTACCGCCTCGCCGGCCCCGCCGGCCCGTCGAACGCGGTGCCCGTCTTCTTCGCCCGCGGCCCCGTTCACGTCAAAAAGAGTGCGGGCGGGCTGACCCCCGCGACGGCCGAGCCGGTGGGCGTGCCGTGCGAGGTCGTGGGCATGGTGTCGCGGCCGAACGACCGCGACTGGTACGCCTTCGAGGCGAAGAAGGGCGACGTGCTGGTGTTCGACCTCCAGGCCGAGCGGATCGGGACGAAGGCCGACTACTACCTGAGCGTCCACGACCCGAAGGACGCGAACAAGGACCTCACCGGCGAGCAGGACGACGAGACCGACAGCCTGCACGGGGCGAACTTCCCGAGCCGCACGGTCGACCCCGTCGCGTACAAGTGGACGGCCCCGTTCGACGGCCCGTTCGTGGTGCAGGTCGGCTGCCGCGAGGCGGGCATCCACAGCGGCCCGCGGACGGCGTACCGGCTTCGGGTCGGCCCGCCGCGGCCCGACTTCCGCGTCGTCGCCCTGCCGTACTCCCGCCACCTGCCCACCGGCAGCGCCGCCCGGCAGGGGGGCACCGAGGCGTATGATGTGTTCGTCCACCGCATCGACGGCTTCACGGGGGCGGTGACCGTGGCCGCGAACGGCTTGCCGCCCGGCGTCTCCGCGAAGCCGGTCGTGGTCGGCCCGGCGGCCAAGTGGGGCGTCCTGGCCCTCCGCATCGCCCCGGACGCGGCCCCGTTCACCGGCGGCTTCACCTTGACGGCGACGGCCGACGTGGACGGCAAGCCGGCGACGCGGGACGTGCGGCCGGCGGCCGTCACCTGGGGCACGGGCCAGAAGAGCGACGTGCCGATGAGCGTCCGCCTCACGCAGTCGCTCGCCCTCGCGGTGCGGGCCGAAAAGGCCGCCTTCGCGCTCGCGGCCGACGCCGACAAGGCCACCGTGAAAGGCGCGGACGGCAAAGAGGCGAAGGCCGGTTCGCCGCTGACCGTGAAGCAGGGCGAGAAACTCACGGTGCCGCTCAAGGCGACGTGGTTCACCCCCGCCGACGCCGCGGCCGTAACGCTTACGATGGAGCGGACGGGGCCGGAGAACCAGTCGTCGCCGTTCACGGTGGCGTTCCCCACGGCCCCCACGAAGGAGAAGCCGGAGGGCACCCTGAGCGTCGACGCGAAGCCGACCGCGGCCCCGGGGCGGTACTCGTTCGCGGCCCGCGGCGACGCCCCGGTCCCGTTCGGCCGCGACCCCAAGGCGAAGGCCACGGTGCCCGCCGCCGCCTACGCCGACCCCGTCGAGGTGCTGGTGATCCCGACGGCCCTGGCGAAGGTGACGGCCACCGCCGGCCCGCTCAAGCCCGGGGCGGCCGGCGACCTCGTGGTGAAGGTGGAGCGGCTCTACGACTTCCCCGGCGAGTTCACCGTGGCCCTCGACGCGAAGGGCGTGACGGCCGCCGACGCGAAGGTGCCGGCGGGTACGTCCGAGGTGAAGTTGAACGTCAAGGTGGACCCGGCGGCGAAGCCGGGGACGGCGGCGGCCGGCGTGGTCCGCGTGACGGCGACGTTCGCCGGGCACGCGGTCACGCACGAGGTTAAAGTGAGCGTCAACGTCGTGAAGTGACTTGTGGCGAGCCCCGTCCCGTCTGGGCGGGGAGTGCCGGCGAATGCGAAAGACTCCCCGCCCAGACGGGACGGGGCTCTCCGGGCAACCCTCAAGCGGAGCCTCCCCCATGCGTCCCCTCTTCCTCGCCGCCCTCCTCGCCGCCCCCGCGGCCGCGGCCGACCCGAAGCCCGCCGCCAAGGACCTCCCGCCCATCCCCACGGTCGACCTCAAGCGGAAGGAGCCGGTCGAGTACGCGAAGGACGTGGAGCCGATCTTCGCCAACAAGTGCACGTCTTGCCACTCGGGCAAGATCACCGAGGGCAAGTTCGACATGGGCTCCCACGCCGGCGTCATGAAGGGCGGCAAGCGGGGCGTCGACGTGATCCCCGGCGACTCGGCCAAGAGCACCCTGTTCCTGTTCTGTAGCCGGCAACTGAAGCCGTACATGCCGCCGAAGTCCGAGGACGACTGGCTCTCGCCCGAGCAACTGGCGGTCGTCAAGCTGTGGATCGACCAGGGGGCGAAGGCCCCCACTTCGGTGAAGGTGAAAGACAAGATCGTGGTGAACCTGCCGCCGGCGCTGGTCAAGCCGGTGCGGGCGGTGGCCGTCAGCCCAGACGGCAAGCTCGTGGCCGGCGGGCGGGGGAACCAGGTCCACCTGTACGACGGCAAGACCGGGGCGTTTGTCAAGACGCTCCTCGACCCGGCCCTCAAGACGCCCGACGGCAAGCCGGCGAAGGGGGCCCACGTCTCGCTCGTGGAGTCGGCCGCGTTCAGCCCGGACGGCACCACGCTGGCCACCGGCAGCTTCCAGGAAGTGACCCTGTGGGACGTGGCCAAGGGCGAGCCGAGGGCCCGCGTCGGCGGGTTCGCCGACCGCGTGGTCGCGGTCGCCTACTCGCCCGACGGCAAGCTCCTCGCCACCGGCGGCGGGGCCCCCACCGAGGACGGCGAGGTGAAGATCCTCGACGCCGCCGGGAAGGTCGTCGCCGACGTCAAGAACGGGCACAGCGACACGGTGTTCGGCGTCGCCTTCAGCCCGGACGGCAAGGTCCTGGCCACTGCGGCGGCCGACAAGTTCGTGAAGGCGTGGGAGGTGCCGTCGGGCAAGTTCGTGAAGTCGTTCGAGGGGCACACGCACCACGTCATGGACGTGGGCTGGTCGCCGGACGGCAAGAAGCTCATCTCGGCCGGGGCCGACAACCTGGTGAAGGTGTGGGACTACGAGAAGGGCGAGAAGCTCAAGGACGTGACCGGGCACAGCAAGCAGGTGACGCGGCTCTCCGTGGTCGCCGGCAAGAAGCCGGAGGTGCTGACGGTGAGCGGCGACGCCTCCGTGCGGACGTGGTCGCCGGACGGCAACCAGATGCGGTCCTTCCCCGGCGGCACCGACTTCCTGTACGCCGTGGGGGCGAGCGGCGACGGCTCCGTGGTCGCGGCCGGCGGCGAGGACGGCGTGGTCCGCGTGTACGACGGCGCGAAGGCGACGCTGGTGAAGGCCGCCGTGCCGCCGGACGCGGAGCCGAAGGCGGACGCCCCGAAGAAGGACGAGGGGAAGCCGAAGAAGTGACGGCCGGCGGGCGGGGGGCGTCAGCCCCCCGAGTGTCCGCATCGGTGCGTACTGATGTCGAGATTCGGGGGGGCACACCCCCCGCTCGCCGGGGCCTCACACCCCCGCCACCCCGCCCAACCGGTCGCCCACTTCCGCCCGCCGCCCCGCTTCCGCGCGCAATCGGCCACCCGGCGTCCGTACCATACCCACAGCCGACCGCCCGCCGTCCTTGCCCCCGGGGCGGGGGCGGCTAGTGTACCCGTAAAGCCGTCCCGCCCCTCCGGCTTCATGCCACGGCCGGCCCCGGAGCGCCCGCACAATGATCGCCGACACGTTCGCCAACGCCTTCAACCGCGACCTGCTCGACGACGCGTACCTGAAGTGGCAGGCCGACCCCGCCTCCGTCGAGCCCACCCTCCGGGCCTTCTTCGCCGGCGTCGAGTTCGCCGGCAACGGGAACGGGCACCCCGCCAACGGGGCGAACGGGACCAACGGCCACGGCCCGGCCCCCGCCGTCCAGGCCGCCCCGGACGTGCTCCGCCAGACGGGCGTCGTCCGCCTCATCACCGCCTACCGCGACCTCGGCCACCTCGAAGCCCACCTCGACCCGCTCTCCGCCACGCCCCCGCCCCCGCACCCGATGCTCGCCCTCGAGCGGTTCGGCCTCGCCGCCGCCGACCGGGACGAACTCGTGGACGAGTCGATGGTGTTCGGGAAGGACGGCATGGGCCGGTTCGGCGACCTCGTGGACGAGCTGCGGCGGACGTACTGCTCGACGATGGGCGTCGAGTACATGTACATCCAGGACATCACCGCCCGCAAGTGGCTGGCCGAGCGGATGGAGCCGCGGCAGAACCGGCCCCGCCTCCCGCTGCGGCAGAAGTACCGCATCCTGATGACGCTCCACCAGGCGAGCATGTTCGAGGAGTTCCTCCAGAAGAAGTACCAGAGCCAGAAGCGGTTCTCCCTCGAAGGCGGGGAGACGCTCATCCCCGTCCTCGACGCCCTGGTCGGCAAGTCGCCGGCCCTCGGGATCAAGGAGCTGGTCGTCGGCATGGCCCACCGCGGGCGGCTCAACGTGCTCGTGAACGTCCTCGGCAAGTCGTTCGAGGAGGTGTTCAACGAGTTCGAGGACCAGTACGTGCCCGACCTGCCGGGCGGTGACGGGGACGTGAAGTACCACTTCGGGTTCTCGGCCGACGTGGTCAACCCGAACGGCACCGTCCACGTCTCCCTCGCCCCGAACCCGAGCCACCTGGAGATCATCGACCCCGTGGTCGTCGGCCGGGTCCGCGCCAAGCAGCGGCTCCACAAGGACGCCGACCGGGTGACCGGCGTGCCCATCCTCATCCACGGCGACGCGGCGGTGGCCGGCCAGGGCGTTGTGGCCGAGACGCTCAACCTGTCGAAGCTCGCGGGGTACGACGTGGGCGGCACCGTCCACATCGTGGTGAACAACCAGATCGGGTTCACCACCAACCCGGCCGACGCCCGCACGAGCCGGTACTGCACCGACGTGGCCAAGATGATCGACGCCCCCGTCTTCCACGTCAACGGCGACGACCCCGAGATGTGCGTCTATGCCGCCGAGCTGGCGCTGGAGTTCCGCCAGGCGTTCAAGCGGGACGTGTTCATCGACATCGTGTGCTTCCGCAAGTACGGGCACAACGAGCAGGACGAGCCGGCGTACACGCAGCCGCTCATGTACGACACCATCCGCAACCGCGACAACACCACGAAGGTGTACGCCCGCCGGCTGGCCGACAAGAAGTTCGGCCGCGGCGTCGAGGGGGACGTGACCGGGGCCATCGACGCCGAGTTCCAGAGCAAGCTCGCCGTCGCCGTGGACATGCCCGACGCGGCCGTCGCCGACTACCAGCAGCGGATGGAGGCCGCCCTCACCGCCGTCCGCGGGTGGGTGTCGGCGGGCACGGCCCACAAGAAGGGGATGGAGGGCTTCAAGGCCGTCCGCTGGGAGCGGTTCACCCAGAAGTTCACCCACGACCCGGTCGAGACGGGGGTGAAGCTCGAAACGCTGGCCCGCGTCGCCACGGCCATGACGGAAGGCCCGGACGGCTTCACGATCCACCCGAAGCTCAAGACGTACCTCGACACCCGCCGCAAGGGCGTCCTCGACCCGGCCGGCCCCGGCGTGGACTGGGGCACCGGCGAGATGCTGGCGTTCGGGTCGCTCGTGCTGGAGGGCATCCCCGTCCGCCTCACCGGGCAGGACGCCCGGCGGGCCACGTTCAGCCAGCGGCACGCGGTGTTCGTGGACGCCAGGACCGGCGACAGTTACTCGCCGCTCGCCAACCTCGCCCCGGACCAGGCGACGTTCGAGGTGTACGACAGCGCCCTCTCGGAGGTCGCGTGCATGGGGTTCGAGTTCGGGTACTCGATGGACGACCCGGCGACGCTCGTGCTGTGGGAGGCCCAGTTCGGCGACTTCGCCAACGGGGCCCAGGTCATGATCGACCAGTTCCTGGCGTCGAGCGAGTCGAAGTGGAACCGCGTCAGCGGGCTCGTCCTGCTCCTCCCGCACGGGTACGAGGGGCAGGGGCCGGAGCACTCCTCCGCCCGGCTCGAACGCTTCCTGCAACTGTGCGCCGAGGACAACATCCAGGTCGCGTACCCGTCAACCTCGGCCCAGCACTTCCACCTCCTCCGCCGGCAGAACAAGCGGCCGTTCCGCAAGCCGCTGGTCGTGATGACGCCCAAGAGCATGCTGCGGAACAAGGCCGCCGCGTCGCCGGTGTCCGACTTCACGGCCGGCAGCTTCCGCGAGGTGCTCGACGACGCGGGGGCGAACCCGGACGCCGTCAAGCGGGTGGTCATGTGCTCGGGCAAGGTGTACCACGACCTCGCGGCCGAGAAGGCCCGCCTCGGCACCGGGGCGGTCGCGGTGGTCCGGGTCGAGCAGCTGTACCCGTGGCCGGAGCAGCAGTTGAAGGCGGTGCTGGGCCGCTACCGGCGGGCCACCGAGTGGGTGTGGTGCCAGGAGGAGTCGGAGAACAACGGGGCGTGGTTCTTCGTCGAGCCGCGGCTGCGGGGGATGAACTTCCCGGTCGAGTTCGTCGGCCGGGACGCGAGCGCCAGCCCGTCCACGGGGTCGCACCACGTCCACGCCCTGGAGCAGAAGGAAGTCGTCCAGGCCGCGTTCGGGACGACCCTGCCGTTCCGCGTCGTCGGGTGGAAGGGGCGGGCGGCCCAGTAAGAATTGCGGAACGCGGATTTCGGAGTGCGGAGCGAGGATTGGGCACCGGCCCGCCGCACGAGTTGTCCGAAATCCGCATTCCGAAATCCGCATTCCGAATTGTGAGGTTCCCATGGCGGTCGTGCCGGTCAAGGTCCCGCGGTTCGGGGAGTCGCTCACCGAGGGGCGGGTCGCCCGCTGGCTCAAGGCGGACGGGAGCGCCGTCAAGATCGACGAGGGCCTCTTCGAACTCGAGACCGACAAGGCCACGCCCGAGGTGCCGGCCCCGGTCGCGGGGGTGCTGAAAATCCTCGTCGCCGAGGGGACTGTCGTCCCGGTCGATTCCATCGTCGCCGAGATCGACACGGAGGCGAAGGCACCGACCGGCGGCTCGCCCGCGAAGTCCGGCCCCGTCGCCGCGCCCGCGTCGCCCCCGCCGGCCGCGAAGCAGCCGGACCCGTCGATGCCCGCCGTGCAGCCCGGCCCGGCCGCCGCCCGGTTGCTCGCGGAGGCGGGCCTGGTGGCCGCCCAGGTGCCCGGCACCGGCCCCGCCGGCCGCGTCACGAAGGGCGACGTGCTGGCGTACCAGGAGGCGGGCGGCAAGAGCCCGGACGCGGCGGCCGCCGCCCCGCCCAAGACCAACGGCCCGGCCGCCCCGCCGCCGGCCCCGAAGCCCGCCCCGCCCGCCGGCGAGCGCCGCACCGAACGCAAGCCGATGACGATGATCCGCAAGCGGATCGCCGAGCGCCTGCTGGAGAGCCAGAACACCACCGCCACCCTCACCACCTTCAACGAGGTCGATCTCACGGCCGCGATGGAGGTGCGGGCCAAGTACAACGACAAGTTCGAGAAGAAGCACGGGGCCAAGCTCGGCTTCATGTCGATCTTCGTGAAGGCGAGTATCGAGGCCCTGAAGGCGTTCCCGCTCGTGAACGCCAAGATCGACGGCGGCGACGTGGTGATGCAGCACTTCTACGACATCGGCGTGGCCGTCAGCACCGAGAAGGGGCTGATGGTGCCGGTCCTCCGCGGGGCCGACCGGCTCGGGTTCGCGGACATCGAGAAGGCCATCGGCGAGGTGGCCAAGCGGGCCCGCGACGGCAAGATCGGCGTCGCCGACATGGAGGGCGGCACCTTCACCATCACCAACGGCGGCATCTTCGGGTCGATGTTGAGTACGCCGATCCTCAACCCCCCGCAGGCCGCCATCCTGGGCATGCACACCATCCAGAAGCGGGCCGTGGTGGTCAATGACGCGATCGTGATTCGCCCGATGATGTACCTCGCCCTCAGCTACGACCACCGGCTGATCGACGGCCGCGAGGCCGTGCAATTCCTGGTGCGGATCAAGGAGTGCGTGGAGAGCCCGGAGCGGATGCTGTTCGATGTGTAGAGGGGGGAGGAGAATTAACCACAGAGTCACAGAGAACACCGAGGGCGGGA
>JANPKP010000658.1:0-15409 GCA_031426095.1 Gemmataceae bacterium
GTCGTGCCGGCGGGGGGGATGAAGATGGGGGCGGGTGGGCGGTAGCTCGGAAGCCCCGGCGAGCGGGGGGCGTCAGCCGCCCGCTCCCTATTCCCGCCGGCCGGGCACGCGGAAGGATCAGGGGGCTCACGCCCCCCGCTCGCCCTTAACGCAGCACCTTCCCCTCGACGCCCAGCACCTGGGCCGCCGCCGTGCTGTTGCCGAACGCCTTGAAGTCCTTGAACGTCCAGACCACCTTCTTGTCCCGCGTCACCTCGATCAGTTGCGGGTTGTCCGGGCCGGCGTGGCAGTTGCCGAAGATCACGTTCCCGTTCGGCAGGGCCGCCACCGTCGTCACCCAGGCCAGCGTGATGCCGGGCAACTCCTTCTGGTCGACGCTCCAGACGACCTTCCCCTCGGCGTTCACCTCCAGCACGCGGTTGTTGTTGCCGCCGCCGATGAGGGTGTTGCCGTTCGCGAGCCGGACGGCCGAGTAGCACCGGGCCCCGTGCCCCTCCGGCCCGTGCCCGCCGCTCGCCTTGCGGCCGTTCAGGTCGAGGGCGTAGCTCCACACCACCTTCCCGGCCCCGTCGTACTCGCGGACCACCCCGTCGTTCTCGTGGCAGACGAGGTAGTGGCCGTTCTCCAGCTTCCGCACCAGTCGGGTGTCGGTGTGCGGGGCCGGCTTGTCCACCGTCAGCGGCACCTCCTTCACGATTTTGCCGTCCTTGTCCACCTCCACGAGCCGGGCGTTGCCGCTCTCGGCGACGAGCGTGTTGCCGTCGTCGAGCCGCTGGCAGGCGTGGACCTCGACGCGGCCCTTGTACCCGTCCTTCGGCTTGGCGACGTACTTCCAGACCACCTCCTTCTTGGGCGTGATCTCCGACACCTCGGCCCCGCCGCTGTTGAAAAGGATGTTCCCGCTGGGCAGGAGCGAGAGGTCGTGGGCGTTGTGCCCGCACTTGACCTCCCACTCGACGGCCCCGTCGGCCCCGACGATGGCGAGGCGCCCCTTGTCCTGGGCGAGGACGCGGTACGCCGGCTTGCCCGGCTCGGCGGCCGCGAGCGGGAATGCGACGGCGAGGGCGGCGAGCGAGAGGGCAAGACGCATGGGAGTACCTCGAATGGTGGCGATGGGACGCGGATGACGCGGATCGGGACGCGGACAAAGAGGATCGGAGTGGGAGCCGGAGTTTGTAATCAATTTTCGGGTCTGATCCCGGCTTTGATCCGCGTCCTCCGCGTCCCATACCTTCAGCGATTTTGGTACTCGGGCTTGAGCGGCCACGGCAGGACGTGGCTCCGCTTCGCCCACGCCTCCCACCTAGCGGACAGCTCTTTGACCCGGTCGGGGTGGGCGGCCGCGAGGTCGTGGGCCTCGGCCCGGTCGGCGGGGACGTTGTACAGCTCCCACGCGCCGCCGGGGCCTTTCGCCACCAGCTTCCAGTCGCCGGCGCGGACCGCCCGGTTGCCTTCGTGCTCCCAGAAGATCGCCTCGCGGTCGAGCGGCCGGCCGGCGAACGCGGGCCGCAGGCTCACGCCCTCGAACGGGGTGATCGCGGCCTCGCCGACCGCCTTCGGGTACGCGGCCCCCGACACGTCGAGGCACGTCGCCATCACGTCGATCAGGTGGCCGGGCTGGTGGCGGAGTTCGCCCTTCGCGGCGATGCCGTGCGGCCAGTGGGCGACGAGCGGGGTGCTGATGCCGCCCTCGTGGACCCAGTGCTTGTACTCGCGGAACGGGGTGTTCGAGACGTTCGCCCACCCCTGGCCGTAAGCGACGTAGGTGTCGGCCGGGCCGGGCGTCGCCTTCGGCCCCATGCGGACCGGGTAGCCGTCCCGCGTCTGCGGCGGCACGCTCCCCACGGGCAAGAGGGCGTCGGCGGCCAGCGGCGCGAGCGTCGGCTTGGCGGGGCGGTCGATGTTCGGGTGGTTCTTGTTCCCGGCGCGGCCCTGCGGCTCGGCACACCCGCCGTTGTCTTGCAGGAACAGGACGAGCGTGTCGTCGAACTGCCCCGTCCGCTTGAGTTCGGAGACCACCTTGCCGACGCCGCGGTCCATGCGGTCGACCATCGCGGCGTACACCTCCATGCCGGCCGCCTCCCAGCGCTTGTCCTTTACGGCGTCCCACGCACCGGCGGTGGGGGCGGTGCCCCACTTGGGGTCGATGGTGCCGAGCTTCGTGCCCTTCTCGATCCGGGCCTTCCGCTGCGGCTCGTACCCGCCGTCGTACTTGCCCTTGTACCTTGCGATGTCCTCGGGGAGCGCGTGCATCGGCCAGTGGGCGGCCGTGAAGGCGACGTAGAGGACGAACGGCTTCCCCTTGTCGGCCGCGTCGTGGTCGCCGATGAACTTCACGGCGTGGTCGGCGATGGCGTCGGTGTAGTAGTACGTCTCGGGCTTGTACGCCGGGTCGGCGAACGGCGAGATGGGGGTATTGTCGCGGGTGAGGGTGCTGGGGTCGAAGAAGCTGCCGGCCCCGCCGATGGTGCCGTAGTAGCGGTCAAACCCGCGCTGGAGCGGCCAGTTGTGCTTGTCGGCGGTCGCCGGGGTGACGTGCCACTTCCCCACGGCGTACGCCTTGTACCCGGCCGGCTTCAGCGCCTCCGCGAGCGTGACGGACGTGCGGTTGAGGTCGCCGCGGTAACCCGGGAAGTTGACGCCCTTGTCCTCCATCATGTGGCCGACGCCGGCCTGGTGGGGGTAGAGGCCGGTGAGCAGGCTCGCCCGCGTCGGGCAGCAGCGGGCGGTGTTGTAGAACTGCGTGAACCGCACCCCGCCGGCCGCCAGGGCGTCGAGGTTCGGGGTGTCGATCTCGCCGCCGTAGCAGCCGAGGTCGGAATAGCCCATGTCGTCGCACAGGACGACGACCACGTTCGGCTTCCGCGGCGGGTCGGCGGCGGACAGCGGGGTTGCGAACAGCACGACGGCGACGGCCACGACCCAGAAGCGGGGGGAGAGGGCGTTCACGGCGGTCTCCGGGGGAGGGCGGGGCCGGCATTGTCGCACCCCGCGGCCGGAGGGTCAAAAGGTTCCGCCGGAAAAGCCGTCACACCCCGCCCCGCCGGCGGCCCTTCCCCTGCGAGGAGCACGCCGCGATGACCGCCACCGCCGCCGACAGCGAAGTCGAAGTCGAACTCCCCGTGTCGCGGCCGGCCGGGGCCACCGCCGACGCCTTCACGGCGTCGTTCGGCGAGCCGCTCGCGTCCACGCTCGACCTCGACTCGTGGCGGCCCGGCGTCGACCTCGTGCAGGAGTACGCCCGGGTCGAACGCGAAGTCACGGACGCCGTGCGGTACGAGACGGCGGCCCAGCGGCGGGTGCGGGACGTGGTCTTCCCCCGGCTCGCCCTCGACCCCGACGGCGTGGCCGAAGCGGGGAAGTACGAGGTGTCGCCGGCCGACGTGGCGGCGACCCACCGCGGGCTCCTCTTCAACGGCGCGGTCGAGGCGTGCGACGGCACCTGCCACACGCACGACACGCTCGCCCTCACCGTTTACCAGATCGGCGTGTCGCTCGTCTCCTACGCCGGGAACCAGGGGAGCTGGTCGCAGCGGCTCTTCCGCAAGGACCTCCGCGAGACGCACGGCGACCCGGTGGACGACCTGCTCGACCTGCTCGACCGCCGCGGGAAGCGGGCCGGGCTCAACCAGCCGGACCGCCGCGACGGGCTCTCGGAACTGGCCCAGCGGGCGGTGATGAGCTACGCCGAAGCGGCCGTGCTGCTGAACAAGTCGCAAGCCCCGTGGCGGCTCGGGCACGGCAGCCCGGCCCCGTACCAGCTCCTCGCCGGGGCCGGCAACCCGGACGTGGCGATCGAATCGGTGAAGGTTCTCCGCGGGCTGATCGACGGGCACCGCCGCTTCGTCCACGTCGCCAGCGAGCCGGGCGACCGCCGGCTCCTCACGCTCGGGCAGGCGCTGCGGCCGCTCGAATACCTGATCGTCGGCACCCTCGACGAGCGCATCACGGGGTTCGTGGACGACGTGTGGTTCGCCACCCGCCCCACGGTGGACGACCGCTGGGACGGAAAGCGGCTGCCGCCCGAGAAGTGGGTGATGCGCTTCCGGGACGAGGTGGCGTCGCAGGTGCTCGTCGGCGTTTACCGGGCGTCCGCCCTGGCCCCGCCGCAGGTCTTCTACGCCCACCGCGACCACTTCGAGGTCGCCGCCCGCGTCGCCATCGCGGACAGCGTCCTGCTGCCCGAACGCGGCTTCCCTTTGCTCATCGACCTCGCCGACCGGGCGTGTCACGCGGTCTACGGCGGGGGCGGCCTCCGCGAGATGGCGAACGCCGCGTACGCGCGGGCCGGAGCGCCGTTCCGGTACGCCAGCGAGCGGGTGAACCGGCCGGAGTGACAACAGCCACCCTTCTTGGAGTCCACCCCATGCCGCCGCACGCCTCGCCGAACGGGTCCGCCGCGCTCGCCGCCGACATCGCCGCCGCGGGCGGGTCGTCCGCCCCCGACCCGGCCGACGCCGCCGTCGTCGGCAAGACCATGTTCGACCTCCCCGGCAGCGCCGACCTCACGCTCACCGTGCTGCTCGCCCCCGGCCGCGTGCAGGACGCGCCCGCCCAGGCGCTCCTCCGCATCGTCAGCAAGCCCGACGGGCGGCGTTACCTCGGCGTCGTCACCGCCGGGCCGTTCGCGGAGCCGGACGGGCTGCGGGGCGACTCGTCGCTGCTCGTCGCCGTCGCCACCCACGGGGCCGGCTACCTGCCGCCGTACCACGGGCGGGTGCAGGTCGCCGTCCTCGGGGAGGAACTCGCCGACGGCACGCTCACGCCGCCCCGCCTGCGGCCGCTGCCGAACAGCCCCGTGTTCGTGCTGTCCGACGCGGAATCGGCGGCCGTGTTGAAGTGCCAGGGCGACATCCGCCTCGGGCTCGCGTCCGGGCACGGCGGCGTCGCCGTGGGGGTGCCGTCGCGGTTGAAGTCGGTGCTCCCCCGGCACACGGCCGTCCTCGGCACCACCGGCGGCGGGAAGTCGACCACCGTCGCCAGGCTGGTCCACCAGGCGCGGGCGGCCGGGATGGCGGTCATCGTGCTCGACGTGGAGGGCGAGTACACCTTCCTCCACGAGCCGACGGCCGACCCGAAGATGCGGGCCGCCCTCGCCGACCGCGGGCTTTCCCCCGCCGGCCTGCCGGCCGACAAGATGAGCCTTTACCACCTCGTCGGCCGCGACACCACGAACCCGAACCACCCGGACCGCCGGCCGTTCTCGCTCCAGTTCGCGCGGCTTTCGCCCTACGCCGTCACCGAGATGATCGGGGCCAACGACGCCCAGCAGGAACGCTACTTCGTCGCCCACGAGATCGCCAAGCAACTCCTCCGCGACCTCGGCGTTTTCCCCGAAGCGACCGCCGTGGGCGAAGCGCGGGAGAAGCAGGAGAAGGTTCTCAACCGCCTCGACGAGTTCGAGCGCGGCTACCCCCGCATGACGCTCTCGCACCTGCTCGACGTGGTCGGGCTGTGCAAGGCGGCCGTCGGCAAGACGGCGTTCACCCCGTTCAATGACCTGTTCAAGACGCAGGCCGGGCAGGACGCGATCAAGAAGCTCCTCGACCCCAAGCAACTCCCCGGCGTCGTCTCGTCGTGGGGCAAGCTCCAGAGCCAGCTCTGGCGGCTGAAGCGGCTCAACGTCTTCGACCGGCACACCGCCGGGGCCCGGTTCCCGAACTACGCCGACTTCGTGAGGCCGGGCCGGGTGTCGGTCGTCGACCTGTCGGACGCGGGGCTCACGGAGCTGAGCAACATCGCCATCGCCGACCTGCTCCGCGGCGTGCAAGAGGCCCAGGAAGCGAGCTACAAGCGCTACGAGGCGGCGAAGGCGGCCGGGGATACGGGCGTGACGCCGACGCCGGTGCTGATCGTCATCGAGGAGGCCCACGAGTTCCTCTCGGCCGGGCGGATCGACGCCATGCCGGTGCTGTTCCAGCAGGTCGAGCGGGTGGCCAAGCGGGGGCGGAAGCGGTGGCTCGGGCTCTGCTTCGTCACCCAGCTCCCGGGCCACCTCCCGCGGCAGGTGCTCGGCCTGTGCAATTCGTTCGTCCTCCACAAGCTCACCGACCCGCAGGTGGTGCAGACGCTCAAGCGGACCGTCGCCGGCATCGACGACGGCCTCTGGGACCGTCTCCCCGGCCTCGCCCCCGGGCAGGCGGTCGCCAGCTTCCCGCACCTGACCCGGCCGCTGCTCGTGAGCGTCGACCCCGCCCCGGGGCAGTTGCGATTGGCGGACTGAGCCACCCCGACCGCTACCGCATTTTACCGCATCGGCGCGGTTGCGGCTTCCGCATCTTCCGGCCAACAAACGACATCCGAAGACCGCTCCCGCAATGGCCGGTAACGCGGGAGAACCGGGCGAGTTCGCCCGAAATCGCGATTCGGGCTTTGAGGGGAGGCGTGAATGATTCGCCTCCGTTGATGGATTCCGACCCTATTCCGTTGCCACGTCCCGGCCTTGCTGTCACGATGGCAGCTATGCCCACACGCGACGTCATTGTGGTCGGGGCGTCGGCCGGCGGGGTCGAGGCCCTGAAGACCTTGGTTAGCGGCTTGCCGGAAGGCTTCCCGGCGGCCGTGTTCGTGGTCCTGCACGTGCCCGCCCACGGGCCGAGCGTGCTGCCGCGAATCCTTTCCCGGGCCGGCCCCCTCGAAGCCGTACACCCGCAGAACGGGCAGGCGTTCGAGCCGGGCAAGGTCTACATCGCCCCGCCCGACCACCACCTGCTGCTGCACCCGGGCCGCATCCGCCTCGCCCGGGGGCCGCGGGAGAACGGCCACCGGCCGGCCGCCGACGCCCTCTTCCGGTCGGCCGCCCGGGTCTACGGCCGGCGGGTGATCGGGGTCGTCCTGTCCGGGGCCCTCGACGACGGGACGGCCGGGATGGTGGCCGTCAAGCGGGTCGGCGGGCTGGCCGTCGTCCAGCACCCGGACGACGCCATGTACGACGGGATGCCCCAGAGCGTGCTCAACCACGTGGCCGCCGACCACTGCCTGCCGGTGGCCGACATCCCCGCCCTGCTCGTCCGGCTGGTCGGCGAGCCGCTGCCCGAGCCGCCCCCCGAGGTCCCCGGCATGTCCCCCGACAGCGTGCGAGAGGCGGACATGGCCGAATTGGAGCCCGGGGCCGTGCACGACCCCCAGCGGCCGGGCGACCCGTCGGTGTACGGCTGCCCCGAGTGCGGCGGGGTGCTCTGGGAGCTGCGGGACGGCGAGGTCCTCCGGTTCCGCTGCCGGGTCGGCCACGCCTGGAGCGCCGAGACCCTGTTCGCCGAGCAGGCCGACGGGCTGGAGGCGGCCCTCTGGTCGGCCATGCGGGCGCTGGAGGAGCAGGCGGTGCTGGCCCGCCGGATGTTCGAGCGGGCCCTCGGCCGCCACCACACCCACGTCGCCGAGGCTTACGCCATTCAGGAGAAGGACGCCCGGGCCCAGGCCGAGCTGGTCCGCCGGGTGCTCCTGAACCGCCGCCCGGACACGCCCAACGGCACCCCCGACCCGAGCGCCCCGCGGCCGACGCCGATCGCCCCGGTCGCCCCGCCCGACGGGGATTCGTAGCGGCGGGGGTTCAACCCCTCCCGCGGCTCCCCTCCCGTCCCGGCGGAGGGATTCCGTCTCACCCCCGTGAGTGTCGAGAGATACAATCACGTCGCCGCCCCCGCCCCGCCCCGACGCCTCAACGCCCGCCCGCCACCGAGGGTCCCGATGGCCGACGACGTGATCGAACCCGGGTTCGACGAGCTGCTGGCGTCCCTCCGGCGGCACCGGGGGTTCGACTTCACCGGTTACAAGGCGGCCAGCCTCCAGCGCCGCGTCACCAAGCGGATGCAGGCCGTCGGGATCGGGGCGTTCCCCGAGTACGAGGACTACCTGGAGGTCCACCCGGACGAGTACGTCCACCTGTTCAACACGATCCTCATCAACGTCACCAGCTTCTTCCGCGACCAGGCCGTGTGGGACTACCTGGCGTCCGACGTGGTCCCCCGGATCGCCGGCGGGAAGGCCCCCGGCGACCCGATCCGGGTGTGGAGCGCCGGGTGCGCGTCCGGCGAGGAGGCGTACACCCTGGCCGTCGTCCTCGCCGAAGCCCTCGGGCTGGAGGCGTTCCGCGAGCGGGTGAAGATTTACGGGACGGACGTGGACGACGACGCCCTGGCCCAGGCCCGCCAGGCGGTGTACGCGGCCCGCGACCTGGAGGACGTGCCGCCGGCCATCCAGGAGAAGTACTTCGAGCCGGCCGGCGACCGCCGGGGGTTCCGCAAGGACCTCCGCCGGAACGTCATCTTCGGCCGCCACGACCTGATGCAGGACGCCCCGATCTCCCGCCTCGACCTGCTCCTGAGCCGCAACTGCCTGATGTACTTCAACGCCGAGACCCAGGCCCGCATCCTGGAGCGGTTCCACTTCGCCGTCAACGACGGCGGGTACGTGGTCCTCGGGAAGGCCGAGATGCTCATGACCCACGGGAACACGTTCACCCCGGTCGACCTCAAGCGGCGCGTGTTCCAGAAGGTCCGGCGGTCGCCCGCCCGGCCGCGGATGTGGTCGGCCCCGGGGGGGACCGGGGACGGCCCGGCGAACCCGCCGGTGAACCACGTCCGCCTCCGGGAGGGGGCGTTCGACACCAGCCCGGTGGCCCAGGTGGTGGTCGACGGGAACGGCGTCCTGACGCTCGCCAACCTCCAGGCCCGGGACCTGTTCGGCCTCACCAGCCAGGACCTCGGGCGGCCGTTCGCCGACCTCGACCTGTCGGCCCGCCCGATCGACCTCCGGCCGGTCGTCGAGCAGGCCACCAAGGAGGGCCGTCCGGTCCTCGTCCGGGAGGCCGAGTGGGCCCGCCCGGGGGCCGATACGGTGTTCCTCACCGTCCAGGCGGTGCCGATGAAGGAGAACGCCCCCGGCGGGGTCGCCGGGGTCGGCCTGACGTTCACCGACGCCACCGTGGCACGCCGCCTGCGGGACGAGCTGCAACGGACGAACGTCGAACTCGAAGCGGCCTACAAGGAACTCCAGTCGTCGAACGAGGAGTTGGAGACGACGAACGAGGAGCTCCAGAGCACCGTCGAGGAGTTGGAGACGACGAACGAGGAGCTGCAGAGTACGAACGAAGAACTCGAGACGATGAACGAGGAGGTGCAGTCGGCGAACGAAGAGCTGCAGACGATGAACGAGGAACTGCGGGAGCGGAGCGACGAGCTGAACGAGGTGAACGGCTTCCTGGAGTCGATCCTCGCCGGGTTCCGGGCCGGGGTGACGGTGGTCGACCCCGACCTGACGGTGCTGGTCTGGAATTCGGGGGCCGAGGAGCTGTGGGGGCTGCGGGCCGACGAGGTCCGGGGCCGGCACTTCCTGAAACTCGACATCGGGCTCCCGGTCGAGGGGCTCAGCCAGCCGATGCGGGCGGCCCTGACCGGGGAGCGGGTGGCCGCCCGCCCGCTGGAGGCCGTAAACCGCCGCGGGAAGCACATCCGCTGCCAGGTGACGTGCACCCCGCTCGCCGCCCGGGGGGAAACCCGCGGCGTGATCCTTCTCATGGAGGAGATCGACCCGGAGAAGACGCCGTGAACGACACCGCATTCGCCCGACAGGTCCGGTCGGCCGTCGTCCGTATCGCCCACCTGCGGGCCCGGGCGGCCCTCCTCGACGACCCCGGGCTGGCCAACGAGGCCCTGGAGGAGCTGGGCACCGCGTTCGAGGAGCTGAACGTCGCCCTGGAGGAGTTGCGGGTCCAGAACGAGACGCTGGCGGCGGCCGAGGCGGCGGCGGCGGCCGAGGCCGAGCGGTACCGCGACCTGTTCGAGTTCGCCCCCAGCGGGTACCTCGTGACCGACGCCGAGGGGACGATCAAGGAGGCCAACCGGGCGGCCTGCCAGCTCCTCCAGACGACCCCGCGGTTTCTCCGGCACAAGCCGCTGGTGGTGTGCGTCATGCCCGAACACCGGGTGGCGTTCCTGAACCAGATCACCCGCCTCCAGCGGGGCGAGGCGGCGTGGAACCAGACGCTCCGGTTCCAGCCCCGGGCCGACGGGAGCGAGGCCCGCGAGGTCGACCTGACGGTGATCCCGTTCCGCGACCCGTCCAGCCGCCGGCCGCTCCTCCGCTGGCAACTCCGGGACGTGACCGACGAGCGGCGGGCGGCCACCGCCCTGGCCACCCTCGCTGCCGAACTGGAGGTCCGGGTGGGGGGCCGGACGGCCGCCCTGGAGCAGGCCCTGACCGAGAACGCCGCCCTGGTGGACCGCCTGCGGGCGGCCGACCGGGAGAAGAACGAGACGCTCGCCGCCCTCGTCCACGAACTGCGGAACCCGCTCGCCCCGATCCGCTTCACGGCCGACTTCCTCCGCCGGCAGGCGGCCCCGGGGTCCGACGCCGACCGGGCGACCGAGATGCTCGACCGCCAGGTGCGGCAGCTCGCCCGGCTGGTGGACGACCTCTCCGAGCTGTCCCGGGTCGAACACGGGAAGGCGGGCCTCGAACCCGTGGTGCTCGACCTGCGGGAGGCCGTGGCCGCCGCCGTCGAGTCGTCCCGGGCGCGGGCCGCCGAGCGCAACCTGGTGCTCACGGCCGCGCTGCCGGTTGCCCCGGTGCGGGCGGCCGCCGACCCGGCCCGGCTGGAGCAGGTGCTGACCAACCTGCTGACCAACGCCGCCAAGTACACCGAGCCGGGCGGGTCGGTCCACGTGGCCGTCGCGGCCGAGGGGGGCGAGGCCGTGGTTCGCGTCCGGGACACCGGGGTGGGGATCGCCGCCGACTTCCTCCCGCGGGTGTTCGACCTGTTTTCCCAGGCCGGGCGGAACGGGGCCGCCGACCGCTCGCAGGGCGGGCTCGGCATCGGCCTGCACATCGTCAAGCGGCTGGTGGAACTCCACGGCGGGACGGTGACGGCCCACAGCGGCGGGCCGGGCACGGGGAGCGAGTTCGTGGTCCGCCTGCCGGCCGCCGAAACCGGGGACGCCGGTTCCACCATGCCCGCGGCACCGGCGTAACATGCGGGCATGAAACCGATGTCCAACTACCCGCCCGACCGCCCGCCGGACGAAATCGTCGCCGACCTCCAGACGGCTCTGGAAGAGCTGCGGACGGCCGAGGAGGAGCTTCGCGCCCAGAACGACGAGTTGCTCACCGCCCAGGAACTCCTGTCGGACGAGCGGCTTCGCTACCAGCAGTTGTTCGACCTGGCCCCGGACGGGTATCTCGTGACGGACGCCGCCGGGGTGATCCGCGAGACCAACCAGGCGGCGGCCGGGCTCCTCGGGCGTCCGGCCCGGTACTTGCTGGACAAGCCCGTGCGCGTGTTCGTGGTGCCGGACGACCGCTTCCGGCTCGACGCCCTCCTGGCGGCCGTGCGGGACGGCAGCGTCACCCGGGGCGAATTCGGACTTCTCGCCCGGGGCGGCCCGCCGGTGCTCGCCGGCCTCCACGTGAACGCCGCCGGGGACGACCTCCGGTGGCTCGTGCGCGACCTGACGTGGGCCAAGGAGGCCGAGGCCCGGGTGCTCCGGGCCGAGCGGCTGGCGGCCATCGGGCAGACGGTCGCGGCCCTGGCCCACGAGAGCCGCAACGCCCTCCAGCGGGCGCTGGCGTGCGTCCAGATGCTCCGCCTGGAAGTGGAAGACCGGCCGCCCGCCCTCGACCTCGCCGACCGGGCGGGGGCGGCGCTCAAGGGCCTCTCCCGCCTGTTCGACGACGTGCGGGCGGCGACCGGCCCGCCGACCCTCCGCCGCGAGCCGTGCGACCTCCGCGCCGTCTGGGCCGAGGCGTGGGAACTGGCCGCGGCCGGCCGGCCGGGGGCCACGCTGGAAGCCCGCGGCGGGGCCGACGCCGACTGCCTGGCCGACCCGTTTCGCCTCGGGCAGGTGTTCCGCAACCTGTTCGACAACGCCCTCGCGTCCGGGGCCGCCCGGGTGACGGTGTGTGTGACCGACGCGCGCGTGGGCGGCCGGCCCGGGGTGCGAGTGGCGGTCGGCAACGACGGCGCGACCCTGACCCCCGAGCAGCGGCGGCGGCTGTTCGAGCCGTTCTACACGACCAAGGCCGACGGCATGGGCCTCGGCATGGTCGTGGTTCAGGGAATCATCGAGGCCCACGGCGGGAGCGTCGGGGCCGTGGACACGGACGCCGGGACCGAGATCGCCTTTACCCTGCCGCGAGGCCAATGATGACCCCCACCGCCGTAAAGCCGGCCCCCACCCCGGCCGCCGCCTGGCCCAACCCGACGCCCGCCGCCCCGAAGCCGCCCCCCGCCCCCCTGCGGGTCGCCGTCGCCGACGACGACCGGGACGTGCGGGACTTCCTGGAGAAGTTCCTCCCCCGCCTCGGGTACGCCGTCAACTCGGTGGCCAAGACGGGCAAGGAACTGGTCGAGCAGTGCCGGGCCAACCGCCCCGACCTGATCATCGCGGACCTGAAGATGCCCGAGATGAGCGGCCTCGACGCCATCGAGGCGGTGAACGCCGACGGCCCGGTGCCGGCCGTGCTGCTGACCGGGCACACGGACGCGGCGTCGGTGGAGCGGGCCGAGCACGTGGGGGTGATGGCCTACCTCGTCAAGCCGGTGGCCGAGGACGCCCTGGGGCCGGCCCTGGCCCTGGCCCGCCGCCAGTTCGACGTCATCCAGTCGCTCCGGGCCGAGTCGGCCGACCTCCGCCGGTCGCTGGAGGACCGCAAGCTCGTGGAGCGGGCCAAGGGGGCGGTCGTCCGCCGCGTCGGCCTGTCGGAGGACGAGGCGTACCGCCGCCTGCGGCGGATGGCGACCGACTCGAACCGCAAGCTGATCGACGTTGCCAAGCAGGTGATGGCGGCCGAGGACGCCTTCCGCGAGGTCGAGCGCCTCGGGTGAGTGCGGCTTCCGCCGTAGAATGCCGGCATGATCGATCCCGACGCGCTCGCCGAACTCGCCGCCCACGCGGAAGCCGCCGACCGCCGCCCCGACTGGCCGGCCGAGTCGTGGGGCCGCGTGCGGGCGGCCGGCGTCCTCGGCTGGTCGATCCCCGCGGAGTACGGCGGCACGGCCCGGGGTCCGGTCGCCCTCCTCGAAGGGCATGAGGCGTTGGCGGCCGCGTGCACGACCACGGCGTTCGTCCTCAGCCAGCGAGAGGCGGCCGTCCGCCGGCTGCTCGCGGGGCCGGACGCGCTGAAGGCCCGCTTCCTCCCGGCGCTCGCGGCCGGCGACTCGTTCCTCACAGTCGGCCTGTCGCAGCTCACCACGTCCCGCCAGCACGGCGGCCCGGCCCTCCACGCCAACCCCACGCCCGGCGGTGGCTACGTCCTCGACGGCGACATCCCCTGGGTGACGGCCTCCGACCACGCCGACGCCCTTGTGGTGGGGGCTACGCTCGCCGACGGCACGCAGGTTCTCGTGGTCCTGCCGACCGACCGGCCCGGGGTGGAAGTCGGCCCGCCGATGGAATTGTCGGCTCTGTGCGGCTCACGGACGGCGTGGGTGAAGTGCCGGATGGTGGAGGTGGAAGCCGCCCTCGTGGTCGCCGGTCCCGCCCCGCACGTCCTCGGTACGGTCGGCGGCGGCGGGCTGGAAACGTCGTGCCTCGCCCTCGGGGTGGCGGCGGCGGCGACCGCGGACCTGAAGCGCGAGGCCGACCGCCGGCCGGACCTCGTCCCGGCGTGGGAGCGCTTCGCCGGGGCGGTGAACGCGGCCCGCGGGCGGCTCCGCGAACGCGCCGTCGGCCCCGCCGACCCCGACGCAACACTGGCCCTCCGCGCCGAATGCACGCGGCTGGCACTGAAGGCGACGCAGGCCGGGCTGGTGGCCGCGAAGGGGGCGGGCTTCGTGGCCCCGCACCCGGCCCAGCGGCGGGCCCGGCAGGCGTTGTTCTTCCTCGTCTGGTCGTGCCCCCGCCCGGTGGCGTCCGACGTGCTGGCGGACCTGTTGCCCTGAGGGGGTCCGGGTTGACGCGGGCGGCGGCCCGCAGATACCGTACTAGTGCGGTGACGATTCCCGCTCACCGCCGCGACCGCCGGTCGTGGCGGCGAACGGTCGATCCTCGCTTCCGGCCCCGCAGGAGGCGGCCCCCATGCACGACACCATTCTTCAGTCCGTCGGGCGGACGCCCCTCGTCCGCCTCCGCCGGCTCGCCGACGGGCTCGCCCCCATGATTTGCGCGAAGGTCGAGGCCCTCAATCCCGGCGGCAGCACCAAAGACCGCGTCGCCGTCGCCATGATCGCCGACGCCGAGAAGCGCGGCTGGCTGCGGCCCGGCGGTACCATCATCGAGGCGACCGCCGGCAACACCGGAGTCGGCCTGGCGATGGTCGCCGCGGTCAAGGGCTACCGCTGCATCTTCGTGCTGCCCGACAAGATGAGCAGCGAGAAGATTTCGCTCCTCAAGGCTTACGGGGCCGAGGTCGTCATCACGCCCACGAGCGTCCCGCCCGACAGCCCGGACAGTTACAACGGTGTGGCCGACCGGCTGGCCCGCGAAATTCCCGGGGCGTGGCGGCCGAACCAGTTCACGAACCTGTCCAACCCCGAGGTCCACTACCGCACCACCGGGCCGGAAATCTGGGAGCAGACCGACGGCAAGGTGACGCACGTGGTCGGCGGCGTGGGCACCGGCGGCACTGTCAGTGGCGTCGGCCGTTACCTCAAGGAACTCAACCCCGAGATCAAGGTGATCGGGGCCGACCCGGAAGGCTCGATCCTCTCCGGGGGTGCCCCGCACGGGTGGAAGGTGGAGGGCATCGGCGAGGACTTCGTGCCCAAGACGTTCGACAGCCGGTACGTCGACGACTGGGTTCGCGTCAGCGACGCCGAGTCGTTCCACACGGCCCGCGAGATGGCCCGCCGGGAGGGCATCCTCGTCGGCGGGTCGTGCGGCACGGCCCTCGCCGCCGGCCTCCGCTACGCCCGCCGGCTGAGCGCGTCCGACCTCATGGTCGTCATCTGCCCGGACACGGGGCGGAACTACCTGAGCAAGATGTTCGACGACGCCTGGATGGCCGCCAACAACCTCCAGTGGACGCCGACCGACCGGCACACCGTCGGCGACCTGCTGATAAAGAAGGGCGACCGCCCGCTCCTGACCGTGTCCCCGGACTCGACGGCGGCCGAGGCCGTGACCGCCCTCCAGGCCGCCGGCATCTCGCAGCTACCCGTGATGAAGGACGGCAAGCCGGTCGGCAGCGTGCAGGAGGTGACGCTCGCCCGCATCCTCCACGACCACCGCGACCCGTCGGCCGTGAGCGTCGGCGAGATCATGGTCAGCCCCCTCCCGCAACTCGACGTGGCGACGCATTTGGACGAGGCGTACCGCCTGCTGCTCTCGGGCAACACGGGCGTCCTCGTGACGCACAACGGGGCGGTCGTCGGCATCGTGACGCGGATCGACCTGATCGGCTACTGGACGAACGAGCGGAACGGCGGGTGATTTCGTAGGGTGGGACGAGGCTCGGCGCAGTCCCACCGCCTGGG
>JANPKP010000659.1:0-2028 GCA_031426095.1 Gemmataceae bacterium
TGTTCAAGAGCGCCAAGTTCTGCAGCATGTGCGGGCCGAAGTTCTGCTCCATGCGGATCACCCAGGACGTGCGGAAGCTGGCCGACGACGCCCGCCGGCTCTCCCTGTCGCTCTCCACCACCGGGTGACGCCCGTCCGCCCGGGGGCGTTATGGCCATCGACATCCGCGTCCTGATCCTCGTGCCGGCCATCGCCGGCTGCGCGATCGCCGGGTTCCTGTTCGCCCTGTTTCTGGCGACGGCTTACCTCACGGTGTTGCAAAGCACCGGGGCCGGGGCGAAGGGCGTGGTCTGGACGCGTGAGTCGGTGCCGGAAAACTTCTGGAAGCCGTTCTACGTCGGCGGTCTAGTCATACTCTGGCTCGGCCCAGCCCTGATCCTCGGCCGGGCGGCCGGGGGCGGGCTGGCGTCCCAGGCCCTCTCGATGCTGTTGTTCGGGCTGGCCTTCCCGGTGAGCCAACTCTCGTCGTTGAGCGGGCCGTCGATCTGGATTCCCCTCTGGCCGGACGTATTCCTCCGCCTCGCCCGCCGGCCGGCCCTGACGGCCGGCTTTTACGGACTGAGCGCCGTCGCGCTGGTCGTGGGTGGACTGGCGACCCGCTGGACGTTCAGCACCGCATCATTGCCCCTGCTATTCGTCGGGGCTCCACTGCTCGTCGTGTCGATCCTGGTCTACGCACGGCTCCTCGGCCGTCTGGCGTTCGTACTGAGCTTCCCCCCCGCCAACCGCGGCCGCCGCAAGACGAAGCCTGATCGCCTGAACGCCGTCGCGTCTCCGACCGGCGAACCCCAAACCCTCGATGCCCCGGCCGCCGAGATGCTGCCGGACGACGTGATCGAAGTCGATGTAATCGACGAGGAGCCGCCCTCCCCGCCCCTCGTGTTGTTGCCGACGCCGCCCGAACCCGCCGAAGATGACCCGGTCCGGGCCGCGACCGAACGCCGACGCCAGAGCTACGACCGGTCGCGGCGGTGGGACGACGAGGACGACGACCGGACGCCCTACGTCGCGCACGTCCCGGAGGTCAAACCCGAGGAACGGGTACCGAAACAACTCCTCGTGCCGCGAGCCGAAGACGTTCGACTTTTAAGCAAGGCCGACGTGCCCCGCCGCCCCCGACGGGCGTGGCCGCCGATCCTGCTGGCGTTCCTCTGCCAAACCGACGCACTAAAGGCAGCCGTCTGGCTCACAATGCTCTGCGTCACCCTTGGCGGATTCGTGCGCCTGGTTAAAGCGTTCGACCCGACGGCCGGTGCCGAGGGCTGAAATCGCCGGCCGCGATTGACGGCGAGAGGGGGAGTGCTTATAAAACCGTTACAAAGGGGCAGTTAGCTCAGTTGGTAGAGCGAGCGACTGAAAATCGCTAGGTCCCCGGTTCAACCCCGGGACTGCCCACTTTCTTAAGCCGCCGCAAGCCCTTGATAGTAAAGGGGTTGCGGCGGCTTCTTAGTTGCTGGTCGCTGACGTGGCGGATGCAGTCATCTCCCGTTCCACCCTGCGTTCTACCCAATTCCAGGCGGGGTTCGTTCCACCCGCCGTTCCCACCTTGATTGGACTCGGGAAGTTCCCAGGCACGCAGGCGAGGGTGGACGCGGGCCGCAAGCCATGTGATCCGTAAAATGTTGCCCCACAACAAGATAAGACTGGCTGTTGGAGAAGCTTAGTAATCTCTAGCCATCGGGTGCCAGGGTAGTTCTTAAGACCACGGAGACGGTACTCAGAACTCTTAGGGGACCGAGTCAAGGAGTTAAAAACCCAGAAATTCGGGTCGGTCGTCCCCACGGCAAGAGGCTCCAGCCACCCCTCCAGGGAAGCCTTCGTCGGCCTTTATTACCGCCGCGTGCTGAAGAGTTACTATCCGTCCCCCTCTCCAGGCACCCTTTAATACGACTTGGGACTTCTGCCCTATTACCGTGCTGCTCGTCCGCCGCCGGACGGCCCGGTCCTACTACTCGGCCGGGCGGGGCGAGCCGCCGGGAAGGACCACTTCTCCGCTTCGCTGATAACCGGGAACTTCTCTCGGATGGC
>JANPKP010000660.1:0-2124 GCA_031426095.1 Gemmataceae bacterium
CGACTCGATGACCTGACGACCTGACGACACCATCTTACGCCTTCGCCAGCTCGGCCCGGATGCGCTCGAGCAGCTTCTTTGTCGCCAGGATGCCCTCCGGCTCGCCGAGCTTGCTGCCCTCGTACTCGACCCCGACGAACCCGCTGTACTTGTGCTTCTTGATGACCAGCTCCATCATCTTCGCGTAGTCCGTCTTGGTCTCGTTCCCCTTGTCGTCGAAGTCGTGCGACTTGGCCGACACGCCCTTGGCGAACGGCATCAGCTCGTCCACCCCCTTGTAGCGGTCGTACCCGCCGAAGTTGCCGAAGTCGGGCAGGGTGCCGCAGTTCTTGAGGTCCACCGCCTTCATCACGCCGGCGAGCCACGCCCCGTCGCTGGACAGGCCGCCGTGGTTCTCCACGATCACGCCCAGGCCCATCGGGGCCGCGACTTCGGAGAGCCTCCGCAGCCCGTCGGCCGCCTGCTTGGCCGCCTCGGCCCGGTCCTTCGTCGCCCCGACGGCGGCGTTCACCCGGATCGAGTGGCACCCGAGGGCCTTCGCCCACTCCAGCCACCGCTTGTGGTTCTCGACCGTCTGGGCCCGCTTCTTCTCGTCCGGGTCGCCGAGGTTCCCCTCGCCGTCGCACATGATGAGGACCGACTTCACGCCCTCGCCGTCGGCCCGCTTCTTCAGCTCGGCCACCGTGCCGTCGTCCTTCTTCTTGTCCTTGTAGAACTGGTTCACGTACTCGACCGCCTCGATCCCGAACTGCTGCTTACTGATCTTGGCGAAGTCGAGGGGGTCGAGCTTCTTGGCGAAGAACGCCTTGTGGAGCGACCACTGGGCGAGCGAAATCTTGAACGGCTCGGCGGCCGTTTCGGCGGCGAACGCGGGCCGGCCGAGGACGGCCGCGCCCCCGGCGACGGCCCGGGTCAGGAACTCGCGGCGGGAGACGGACGGGGTCATGGGAGGGGGCCCTGGAAGGGGAACGGGTGGGGAACCGGCGGCAAGCGAATTGTAACCCGCCGGCCCGCCCCGGCCACTCAGTTCGTGATCCCCTTCGTGATCTCCATGAAGACGTTTTCGAGGTTCACCTCCTTCTCGGTGAAGCTCTTGAGCCGGAAGCCCTCCTGCACCAACCGCTCGGGGAGGAAGGTGCCGTCCTCGTGGCCCTCGCGGAGCTTCACGTCCACGGACTCCCCCTTCGGGTCCGGCTTGACCGACTCGACTTCGGGGAACGTCTCGATCCGCTTGGCCGCCTCCTCGTTCCGCCCGCCGCCCACCGACAGGGTGAACACGTAGTTCCCCCGCACCTGCTTGATGGCCGCCGACACCTCGCCGTTGAAGATCAGCTTGCCCCGCTCGATGATGCCGATCTTGTTGCAGATGTCGGCCAGCTCCGGGAGGATGTGGCTGCTCACCATGATCGTCTTGTTCATGCTCCGCAGCTCTTTGATCAGCTCCCGCATCTCGATCCGCGCCCGGGGGTCGAGCCCGCTGGCCGGCTCGTCGAGCAGCAGCACCTGCGGCTCGTGGAGCAGCACGCGGGCCAGGCCGAGGCGCTGCGTCATGCCCCGGCTCAGGCTCGTGACGAGGGCGTCCCGCTTGTACCCGAGGTCCACCAGGTCGAGGACCTGGTCGCACTTCTTGCGGCGGTCCGGCCCCTTGATGCGGTACGCGGCGGCGAAGAACTCCAGGTACTCGACCACCTTCATGTCGTCGTACACGCCGAAGAAGTCGGGCATGTAGCCGATGCTCCGGCGGATGTCCTTCGACGCCGTGTAGATCGAGTACCCGCACACGCTCGCCTCGCCCCAGCTCGGGTTCAGGAGGGTGGCGAGGATGCGCATGGTCGTCGTCTTGCCGGCCCCGTTCGGCCCGATGAACCCGAACACGTCGCCCTGGTCGAGCTTGAGCGTGAGGTCGTTGAGGGCGAACAGGTCGCCGTACTTCTTAGTCAGGTTGGCCGTCTCGATCATGGCTACGCTCTCGTGGCGGTTCGTCGGTCGCCGACCCCGGTGCGGTTTAAGGAGCGAATCGCATTTAAACACCCCGCGTAGCCGCGACGCGGAGTCCGCGGAGCGGAGCGCGGGAGCCGCCGGCGCGCCCGCGTGACACACGGGAGCGCCCGCGCTCCGCTCCGC
>JANPKP010000661.1:0-5217 GCA_031426095.1 Gemmataceae bacterium
CCGCCGGGCCGGGCGTGCCGGTGCCGCCGCCGGGGTCGGTGCCGGCCGAGCTGATTAAAATCACCCTGCCGACCTACGTGATCGAAGCGCCGGACCAACTCCTGATCGAGGTCGTCCTCAAGAGCACGGCCAAGAACGACAAGACGGGGCGGGACGAGGAGACGGTCCAGCCGCTCCCCACGCAGCCCGTGTCGGGCTCGTTCCAGGTGCGGATCGACGGGACGGTCGGGCTCGGCATGTGGGGGTCGGTGCCGGTCGCCGGGCTGACGTGGGACCAGGCCGCGGACGCCATCCGCCAGAAGCTGGTGGCGAGCGACACGCTCAAGAAGTACGGGATCAAGGCCGAGAGCCTGGTCGTGATCGTGGACACGCTGGCGTACAACAGCAAGCGGTACTACGTCGTGACCGACGGCGGCGGGGCCGGCGAGCAGGTGTTCCCGTTCCCCGTGACCGGGAGCGAGACGGTCCTGGACGCGATCAGCAACATCAACGGGCTGCCGGCCGTGGCCAGCAAGCGGAACATCTGGGTGGCCCGCCGCTGCCCGCACCCGGCCCACCCGTGGCAGGTGTTGCCGGTGGACTGGGTCGGCATCACCCAGCACGGGCTGACGACCACGAACTACCAGATCATGCCGGGCGACCGGGTGTACGTGAAGGCCCAGCGGCTGGTGACGATCGACACGATGATGGCCCGGTTCTTCGCCCCGTTCGAGCGCGTCCTCGGCATCATGCTGCTCGGGGCGAATACGTCGAACCAGATTTCCGGCCGCGGGCTCAACGGCAACATCGGCAACTGACCCGGGGACTGACCCATGACGAACAAGCTGTTGGCGGCCGTGTGCGTGGCCGGGCTGGGGGCGGGACCGGGGGAGGGGACGGCCCGCGGGCAGTACCTCACCCCCGGCTACCCGCAGCCGGGGTTCCCCCAACAGGGGTCCGGCGGCGGGTACGGGTACGGGTCGTCCCCGTTCCCGAACAACGGGTACGGGGCCGGGAGCTACAGCAACACCGCCCCCTACGGACCGAACGTCTACAACCGGAGCCAGCAGCCGCTGAGCCCGTACCTGAACCTGAACCGGGGGAGCAACCCGGCGACGAACTACTACTACGGGGTGCGGCCCGGCACCGTCGGCGGCGGGGGCGGGGGGACCGGCGGGTCCGCGAACGTCGCCCCCGGCGGCTCCCGCACGCAGTTCTTCCCGCAACAGGCGGACCCGCTGGCCGACCCGGAGCAGCCGGGGGCGGTGCTGCCGCCGGCCGGCCACCCGGTGGTGTTCAACAACACGCTCGGCTACTTCCCGGGCGGGTTCGGCAACGGCCGGGGGACGCGGCCGGGGTTGCTCGGGGCCGGCAACCAGGCCGGCCGGGCGGCCGCCCCCAGGCGGTAGGCGGCGGCACCCGCGAGTCATGGACGAACCGCGGCCCGGGGGCGGCCCATACGGCCCCCAGGGCCGGGACTTTCCGAAGGATCGGACCCGTGAACACGAAGGCCACCCACTCCCGGCTCCCCGCCCGCACCCGACGGCTGTTCGCGGCCGCCGTGTTCGCCGGGCTCGGGCTGACGCCGCCGGCCGCCGCCCAGGGGGGCGGCCGGGCCGCCGTCCTCCTCCCCCCGCAGCCGTTCGCCCCCGGCGAGTTGCCGCTCGCCCGCGGGGCCATCGACGACGGCCCGGTGCCCCCGTTCGCCGCCACCCCCGTACCCAAGCCCGGCCCGGCTGCCGCCAAGGCGGTCGACCTGTCGTGGCTGCCCGCCTCCCGCCGCGACCCCGCCGTGCGACCCACGGCCGCCGTCGGCGCTCCGCCGGCCCGCAGCGGGGTGGTGAACGCGAACCTCCAGCGGCCCGCGACCGCCCCCGCCGCCGGGGCCAAGCCGGCCGACAACCCCTACGCCTTCCGCAGCCCGACCCAGACCCCGACTTCCGTTCCGCCGAAGCCGCTGGCCGCCCGCCCGGCCCCCGCCGCGAACGCGGTCGCGTCCGCCGCTACGCCCCCACCCCCGCCCCGCGAGGTGCCGACGTCCGTGACCCCGTTCGTGGGGAAGACGGCGGCCGGGACGCAGGTGCTGGCCGGGCCGCCGGCGTTCAACTGGTACGGGTACGGGGCGACCACCCCGGGCGCGAACCGCTTCGCCCCGGCCGGCCAGTACCCGAAGGCGTCGGCCGACTGGTATTCCGTGACCGGGGCGACGCCGGGGGCCTTCCCGGTCCTCGTGTCGAACCCGACCGCCGGTGCCGGGGCCGAGCCGCCGGCGTACCAAACGGTGGTCGCGTCGGCCCGCCCGCCGGCCGTGCCCTTGCAGACGGTCGGCTACACCCCGCAGCCGACGCCGGTGCAGATGGCTGCCCCGCCGCCCACCGACTTCACGCCCCTACCCACGCTGCCGCCGGCCGGCTCGACGTTCCAGCCGGCCGTTCCCGCCCTGCCGGCGGCCGGGTCCGACCGCTCGTACCAGCCGCAACCGCCGTTGCGGGTGCCGACGATCCCGGCCCGAGTGCCCGGTTCGTCCCCGTTCTCGGCCAGGCCGACGCGGCAGGGCATCGGCTCGGCCATCCCGCCGCGGACGTTCTTTCCCGACGTCGGCCAGACGGTCGCGGTGAACCCGTCGGACGAGGCCGCCCGCCCGCCGATGCCGATCCCGGTCGAACCCGTGGCCGCCCCCCTGTCCATGCCCCTGCCGCCCGCCCCGCCGGTGACGGCCCGCGGGCAAGCCCCGGAGAACCGGAGCGAGGAGGACGCGGCCGCCGCCGTGGTCCGCCAGACGCTCACCGGGAAGGCCGACGGCATCGAGGTCCGCTGGACGGCCCCCCGCCGCATGACCGTCTGCTTCGAAGTGCTGTCCAACAAGGACGGCGGCCGGCTCGTGCAGGAAGTGAGCCGGCGGCGGGAACTGTCGCCGTTCCAGATCGACTTCTGCGTGCTGGTGAAGTGATTGGGATGGAAAGCAGAAACAACCACAGAGTCACAGAGGACACCGAGGCGGAAACACGAGAGGAATCCAAACCCCGGTTTTTGGTTTTCTCGGTGTTCGTTTTGGCTCCGTGTCCTCCGTGACTCTGTGGTTGTTTCGTCTCCTCCGCCGTAGCATTTCCGGCATGTCATTCCTCAAGCTCGCCGGCGGCACCGTCTACGACCCGGCCAACGGCGTCCACGGCGAGGTCCGCGACCTCTGGGTCCGCGGCGGCAAGGTCGTCGCCCCGCCCGGCCCCGCCGACGCCGCCGAGCCCGTCCGCACGTTCGACGCGGCCGGGCTGGTGGTCATGCCCGGCGGGGTGGACATGCACGCCCACGTCGCCGGCCCGAAGGTGAACATCGCCCGCAAACTGCGACCGGAAGACCGCCGCGACAGCCCGCCGTTCCGCCGCACGGCCACGCTCCGGTCCGGCACGCTCGGCAGCACCCCCAGCACGTTCGCCACCGGCTACCTGTACGCCGGGCTGGGGTACACCACCGTGTTCGACGCCGCCGTGCCGCCGCTCGGGGCCCGGCACGCCCACGAGGAGTTCCACGACACGCCGGTGATCGACAAGGGCTTCCTCGTCCTCGTCGGCAACAACCACTACGCCCTCGACCAGATCGCCCGCGGCGAGCGGGACCGGCTGCGGGCCTTCTGCGGCTGGCTCCTCCACGCCACCCGCGGGTACGGCCTGAAGGTGGTGAACCCCGGCGGCGTCGAGGCGTGGAAGGCCGGCCGCAACGAACTCACGGGCCTCGACGACGAGGTGCCCGGCTTCGGCGTCACCGGCCGGCAGGTCGTCCGCGAGGTGGCCCGGGCCGCCGACGACCTCGGCCTGCCGCACCCGATGCACCTCCACTGCAACCGCCTCGGCATGCCCGGGAACTGGGCCACCACCCTCGAAACGATGCGGGCCGTCGAGGGCCACCGGGCCCACTTCACCCACGTCCAGTTCCACAGCTACGGCGGCGGCCCGGACGACCAGGGGACGTTCTGCTCGAAGGTGCCCCAACTCGCCGAGTACGTGAACGCCCACCCCAACCTCACGGTCGACGTGGGGCAGGTGGTGTTCGGCGACACCACCTCCATGACCGGCGACGGCCCGCTCGGCTACTACCTCCGCAAGGTGACGGGCCGGAAGTGGTTCAACGGCGACACCGAGTGCGAGGCCGGCTGCGGCGTGGTGCCGATCGAGTACAAGGACAAGAGCCTCGTCCACGCCCTCCAGTGGGCCATCGGCCTGGAGTGGTACTTGCTCGTCACCGACCCCTGGCGGGTGGCCATGAGCACCGACCACCCGAACGGCGGGTCGTTCGTGGCGTACCCCGACATCTGCGCCTTACTCATGAGCAAGGACTACCGCCGCGAGGTGCTGAAGCGCGTGCCCGAGGCGGTGAAGCAACGCTGCACGCTCGCCGAGTTGGAGCGGGAATACACCCTCTCCGAAATCGCCGTCGTGACGCGGGCCGGACCCGCCCGGATGCTCGGCCTCCCGCACAAGGGCCACCTCGGCATCGGGGCCGACGCGGACATCACCGTCTACACCCCGAGCGACGACCGGCGGGCGATGTTCGAGCTCCCCCGTTGGGTCTTCAAGGCGGGCCAACTCGTCGTGGAGCAGGGCGAAATCCGCCTCGCCCCGTTCGGCCCGTCGCTGGTGACGCGGCCGGAGTACGACGCCGGCGTGTTGCCGCACGTCCGGGCGTGGTTCGAGGGGGCGTACTCGCTGCGGTTCGGCAACTACGCGGTCGGCGAGGAGTACGTGCCGCAGGGCGAAACCGTGGTATCGTGTGGCGAAAGGGGGCGGCCGTGAAACTCATTCTCGCCATCATCAAGCCGGACAAGCTCGACGCCGTGAAGGAGGCGCTGAACACGGTGGAGGTGTTCCGCCTCACCATCGTGGACGTGCTGGGGTTCGGCCGCCAGAAGGGGCACACGGAGGTCTACCGCGGGCACGAGCTGACGGTGAACATGCTGCGGAAGGTGCAGCTCCAGATCGCGGTGAACGAGGACTTCGTGGAGCCGACGGTGAACGCCATCATGGCCGCCGCCCGCACCGGCCCCGAGGGCCGCATCGGCGACGGCAAGGTGTTCATCCTCCCGCTCGAAGACTGCATCCGCATCCGAACGGGGGAGCGGGGGCCGGAGGCGATCTGAACGGGGCACGTCGTCAAGTCGTCAGGTCATCAAGTCGGTGCCAAAGGTCGGCGACGTGATGACCAGACGACATGACGACTTTACGATGTCCGATCAAGCCAGCTTAC
>JANPKP010000662.1:0-2181 GCA_031426095.1 Gemmataceae bacterium
GCCGACGATGCATGGGAATCCACCAAACTTGAAAAGCAATTGAAGCTGTTCGACCGCCCCGAAGTGGGCGTCGTGTTCAGCGGCCGCAAGCTCATCGACGAAACCGGGAAGATCACCGGCGAGCCGCCCGCGAACTTCCCCAAAGGGAATGTGCTCACCAACATCTTCACGCAGAACTTCGTCTGCTTCAGCACGGTGATGCTCCGCCGGGAAGTCTTCGATTTCGTCGGCGGCTTCGACCCCGGCATCGACCTCGCCATCGATTACGACCTCTGGCTGCGCGTGGCGAAGCACTACGAATTCGATTACGTGCCCGAACCGCTGGTGCTCTACCGCACGGGCCACGGCAACCTCTCGCAGAAGCTTTCGGATCGCGTGGCCACGGTCTTCTGCATCAAGAACCGGGCCGTGTACCGCCGGGGCTTGGTGCAGGAACTCCCGGCCGCCGTCGTGGCCGAAGGCTATGGCTCGACCTGCCAAACACTCGCCTACGTGATGCGGCCCAGTGAACCGCTGACCGCGTTGAAGTGGTACTGGCAGGCGATGCAATGGCCCGGCCACCGCGTGGCCGCAGCGAAGGGAATCGCCGCAAGTCTGCTGAAGTTCGCCAGTTGCCGCCGTGCCCCCGGCAGCCCGGCCAACGCCACCGTGAATGCGTGATTCCCGGCATCCGAAAGGGTGTCCCTCTGGAATTTGGCACTCGTTTTCGGTTACCCTTCTGAGGCACCCCATCTTTTCACGGAGGCACGGATGCCGACGCTCACCATCGAATACTCCACCGAGGCGGAACGCCTCGAAATCGAACGCTTCGTCGCCTACGCCGCCGAGATGCGCGTGCTCGGCGCCACGGCCGTCCACGGCACCGTCCTGGACCGGTGCGAGGGCCTCGCCCTCGATGCCGGACGCAAGCTCCTGCGTGACAATCTGGCCGCCACCGTGCAGGCCCGCGCCGACGCCCAAAAAAAAGTCCGGGGACCAAGTCCAAAGGGCGTCGATCCCGCGACGTGATGACGGCCTTGGGCCGGGTGGAACTGACGCGGATGTATGTGGTCGGCGACGGGGTCAACGAGTACCCGGCCGACGCGACGCTGGGGATCGACGGCTATGTCACGCTCCGGGCGAAACGCCTGGTCGTTCGGGCCGGCGTCCACGAGTCGTTCGCCAAAGCCCAACAGATGATCGGAGAGTTCTGCGGCTGGACTTTGGACGACGAGACGATCCGCCGGATCACGCACGGCGAAGCGAAGCGGGCGGCGGCGGAACGTCCCACGCGGGCCGATGCGACGCGGTTCGCCGAGGCCGCCGGCACGATCGAGGTGCCGATCGACGCCGGGAAGGTCAACACCCGCGGCGGCTTCCGCGACGTGAAAATGGCCTTGTTTTTGAGGCGTGAAGCGGGGGACGCGGCAACGCCGGCCGAGTGGGATACGCGGGAATTGCCGAAGCCGACGATCCGTGTGGCCATCGCCGCCATCGAGGAATCGTCCGAGTTCGCGAAGCGGGTGCGGGCGGAAGCCGACCGCTTGAACGCGACCCTCGCCGAGACGGTGACCGTCCTCGGCGACGGTGCCGAGTGGATCTGGAACTTGGCCGAGGAGGTCTTCCCGCAAGCGTCCGGCGTACTCGATGTCTACCACGCGTTGGAACATGTCAGCGATGCGGTCAAGGCGGTCTGGGGCGACGGCACCGAGGCGACGAAGACCCGCACGGACGCCGGGCGGCAAGCGATGGTGGCCGAAGGCAAAACGGGGTTCGACCGCTGGCTGGCGACGCTGTTCGCCACGGTTCCCGACGGCGTCTCGGCCGACCCGCTGATCGCGGCGGCGGCGTATCTGGCCAAGCACCCGACACGCTTGGATTACGCGGGGCGATTGGCCGCGGGCAGGAGCATCGGCAGCGGAGCGGTGGAAGGGGCGGTGAAGCAGTTGGTGAACCGTCGGTTCAAGATGACCGGCGCCCGCTGGCTCGTGAAGCACGTCGGCCCACTGGTGGAACTCGTAGCCCTCGCCGACACTCCAGAATGGAGCCACCTCTGGAACGCCGCGTAAACGAAAGGCCAATGTCGAAAGGGCTACCCGCCAACGAGGAACGTCTCGCTTTCACCTTGGCCGTTGCGGACAATGAATGGTCTTTCGAATAATGCCTTATATTTCAAATCTCGGGCTTCATCGATCTCGCGAT
>JANPKP010000663.1:0-5515 GCA_031426095.1 Gemmataceae bacterium
GGAGCTGGCGATAGAGCACGACCGCGTCCGGATAGTCCTTGCCACTTTGAAAACGATGCGGAAACCGTTTCGCGAGTTCTGTCGTGTAATGAGGGCCGACCAGCAAGCCGGGATCCTTGAGCGTTCCTACCGGGATTTCCGGGCGTCCGAACCACGTGTTGATCCCGTCCAAGGCCGGGGCGATCGCGTCCGCCGAGACGCATCCCATCATGGCCAACAGCCGGGCTTCTCCGCGTTCGACCGCCCCGTGAAGAACGAACAGCGCGCCCACGTCATCGCAGTCGCCGCCCATGTCCGTGTCGAAAATGATGTTCACCGGCGGCTCGGCGGCGCGACCCGACCGGGGTGCGGTCAACGAGGCGATGGTCAGGGCGATGAAGAAAACGATTCGTGCGTGGAGTTTCATGGAGTATCTGGGGGGGTAAGCTGAACGACTGAGGGCCAACCTCACGGTTTGCTTTTGAAGGCCGCGGCGGGGATCTGCTTTTTGGGTTGTTCAGGACCAGTCCAGTCGAGCCGGAATCCCGAACTGCCGCCCTTTTGAATGTATTCGATGCGCAGCGGGTGGAGGCCCGCGGCGAGTTGCATGGCACTGCCCTCGAAGTCATGGCCGCCGTTGCCGCCGGCACCGGTGTCGTCCACGAACGGGAGTCCGGAAACCCAGACCCGGCAACTGTCGTTCACCATGCCGGAGAGGGTCCAGACGCCCGCGCGTGGAACCTCGATGAACCCTTCGTAGATCACGCCGAAGTTTTCCGGGCGTGCCTTGACCCCTTTCAGATCGGGAAGCGGGGCATTGCCGCTGGATTTGACGGGCTGCTTGGAGAGGTCAGTCGCGGCGTCCCACTTCCCTTCGGCATAGCGCCAGGCCAGGCCGGGGACCAGATCCTTGGGTGGGGCGGTCGCCTCGATGCGGCCGAGCATGGCGTGCGGGAGGAAACGCCAGGTGCCCCAGTTGGAGGGCATTAGGCGGGCTTCGCTCGGGATGTCGCTGCAGATGGCGGTGTCGAGGTTGTTCCAGTACAGACGTTGGCTCGTCATGGCACCGTTGCCCCGCAGTAGGCCGAGATCGCCGTGCAGGAGGGTGCCGTTGCCGACCTTCATTCCGAGCACGGCGAGCGGGACGGACAGCTCGATGTCGCCGCCGCGCTGAGCCAGCTCGATTTTATCGCTGACCACTTCGACCCGGTCGAAGTCCACGCGGCCGACCGGTGATTCGAAGGGCACCCGATCGGCCGCGGGCGTACCCGGCACCACGGCCCGGTAGAGCACCGCCGTCCGCTTGCCGTCCTGCAACGTGGCGAGCAGGCGGAGGTCGCCGGCCGCCGGTTCGAGTCTCTGCGGCTTGGCTTTCGGATCGGCGGCGATCATGAGGTCGACAGCCCCTCCGCGTTTGAAGATGAACTTCGGCTCGCCCGGCGCGTTCGAGAGGGCCTTCGCGTCGCCCGTCCGCCACGCCGCAAAGAGCCGATCGCCGACGACCCGCAGGGTGGCGCCGGCCCGGTCGTCGAGCTTGGCCCAAGCGGTGTCCGGCCCCCAGTCCGCAAGGTCCCCGTCGACCCGCGGCGCGACTCCGCCGATTCCGACCGAAAGCGAGAGCCGGCCCTGCTGCCGCGCCGGAAGCACCTGGGTCTCGGGCAGTCCGGCGAGGCGGGCGACGTCGAGATCGAAGGTCGCGAATTCGCGACGCTTGATCTTGGCCAGGCCGTCCACGCGGAACACGGCGCTGAATTCCTTGCCGGCGATGAGCACGACATCGCCTTCCTTGGTCTGGGACAGGCTGGGACCGTAGTGCTCGTCGTGGAAGGAGACGCCTTCGACCACCATGCCGCGTTCCGCCTTGGGGAATTTCGAGTCGATGGTCGGCGAGACCCGCATGTCGCCGCCGACGTCCTGGATGAACAATCCATCCGTGGTCATCAGGTACATGCTGCCCTTCTCGCCGTTGATGCCGAAGACCATGCCGGCCTCGCCAAGCTTCGGGGCAAAGGGAGCGCCGAGGAAGCGCTTGGCCATGATGATGGTGCCGGGCTTGGAGGGGATGCGGGTTCCTTCGAGGCTCGGGTAGTCCCACATGCGCTTGTTGTTGCGAAAGCCGAGGATGTCGCGCTGCTTGCCCCAGTCGACATTGAGTACCCAGCCGTCGGTGGTCGCGAGCGTGTTCGCGGGCCGCTCGTCGCCGGTCACCGCCACGGGGGCGCGTGCGCCCGGCCAGACGGGCACGCCGTTGGGCAGGAAGTCCGGAGCCGGCACGGCCATGCCGCGGACGGTGAAGGAGAGGTCGGCGTTGAAGCGGATGTTTTGGCCGATGTAAGGCGTGGCGGTCGGCCACGATGTGAATTCCTCCGGCTGCGCACGCCCGTCCCGATTCCGGTCGGACCAGATCATCAGGTGAGTGGAGGGCATCTTCTTGAAAAGTTCCGCGACGCCCGGATTGCGCGACGGATTCCAACCGCCGTGGGATGCCTCCTGGAAATGCGTCCCGCCGATAATGGCCACCGGGACGGCGACGTTATCTTTACCAAGCTGCCAGACAGTACATTCGCCCGGATTGTGACCGCCGCCGCCATTGAAATTGGGCACCAGGTAAGTGTTCGCGCCGACATGGATGGCATCCTCCGGCATCGCGCCGATGGTCTTGTCCCGATCCTGCCCCGCCCACTGCTCCGGCCGGGTGTAAACGCTCTCCACGACCGCCGTGCCTTTGGCCCAGTCCAGCTTCATGGCGTAGCCGCCGTTGAAGATGCCGTAGTACATCCGCGTGCGGTCTTGGGGGTCGAGGGTGCCACCCCCGCCGTACTTGGGGCCGCCGATGAATGTCCGCAGGAGTTTGCCGTCCGCGGCCGACCACGTCGTAATGCGTTTGGGCAGGTGGTCGACGTCGACCACCCACAGTTGTTCCCGCTCATCGATCGCGAGGCCTTTGGGGTAGTGCAGCCGCTCGTTGTCGAAGCTTCCCCCCAACTGCGGCCCGCCCGGCTTGCCGATGGTGCGCACCAACTTGCCGGCCGGGTTGAAAACCCTGACCACGTGCTGCTTCCCCCAATCGCCGACGTAGAGGTTGCCGGCCTTGTCCTGGGTGAGTTGTTGGGCGTCTTCCAAATCCTGCGTGACCACTACCTCTTCGCGGAGCACGGTCGCCTTGGCGAAATCAAGGGTCAGGCGTTTCACCTGCCGCGCCGTGGCGACCAGCAGGCGGCCCTCGGGGTCGAACAGCACCCCGCGCGGATCCTCCTGTGCGATCCGGCCGAGCAACCGTTTGGCGAGGTCTTTTGCGCGCGGATCGACCACCATCAGCACCTTTTCATGCGGCACACTGATGACGACGATGCCGTTCCAGGCTGCGACCGAATCCCCGATCTTGCCGCCATTCCAAGTGGCACCGGCGGTGGTCGTCTGCTTGAACGGCGTCCCCGTCTTGCCCGAACGGGAAAAGACGTTGAGGGTCACTTCCTTCTTGTCCACCAGCAAACAATAGAGCCACGGGTCGCCATCACCCGCGGGCGCCTGCGGGCCGCGGTCGAGCGTCATGGCGTAGGCGCCGTTCCAGCCGAAATCGCTGTTGCCGATGATCTTCTTGCCGTTCAGGTCCAGCGCCATGAACGCGTCGCCGGCTTCGGCGGTCTTCGCCGAGACGATCAGTCGCGACTGACCGCGTCCGAGGAAGCCGGTGTCGGAGGCCGGCGCCACGACCACCGACTGCGCCGAGGTGTGATCCGCCAGCCACGCGCCGTCGCGTTCCTTGGTGAACCACGGCGGCGTGCCGGGGCTGTTGACCGGGAACTCGTAGATCAGCCGGACGCCGTCGCCGGTGATGCCCCGCGCGCGATACCTGCCCGGCGGGACGCGGTGGCGGATGGTCGAACCGTCCTTCTGGAGTTCTCCGTCGTCGTAACCGTCCCAACTGAGCAGGTTCTTGCCGGGCGACAGACGCACGGCCGCGGCCAGGTTCCGCACGCGTTTGCCCGCGGCGTCCTCGATGACCACGGTGACCGTGGAAGCGCGTTCAAGCTCGAAGACGACGGGAAGGTCGAGCGAGTCGGCAGCCTCGGCTCGAGTCTCCGCGACAAGTGCCAGAGCGGCCACGACAACGAGATGGGAGAATTTCATGTTGGCGCAATCCGGAAAGGATTTTCTGTGCCGGTGGAAAGCGAGCGACTGCAGTTGTTGACAGGCGGCTCAGCCTTGACCAGTCAGGTTCAGTGATTCGGGTTCACCCACTCGAACTCGGCGGTGGAGCCAAACTTTACGTCATGGCCAAGCCGCGCATGGTGCTCGACCCACTGGAGAAGGATCCGGCTTCGATGCCCATTCGTTGGAGAAGGCTGACGTAAAGATTGCTCAGCGGGTAGTTCTTCTTGCGGTCGAATACGAGATGTCCGACGTGCTTGAATCCGCCGCCGGCCAGGAGCACCGGGAGATTGTCGTTGGAGTGGGAGTTCGCACTCCCCATGTTCGTTCCGTAGAGAACGGACGTCTGATCGAAGAGTGGCTTGGCGTTCTCGCGGACGGCGCGCAGTGCGGTAAGGAACTCGGCGAGGGCGGAGAATTGCGTCCGCTCAATCCGCATGAGTTCGGCCAGTTTTTCTTCACGGTTGCCGTGGTGCGTCAGTTCGTGGGTGTTGGTGTGGACGCCGGCAATTTTCGTCGGGGTGACGCTCGCGTTGTTGACGCAGATCGTCACGACTCGCGTGGAATCCGTCTCCAGCGCGAGCCGGACCAAGTCGAAGATCGCGCGGCTGTTCGTTGCCAGGTCGTTGCCGTCCTTGACGTCTTCAGGGATCGGGGCCGCGACTTTCGGCTTCGGCTTGCCGAGCCATTCCTCGGATTTCGCCAGCCGGCATTCGAGGTCGCGGACACTCGTGAAATACTGGTCGAGTCGGTCGCGATCGGCCGCACCGACATTTTTTACCAGCCGTTTGGACTGTTCGCGCAGCGAATCGAGCAGACTGCGGTCTTCCGAGAGGCGAAGCCGGGACGCGGCCTGGTCCTTGGCAGTATTCTCAACAAAGAGTTTCTGATAGAGCTTGAGCGGACTGCGTTCCGGGGGGATCATCGATCCGCTACGGGTGTAGGAGAGGCCGAGCGACTCGTTGCCGATGGCAAGGGAGAGCGTGGGGAACCGCGTGTCGCCGCCCATCTTCTCGGCCATGACCTGGTCCAGCGATACCGAGTTCTTGAACGACCCCCGGCTGGCCCCCGGCGCGCCCGTGAGGAACGACTTCTCCGAAGCGTGCCCACCGTCCACGCCCGGTAGCGAGACGCCGGAGAGGATCGTCAAGTCGTTTCGGTGCGCCTTCAGGATCTCAAGGTACGGCGTGAGTTCGAAGTCTCGCCCTTCCTGTTGAGGGAAGAAGTACTGCGGGATAATCCCCATATTCGTCATCATTCCGACGAATCGCCGCGGGACGGGCGGTTCGCCACCCCGGGCGAGCGTAGGGCGCATCGCGTCCAGGAGCGGCAAAGCCAGCGAGATGCCGGCGGCCTTGAGGAAGGTGCGGCGGGGGAGTGCCTT